>JAJPJN010000146.1 GCA_021324185.1 Terriglobia bacterium | reverse complement strand
CGGCGGTTGGCCGCGATCTGTTTGGCGGTTGCCATAAATTTAGTTCTCCTGAGCTGTGCGCCGCCTGGAAAGGCGACGGCGGGCTGGAAAGCCCGACCCCACAAAAAGGCTGCGGGCTCACGATGGAATTATTGGGCGGGGGTGTGCGCGAGGAGGGGTACGGGAGGGGTTAAGAGACTGGTTTTACAGGGGAAAGGAGAATTTTCGAAAGTTGTGAATGAGCGGGAGCGGCGGCACTTGGGGGCTTTAGCGTGCAGCGCGCTCGAGTCGAATGTCCAGGCTCACCTTGTTTCCGGGCTGCAGCACAAGGGAGCCGTTCGCCGCTGTTGCGTTGGGGCCAGGATAAGTCCACTCCCGGTAACCGTTTGCCTGAAATTGCAGCCCTACTGGAACATCGGGCGGAACGAGGAACTCAAAGCCAGATCCGTTGATCCCTGTCTCGATCCAGCGGTTCGGGTTCAAGATGCGCCACATGTGAACGCCCCCGTCGACAGGCTGGCCGGTCGCTGCGTCCATCATCGTGCCGGTGACGGTTCCAGCTTTAGGACCGAGGTTGATGGTGACATCCGCCGTAGGATTTTCGGCGCTGATGGTAGCGACGGGCGTCTCGTCATTGCTATAAAAGCTCCACGATGTATCCGGGTAGCACGCAGATTCCTTCCGCGTGAACACTCTGTATGTTCCCCAGGCCAGTTTGTCCATCACGAACGCTCCATTCGTATCGGTTTCCACGTAACGAATCGCCTTCGCCTGTGCGCGACTATTCATGCGACTTACGCTAACCTTCACTCCCGGCTCGGGCTGGCCGGATTCGGCGAGTGTACGACCGCGGATCACACCCTCGTCTGCGGCGCCGGCCCCGACCAGCCCGAGAGATAGCGCGATAAGGATACCGAGTGTTATACGCGTGTGGTTGCTCCGTGTTTAAGGGTCGATGCTTGTGCTTTGGGGCATGGCGTTGGTCTGGGAAGGATGGTGTAGTTGTTGAAATTTTATCGCGATATTGTTGTGTATGAATCCGGCCAGCTTTCCAAAACGGTTGAACCAGTTTCCCAAATGTTTGAGGCAGGCACGTTATGCCCTTTTGGTACTTCTCATCGGTTGCGCATCCTCTGCATTGATCATTTACCTTGCTCACAGAGTTAGGAGAGCCGGTCTCGCGGCGTGGTTGCTTAGCCTTTTCTCGCTGAGCTATGCGTATTTCGCTTATTTTGCCGGCCAAATGGCATGGACTGACACTTGGCTCTGACGGCGGTGCTATACGTATGTTCTCCATGGGGGCGCGGGTTTCGATTCGCCGGCTCGAAAGCCGGCAGGCTAAAAGTCCGACCCCACGATGGGATTAGGGCCGACGGCCGGATGGAGAAGGCAGTTGTCGCTGGTGCGGCGGCTGTTATTCTGGCGATAGCACCCCATTCATGCGGCGTTTGTCGTTATTTCTTGCCCTGGCCGCGATTCTCATTTCCGCTGCTGTCGGCTACACGCTGAAGCTGCGAATTGAGAAGGCGCGGCGTGTGCGCGTGGCGGCGGCGCCGGCCATTAAACCGGGACTCGATGCTGTTTCGCCGAGCGGCTGGCACTGGCGCAAATCCGATCCGGAGACCGGTAAACCGATTGTGCTGGCGGAAGCTGAATCGGCGCAGGCGACGCATGATCCGTCGACATTCGAGATTCGCGGGCTGGCGATGCGGCTATATGACAAGGCCGGGGGCGCGTACACCTATATCAAGAGCGACAAGGCGCTGTTCGATGAGGGGTCGGGGCTGCTGAAATCGGCTGGACCGGTGCTGATCGTGATGAACGTGCCGGCGGATCAGGACGCGGCCAACAAAGACGTGATTGCGAAGCGCGTGCATGTGATCACCTCGGGCGTTGTGTACGAAACGAAGTCGGGGAAAGCGAGTACGGATCAGCCTGCATCCTTTGTTTTTTCAGAGGGTGACGGGCAGTGCGTGGGCGTGGATTATGATCCGAGCACGAAGATTCTGCATTTGAAATCGCAGGTGGCGCTGGATTGGATGGGGCATGGACCGGCGGCGAATAAGATGCATATCGAGACGGGCGATCTGGTTTATAAAGAGGCGGAGGAGAAGATTTATTTGTCGCCGTGGTCGAAGATGCAGCGGCAATCGACTGTGATTCAGGCGCAGAACTCGGTGGTGACGCTCGAGGAAGATTACGCGGGGGGGCCGCAGCAAGGGCCGGGAACGAAGAAGACACATTTGCACGAGATCGATAGCGAGCATGCTTTCGGCTCGGACGATCGCGAGGGCCGGCACACGGATTATTCGGCCGATAGGATGACGGCTTTGTTCGATGAGCGCGGAAATCTGGTGAACATTGTTGCGGAGAACAATGCGCGGATTGTGGCGAAGCAGGAGGATGCGCGGAATACGGTGACGAGCAATCGCGCGGACCTTCGCTTTGCTGTTACGGCAAAGCAAACGAACGGGCAGCCGGTGGAGGAGAGCGACCTGCATCTGGTGCTGGCGGATGGAAACGCGGTGGCGGAATCGGCGCCGCTGCCGAGGCCGGGAGCGCAATTACCGGAGACACGAATTCTGCGCAGCGAACATATTGAGCTGGAGATGAAGCCGGGCGGGAAAGATATTCAGGAGATTCGCACGGCCGCGCAGGCGCAGTTGGAATTCAAGCCGAACCGGCCGGAGCAATCGCACCGGGTGGTGGATGCGTCGCGGTTGCGGGTTTTGTATGGCGAAGGCAGTTATGTGGATACGTTTCTGGCGTGGAATGCGGCCATTCGAACAGATAAACCGGTGTCGAATGTGCGCGCGGCAAACAGCAGTGGCAAGGCGGGCGGCGCGCCGCCGCCGGCTCTGACCTGGAGCGACGAATTGAAGGCGAAGTTTACTGCCAATACGAACCAGGTGGCGACGGTTGAGCAGGACGGGCATTTTCGCTATGAAGAGGGCGTTCGAAAAGCTTCGGCGGACAAAGCGCTGTTGGAACAGGCGATCAATCGGATGACGCTGAATGGTTCGGCGCGGGTGATGGATGATACGGGCACGGCGGTGGCGGACACAATTGTGATGAATCAGGCGAATGTCGATATGGACGCGGTTGGGCACGTCCGCTCGACGCATCAGCCGGATAAGAATCAGAAGCCGGGCACGTCGATGTTGGACGATTCGAAGGCGATGCAGGCGCAGGCGGACCGGATGCAGACTCGTGACGATAATACAGTGGTGCATTATCAGGGACATGTGGTGATGTGGCAGGGCGCGAATCGCATTTCGGCGGACAAGATTGATATCGACCGGGATGCGCAATCGCTGCATGCGGTGGGGAATGTGGTGAGCGAGTTGATCGATAATAGGCCGGATAAGAGTGCAGCGAATTCAACTGGCGCGCAGGGCGCGGCGGGGAATCCGGCGAGTGCGGCGGTGGATGCGCCGATCTTTACGATCATTCGCGCGCCGGAATTGACGTACCGGGACGATACGCGCGTGGCGCTCTATACGGGCGGCGTGAAGCTGACGCGGGACAAGATGACGGTGGTGGCGGACCAGATACAAGCTTTTCTTACACCGAAATCGAAGGACAATTCGGATGAATCGTCGCTGGACCATGCAGTGGCGGATGGCAGAGTGCAAGTTTCGCAGGTGCTGCCGGGAGACGGCAGGCGCGTGGGTACGGCAGAGCACTGCGAGTATTACACGAAGGACGGCAAAGTGATTCTGAACGGCGGGGAGGCGCAGGTGGCAGACAGCGTAAAGGGCGTTACGAAGGGCCGGCAACTCACGTATTTCAGCAATGATGACCGTCTGATTGTGGAAGGCGACAAAAAACAGTTGGCCTACACGCGGATGAAGAAGAAGTAGAACGGAGAGCGGCCGGGCCTGCCGGAGTGGGAGGCGGGCAGGCGGGTTTTTGAGCGCGCCCGGGTGGCGAAATCGGCAGACGCAAAGGACTTAAAATCCTTTTCGCCGCAAGGCGAGTGTGGGTTCAAGTCCCACCCCGGGCACCAGATAGCAGGTCCCAGGTCCAATACTGCATACACGTCACGGTCCGAGCGCCCTTCTCTATGCGGTGCTGACATCGCGACTCTCGTCGGGTTTTGGCGGCCTTGGCGAATAACCTCACATCCTGGCTATCGGCCCATGTTGGATCTCATTCAGCCGGGTCGACATTTTGCCTGGATCTGCGTGGCATAATGTAGTGAGAGCTTGGGTCATGGATGCGCCGAATACGCAAATCGGTAACTGGCTTGGGTGCAAGCCGCCCGCAACAGAGGCCGACCTCCTGCGAATTGTAGAAGAGCGGCTGGCGCCTTCGGTGATTAGCCGGCTGATCAGTCTCGGGCTCGAGCGGTCAGAAATCGATGCCACGGTTATTCCGCTGCGCACGCTGCAGCACCGGCGCTCGCGCCGTGAAAAGCTGACTGTTGAAGAGTCGGATCGAGTATTGCGGGTGATCCGGACGGTTTCGCTGGCGGAGTTGGTGTACGGCACTCGACAGCGGGCGTTGGGGTGGCTGCGCAAACCCCATCCGAGGCTGGAGGGGCGCGCACCACTGTCGCTCCTCAAAACCGATATGGGGAGCCGGATGGTGGAAGAACTGCTGCTTCAGATCGACGAGGGCATGTTCGTCTAGGTGATCCTATGGAGGATCAGCCGGCATCGGGATCTTGGTGGGACCGGAGGCTTGCGGTCGCCTGGCCGCTGGCATCATGCGGGCCAGCCGATTGTGTACCTGGCGGAGAGCGCGGCGGGCGCGTTGCTTGAAGTGTGTGTTCACACGAGCGCCAATGATGTGCCGCCGGATTTCACTTTGCTGAAGATCGAGGCACCGGAAGTACAGGTTCAAGCAATTGAGCGTGGTGGGCTGCCTGACGGATGGCAATCGCAGTTGGAATTGACGCGCGATGTGGGAACAGCATGGCTTCAGAAGAACGACACTGCGTTGCTGCGTGTTCCTAGCGCGATCGTTCCTGAAACCGTGAATTTTCTGCTCAATCCTGCACATCCCGATGCAAAGAAATTCCGCATTGTTGAGGCGTTGCTTTACCCCTTTGATATCCGGCTGAAAGGATGACGGGCGGATTGTGGGGGCTTGGATTGCGCCTGATCGATGCGCAAGGCTCTTTCGTGAACTGCCTGCGAGACAATCTCATTGACTCAATTCTCCATTCGATGAATTTTGAGTCGTAACCGTTTGTCTCAAACTGGGGGCAGGTCCACAGAAGGCTGCTCTCACTTGCGGGGGCGATTTCGAGAAAAGATCGCCGCGCATTACTGCGCGTGGCAAAAGAGCTTCGACAGAGCTAGCGATGGTTGCGGGCGGGACCGAGCGCATCGACAACGCCCCAGCACGCCAGGTCACTCACATCACAGAACGACGGCAACCCGAAAATGCTTCATAGTCCTAGTACGGCTAAGTGATGTCACTATTTTAGTGATTGTCCATCTACACACCAGGGTTGAGAGGGTAATAATATTCCCTCTCTGGGGTGCTACGCCAACCATGGCGCTGGTAGCGGGGATCAAATCGGCGGTGCTGCGCATTGCGGCCGCTACTGGTGTCTTCAAGCTCGTTTTGAACAGTGAGTGGAGACGCCAGCGGCTGGTTATCTTGTGCTATCACGGGATTGCGACGCACGACGAACACCTGTGTTTTCCGGATTTCTACATGCACCCCAGCCTGTTTGAGGCGCGCATGGAGCATCTGCGCAAGCGAGAGATTCGCGTGCTTCCGCTGGATGAGGCGCTCGATCGGCTCGAAGCGGGAACGCTGCCGCCGCGCAGTGCCACGATCGGGATTGATGACGGCTTCTATGGGATGTATGCTGAGGGCCGTCCGGTTTTGCGACGCTTTGGGTTTCCGACGACGGTGTACATGACGACGTATTACGTCGACTACAACGTACCCGTGTTTGATCCCATAGCGGAATATTTGCTGTGGAAAGCGAACGGCCAGACGGTTGAATGGAAAGAAATTTTTCCCGAGCCGATCCATTTAGACGATCCGGGACGATGCCGGGCCGCCGCGATGGTGCGCAACTACGCCATTCTGCGAAAACTATCCGGGTCTGCGAAGAACGAGCTTCTTAGCGAACTGGCGGGCCGTCTGGGTATTGATTATCAGGATCTCTGCGCGCGCAGGATGCTGTGTCTCGTCAACGCACCGGAGCTGCGTGAATGGGCTCGAGAGGCCGATTTTCAATTGCACTCCCACCGGCACCGGCTGTCGCGGGCGCGCGAGACGTTCCGGCGCCAGCTCGGAGAAAACCAGACTGTGCTCGAGACGCTCACCGGTCGCAAATGCCACCATTTCTCGTATCCGGGCGGCATGTACTTGCCTGAATTTCCGGTGTGGTTGCGCGAATACGGGATCCGGTCTGCCGTTTGCTGTGGAGGCGGCCTGGCTGCGCCTGCGGTGGATCCCCTTCTTTTGCCACGCGTTGTGGATAGCTCGAATCTGCCGTGGAAGCATTTCGATAGCTGGATCACTGGAGCGAGCGCGCTGGTTCCGCGACGCCGGAGCGTGTTTGATCCCGATCAGCTCATGCAAGTGCTCGAAGATGAAGGCGAAGTGCTGCAAAGATCGTTTCACGCTGCGGCTGGAAAATAGGCGCGGGTAGGAATTCAAATCCAGCCACGAAGCCGATACCAGGCGAGCCCGAGGGACTCGTGCAGGATCAGTTCGTCCTGGCGCAGGGCTTGCCAGGAGGGCAGGATGCGATTCTGGGGCTCGAAGAAGTCGGACGGGGCGGGGATGACGGTGATCTGTTCCCTGGTAAAGCAGGCTGCAGCGCGCGGCATGCTGGCCGCGTCGGTTACGAGAGCGATGCGACTGATTCCGTACTGTCTCAGCAGCCTGGCTCCATAGAGTGCATTTTCGTGTGTGGAGTGCGATTGGTCCTCCATCAGGATGGCCTCTTCCGGCACATTTAGACGCAGCAGCGTCTCGCGCATGGTTTCGGCGTAGGGCCGCTCTTTTTTCCGTGGGCTTCCACCGCAGACTAGTACGCGGACCGGCTTCTGACTGGAGGGCTTCTGCCCATAAGGCGTTTCCGTGTAAAGCTTCTGCCCATAAACCCAGGCCGCATACAGACAACGATGAAAACTATCGTCATCGGGAAGATAGTACGGGCGTTCAAACTGTGGCGGGGATACGGAACCTGCGAGCACGACAATGGCGCCGTAGTTCTGGCGGGTATCGAAGGGACGAATCGGGTACCTTCCTTCGAGAGGTTGAGATAAGAGCACAGTTACCGGCGGCCAAGTGATCAGTGCTAAGGCGAAGATTGCAATCAGCGGAAGCCAGCGCTTCGGGCAGGTTTTCAAACGCGCGACTCCGATGAACGCAACAAGCAGGAAAAAAACGAGAATGGGCTGGGTATAGGTCATGCGCGTGAGGGTTTCTTGCCGGGGCTATATAAGTAGTTTGATCAGAAGCGGGCAGCCTCTACTAAAATAGGTCGTAGTTTCAGCCCACAATGTTCATCGCCGATGTGCCGAGCGCTATTGTTTGCTTGCTGGGCGCAATGGGCAGGAGAGTATCCGCATTGCTGCTCATTTTCGGGTTGTTTGCGGCGCTGGCCGTTGCGCAAGGGCAGGAGACACTGGCCGACCGCGTGCTGGTTGTGTATAGCGGGCATGAATCGCGGCAGGTAGCCGAGTACTATGCGAAGGCACGCGGCATTCCGGCGCACAACTTCTGCCGCATCTCTCCCTGGTCCGATGAATCGATCGATGATGACGAGTTTGCTCACCGGGTGGAGGCGCCCGTTCGTAAGTGCCTGGATGCGGTGGGGAAAGACAAGATCCTCTACATTGTCCTTTCTTATGGAACACCGTACGTGTTGGAATCGGGCGGGCATAATTACGCGCTGGATGCGTTTTTGGAAGACGTCTGGGATGAATTTATTCCGCACAGAGTGGCGGAGCAATCGGAAGTACAGCCCTACTTCGGGCGCGCGCAGAGTGAAGGCAATTTGTATGAACCCTATGCGTCTTTGCTGAGTTACCGCGAAAAGCCGGGCGCGAAGCACATCTATTCCGTCTGGCGGCTGGATGCCGCGACGCCGGCGCTTGCGAAGGGGCTGGTGGACAAGGCGATTTATGCCGAGCAGCATGGACTGACGGGGCAAGGGTGTTTCGACCGGCGTTACGAGAACATCTCCGCGGTGGCGGATAGCGGTTATGGCGCAGGCGATTGGGATATCTACCAAGCGGCGCGATTTGCGGCGAAGGCTGGTTTTCCGGTGTTGGAAGATACGCATGAGCAGGAGTTTGGGACTGCTCCGGCGCCGCTGCGCTGCGATGGCGCTGCACTTTACGCCGGCTGGTACAGCCTCAATCATTACAATGATGCGTTCAGTTGGAAACCGGGCGCCATCGGCTTGCACCTGGATAGCGCTTCGGCAGCCAATCCGCGCGGCGGCCCGAATTGGGTTGCGAATGCGGTGCAGCATGGGATAACCATCACGAGCGGCGCGGTTGGGGAGCCGTATCTGGATAATCTGCCGCATCCGGACCAAGCGCTTTTGTATCTGTTTCAAGGCGCTAATGCGGGCGACGCGATGCTGCGAAGCACGCGGCTGATCAAGTGGATGATCCTGAACGTGGGGGATCCGTTATATCGGCCTTTTCCCAAAGGCGTGAGTTCTTTGATGAATGGCCAGCCGGAGCTTGTGCTGGCGCTGCTTCCGCAGTTAACGATTGGCGGCGGGACGTATGCGGGAGTGGTGGCGATCGAGAATGGCAACAGCGCCCAGGAGCGGGTTGTGGCACTGAGCAGCGACCATCCGGATCTGTTGCAACTGCCGGGCAGCGTAACGATCGCCAGGGGCGCATCGTATGTCAGATTTCCTATCGTGGTGAAGCCAGTGGAACAGGATGGAACGACGGTTCGTGTTTACGCAAAATCCGGCGAGTTAAGCCGAAGCAATACGGCGGTTATTTACAAGAAGCTGAGCCGGACGGCAACGGCGACATTCATTCCATAAGAAAACTGCGTTGCATGGCGCCAGTTTTGGCTACAATAGCTCTACACCGAAATCGTGAATTTAGCTGAACCCATTTTGCGCAATGCGGGTGGTGCGCCTGGCGGCTCGGACGTGGAGTGGCATTGTGAATCGCGGAAGTTGGTAATCGCGATCGCGACGGAATTATTGGGCGCCATTCCAGCGGCGGTGATGCGGGCTTCGAAAGAAAATCCGGCGCGAGAGATTGGTGGAATTCTCTTTGGCGTGTTCGGGGAACCAGCGGGCGGTAAAAAGTTTTCGATTCTCGAGGTGAAATGGGTCGCCTCTGAATCGAGCCGCTATAACACGAGCGATTCCGAACTCAACAAACTGGAAGCTGCGGTGCGTTCGGCTGCGGTGGGCGGGCAGGTTCCTGTGGGGTATATCCGGTCGGATCTGCGCGAGGGATTCTGTCCGAGCGAGCAGGATATGACGCTGATCGGGCGCTGCTTTCCGGATTCGACTAGCATCGCCTTTTTAGTACGGCCGTTTTCGATGGGCGCCTGCATGGCGGGAATTTTTGTTGGGGAAGCGGGAGTTATGGACGCCCCTGTTCCTGAAATCGAAATTCCCATGTTCCCCGGGGAAGCGAATCTCGAAGAAGCATACGGTCTGCTGACAGATACGCGCACAAAGCCCAAATTAAGCGAGCCGGCGGCCGAAAAGACAGATGTGCGCTCCGATGCCGATGACCAATTGCAGGGTGCGGACTCCGGTGAACAGAGTGTAGCCGCTCCGCGGGGCGGTGCTCGAATCGCGCTTGTCCAGCGGGCCGGGGTTGAGGGGGTACAGACGCGTTATGCGCCTGCTGTTGCTAGACGCGCGAGTTTAATTCCGAAAGTTTTGAAGACGCTGGCGTTGTGCGCGTGCTTCGTTCTCTTCGGCGCGGCGGCGGCCATTTTGTTCCGGACTTCGAAAAGCGCGCTGGCTTCGCCCGCGCCGCAAGGAATCGGCTTACGGGTGGAGCGTACATCGGGTGGACAGTTGAATGTCTTCTGGAACCCCAATTTACGGCAGAAAGCGGAGCTTCTGATTTCCGATGGGACGGTGAGGCGCACGGTCAGCCTGGATCTGCCGCAGATGCGAACGGGGAGGATGGCGTACTTTCCGCATACGGCGGACCCATCGTTTCAAATGACGGTTCAGGTGGATTCGACGCGGTCGATCTCAGAATCGCTGCAGCTCAAATCAGAAAAAAGCCCGCGGGTGTACCTGATTCCTGACGAGCGCTAGCTTCGTTCAGGCGGCGCCGGCCAGTTGTGAGGGAGCGCTATGGACATCCATGAGGCGCGTGAAGCGGAAGTCCTTCAACAGACGATTGATTTTACCCGCAACGGAGCGTAGACCGGAGTAAGTTCTGAGGCGCGCGATTGCGCCGTTGGCGAGCCGGGGCTGATCGGCATCCATTTCCCAGGGGTGGACATAGATGCAGGCGGGCTGATTTTCGATCTGGTTCATGCGGCGAATCCCGGCGGCCATGTAGCGATAGGGAAACAATCTCAGGTAAGCACCGCCGCCGACCGGTGAAACGCGATCTCGCGAGAGTTGCACCGTGGCGACAGGGACTTCAATGAGTGTGCCGGAGGGAGTCGTGATGGTATGGGCGTGTCTGGGAGCGCCGGGAATGCCGTACCGGTCGTGAACAATGGGGCAGATACTGGAATCGTGCGTAAAGCCGCATTCGCTCAAGATGTCGAGCGCCCATAAGCTTTTGTGAGTGATGGAAAAGCTGGGGGCGCGGTAGGCGCGAGGGGTAATACCGCAGGCGTCCTCAATGGCGCGTATGGCGTTGCAGGTATCTACCTTGAAGCGCGCGGGCGAGAGATTATAAACGAGCCTGTGTTCATGGCTATGACAGGCTATTTCGTGCCCGCGCCCGGCGATCTGTCTTACTAATGCGGGCTTATTGGCCGCTACCCACCCTAAAACGAAGAAGGTGCCTCGAATATTCTGCTCAGAGAGAGCGTCGAGCAAGCGGTAAGTACCGAGCTCGATTCTGGAAGGAAGCGAATCCCAATCCTTGGGGTTCAGATTACCGCCGACTTCGGTGGGATGAAAAAAATCCTCGACATCGACGGTGAAAACGTTGAGCATTGCTCTTATTGTTCTAAGTCGGAGGCCAGGACGGGAACAATGGCGGAGGTGATCCGATTCGATGATTCTGTTCTTTTCGACGGCCGCGCCCACTGCAACAGCTTAATGGCGCAATTTAAAACGAGAGAAACAGAAGTGAGGCAGACGTAATCTTTCAACTGTTCGACCATAAAGGCTCTTTGGTATGGGGCGCACACACCAGAGCAACTTTTCAGCCACTTAGCAAAACGTTGTTATTACTGGATTTTGCGAAGCTAAGCGCCGTGGCTCGATTGGGTGAGTTATCGAAAAACACCCAACAGTCCAAAAAAGTTGAAAGTTATTCCAGCGGGTGGCCGGTTGGCGTCAGTAACACCGTAGATTGATATCCCATACTGGGCAACGTAGTACGGCGAACATTCCCGAAATTTGGTGACGGTTTCCCAAACAGTAGGACTGGATTGACACGGAGCAGAAATAGATGACGCGAAGTAGTTGATTTCAGGAAACATCCCAATTGGCAAGCGACGTGCGGTTGGTGAGCGGGGACGAAGTTCCAATCTAGCGGGAGACACATTCATGCGTATTCTTTTTTATAGCGCGGCATGCAGCGTAGCAGTCATGGCACTTAGTTTTAGCGCCAGTGCACAGATCAACGGCACAGCGTACATCGGAGTTCCGGGGGCGGCGGGACAGTTTGCGACGCTTTCCGAATTCAACACGGCCGCTGGGGGAGCGAACACGGGTTCGTATACCTGGACGGCCCCTACATTCAACGGGGTCACGTTTGCGGCGGGCGGTTTCTTCAGTGGGCCTTATACAGGCAATCAGTGGGTGACCAGCGGCGGAGGAACCGTCACCTCCGGTAGCAGCGCGGCGAGCCAACAGATGGCCCAGGGGTTTGCAAACAGTTTCGTTCCTTGCGGCAGCTTCTTTAACCCGACCTGTAAGAGCACGATTATGGAGATCACCGGCACTGCTGCCCTGACCCACAATGACCTGATCCGTATTACGCACGATGATGGCGTTCAGCTCTATCTGGGTGGGACGGCAGCCGGCAACTTAGTAATAAATGACAGCGATCCCACGGCCACTGACACGAGTACTTATTTTTACTCCGGCCCGGCAACTACGGAGAGCTTCACACTGATCTACGATGAGTGCTGCGGCGGTCCGGCCGATCTTAGCGTGCGAGGGCTAGGCGTGGTGGCGACACCGGAACCGGCGAGCCTGGGCTTGATGGGGATTGCTTTACTAACTGCGGGCGTGGCGTACCGGCGGCGGCGCAAAGCAGTCTAAGTCGCGTTTAGTTACCGACATCTCGAAACAAGAAAGCGGAGCTTCGACTCCGCTTTTTTTGGCTTTGATCGGGGTGTTGAGTGTGAGAGATTTGGTCGCAAAATGTCAGGAAAGTTTCCCGATTTATCGGCTGCATTGCGAAGCAAGTCTGATCGCCAATTTGCTAACTGATTGAAACTACTGTGGGAGACGAGGTGGACCTGAAAGTGCGTGCATAGGGCGAGCCTTAAGCTCGAGCTCTAAGGAGGATTATGAAAGGTAAGAGTATTTTCTTCTACGCGGCTGCGTGCTGCGTAGCAACCATGGGATTGACTGTTGCCGCGAACGCGCAAGTGAGCGGAACAGCATACCTTTGGACCGGAAGCCCCAGTGCCACTGCGGCGAACTTCAGCGCGGCTGCAGCATCACACAGTGGCGCTTACACGTTTACCCTGCCAACCGGCACTATCAATATGCAAGCCGGAACCGGTGCACAGCCCAGCTATACGGGAGCCGCATTTGTGACGTCCGGTGGGGGCACCATTACGTCCGGTGCTTCGTCCGCGGCGCTGGCCATGTCTAGTGGACCCACTAACACGATCATGGACCTTACGGGGACCGTGACCGTCACTACCGGCGAGTCGTTCAACATCTTTCACGATGACGGCGTCGACCTGATTATTAATGGTGTCGATGTTGTGGACGCGCCTAACGTGACGTCGCCCGAAAATTCGTCGGGGACGTACACTGGACCGTCGGGGACGTTTTCGTTCTCGTTATATTACGACGAGTGCTGCGGAGCTCCCGCCGTTTTGCAGACTACGTTGCCGCTGACAGCCACCCCTGAACCGGCAAGCCTGGGCCTGATGGGTCTTTCGCTTCTGGGTGCGGGAATTGCTTACAGGCGCCGGCGTAAGGCAGCCTAAACAGTAGTTCCACTTCGTTTTCGATAGGATGGGCGGGGCGTAAGAGCTCCGCCTTTTTTATTTATTCGACGTTTTGGCGCGCCGATTGCAGGAATCCAGGTACACCTTAGGAGCGAGCCGTAAACGTTGTCATGAAAACTCTTTCTGCTATTTGCCCTCCCCGTGCCCTGACCGCCGTTGTGCTGTGCGCATTCCTTGCGGGGTGTATGCGAACCCCCGCTGAGAAGGAAGCCCGGTTTATGAAACGAGGCAACGACTTCGTAGCCAAACACGATTACCCGCGGGCGATCCTCGAATTTCGAAACGCGATTCAGGTTATGCCGAAGGATGCCGAGCCGATTTACCGGCTTGGCCTTGTCTACACGCAGATGGGGGATTACCGAACCGCCTTTGGTTTGTTCCGTAAGGCGGCCGATGTCAATCCCAAGCATGCCGACGCGCAATTGATGATTGCCAAGTTTCAGAGCGGGGCTCATGATCCGGAGGTGCTGAAGTCGGCGCGAGAGCGCGTGGAAGGAGTTCTGGCTGCGCAACCCGGCAACTCGGATGCTTTACGAACGCTGGCATTGCTGGACATGCGATTGGGGAAGAAAGATGCCGCCGAACAGGATCTGCAGACAGCCGTAGACAAGGCGCCACAGGACCTGAGTGCCGATGTGGATCTGGCCAACCTGAAGCTGAAGCAGGGTGATGCGGCGGGCGCCGAGGCGGTACTGAAAAATATGGTCGAGAAGTCGCCGAAGTCGAGCGATGCGGTGCTTACTTTGGCGATGTTTTATACCAAGAGGGGTCGAACGGCAGAGGCCGAGCCGCTGGTCCGGCGGGCGCTGGAATTGAATCCGAAAAGCCCGGCTGCTTTGGCATTAAGTGCTGGTTATGCGCTGCGGCGCGGCAATTTCGCCGAAGCGGATCAGGACTATCGCACGATTTCCCAACTTCCCGGGCAAGGATATAAAACCGTACACGCCGAGTTTTTGCTGCAACACGGCAAAGCGGACGAGGCGATTTCTGAGTTGCGCCAGCTTCTGCGGCAAAACCCGGACGATCGAAGCGTTCGGGCCATGCTGGTCACGACGTACGCGCAGAGCGGGCACTTGCAGGATGCACAGAAAGTTCTGGACGAGGCGCTGAAACGCAATCCGAAGGATTCCGATGCTTTATTGCAGCGCGCCACATTCTTCCTGAACAGCGGGCAACTGAGCCAGACCGAGGCCGATTTGCATTCGGTGCTCACTTTTAATCCGCAATCTGCGGAGGCGCACTATGGGCTGGCGAGAGTGGCCGCATTGCGCGGGGATGCGCTGGTCCAGAGGCAGGAACTAAATGACGCGCTGCGGCTGAATCCGGCGCTGCTTGCGGCGAGGATTGATCTGTCGACGATCCTGCGGGCGAAGAGTGCAAGCGAGGCGCAGCAGGTTCTGAACGACGCGCCCGCACGCCAGAAACAGGATCTTGCGTACGTAATTGAACAAAACTGGGTATGGATGGCGCTGGGCAAAACGGCGGAGGTGCGGTCTGCGTTGGATGCCCGGCTGGCGAGCAGCCCGACGGCGGATCTGTTGTACCAGGATGCTCTGTTGCGGTCGTCGCAAAAAGATTTCGAAGGCGCGCGTGCATCCTTAAATAAGGTGCTGGAGCAGCAGCCCGAGAATATGAACGCCGTTGACCTGCTGGCGCGGACGTATGCTGCGCAGGGCAATCCAGCCAAAGCCATGCAGGTTATTACGGAACGGGCGGCAGCACGGCCGCAATCGCCGTATCTGGGAAGCCTGGTGGCTGTTTGGGAGGCGAACGCTCATCATCTCGACAAATCGCGGGATGCCTTTCTGAAGGTGATTGCGGCGAATCCGGACTACCTGCCGGCGCGATTGGCGGTCGCGGATATTGATATGACCCTCGGGTTACTGGACGAAGCGCGGGGGCAGATGCAGGCGGTTCTTGCGAAACATCCTACTGATAACGACGCGATTCTCCGGCTGGCGGAAATCGATAGCAAGGCCGGGAACCGGCCGGCAGCGCTACAGAATTTCCGGAAGGTTGTGGATGCGCAGCCAAATAACGAGCCGGCGCTCGCGGGCATGGCGTATGTGCTCGCGCTGGACGATACCGATCAAGCACTCAAATATGCGCAGAAAGCGGTGGAGCTGGCGCCCGATGATCCCAACGCGCAGGATACGCTCGGCTGGGTCTATTATCGGAGGAATTTATATGACTCCGCGCTTTCGTACTTCAAGTCGGCGGTCGCGAAGCAGCCCACGGCGGAGCGGCGATATCACCTGGCGCTGGCGTATTCGAAGATGGGCAATCGCGAGCTGGCGTCCGAGAATTTGAAGGCGGCTCTTCAGCTTGATCCGAAGCTGCCGATGCCGGAAAAGATCCAAAACTGAAGTAGACCCTGCAGTCTGTAACCTGCCCCGCACAAACGCCGGCTGAAGAAGCCGGCGCGGGACAAAAAGCACGGCTCCCACAAGGCGTGAACGCCTAGCCGCGCCCATTCCACCCTGCTGGCTAAAGAAAGCCTCACCACACATCCGCAAGTAAAATCCTTACCCTCCCATTCGCCGGAAAAGATTGCCTGCGAACCCAGGTAGCCGCGTCCGATGAGAACTTTTGCGGGCGCTTTATACGGCCATTATGCTACCTTCAAATCTTTGCATGAATAAATATTCACATAAGGGAATGGCAAGTCTGTGCCTACCCTTATTTGTCGTTTGTTTAAACGCGCAAGTCGTCACTTCCGTGGGTTCGGGAAGTGGCACCGCCGGTACAAGTGTCACTCTTAATATCGGCATTTCGACGTCCGGATCTGATCAGCCATCTGCTTTGCAATGGATTATGAGCTACCCCTCTGCCGATGTGACAGGGGTATCGATCGCGGCCGCCGGCGGAGCAACGGGTTCCGGCAAGTCATTGGCCTGCACCCCGAGCGCGCAAAACATCACCTGCGTTCTGTATGGCGTGAATCAGAATGCGGTACCGTCCGGTACGATCGCGACGGCAACGGTGCAGTTGGCAGCCAACCCACCAGACAGTGTGGTGCCGCTGCAGATATCGTCAACGGTCGTGTCGGACGCGGATGGGGAACCCATCGCGAGCAGCGGCGCGGTTGGGAACATTACGGTGACGGCGGCCCTTCCTCAAGTAGGCCTGATGTGTACTCCGACGTCCATTAATACGCCGGGAACCGCGTCCTGCTCGGTTAGTTTAAGCTCGGCTGCGCCGGCGGGATTTCAGGTTCAGATCGCGAGTAATAATGCCGCTCTCACGGCACCAGCCAGCGTGAGCTTTGCGGCGGGGAGTTCTTCGGCTTCGTTTACGGCAACGGCTGCCGGCGTCACCACATCGCAATCGGCCACGCTGACCGCCACGGGTGGCAGTAACGCGCCGTCCACGACCTTATCGCTGCTGCCTGAAGTTACACCGGCGGTGAGCGGGTTGAGCTGTGCGGCTTCGACGCTGACCACTCCGGGCTCGATCGTTTGCACGGTACGTCTGAGCGGAGCGGCACCGCAGGGCGGTTCGAAGGTTACGCTTCTTGCGACCGGCAACATCAGAGTGCCGAGCAGCATAACGGTGGCGGCAGGTTCGACAAGCGCCACGTTTACTGCCAGCGCAGCGAGGGTTTCGCAAAACGAGCCCGCGTTCGTCTTGGCCTTCAATACCAAGGGCTGGGCCTATGCACAGATCCTGCTAGTGCCCTAACCGGCCGTGATCCGGGCCGCCCGCTAATTGGAATCAGCGGCGGGCGGCCTTTTTACCAAGACAGCGGGATCGGGTCTCTTTTCGCCGATCCCAAGTTTTTTCATTTTGTACAAAAGCGCCTTGTAGTCGACGTTGAGCATCGCAGCGGCCTGCTTGCGGTTCCACAGAGTAGAGTTGAGCGCGTTGAGGATGACCTGGGCCTCGCCGAGCCTGCGCGTGTGTTCGACGTGCGAGAGCGGAGAAACGGAATCCGGCAATGCGGCTTCGGCTTGCGGCAAGGCCGGGGCCGGGAGCTGCGTGTTGATGGCGGTTGCGGACGACCAGGCAACCGTGGCCGGTACGGAGGATGCGGGGGGAGCAGCAGCCGGATTGGGCTCCGGCGGCATAACGGGCGCGGCAGTCGCGGTCGAGGTGGTTGAAGAATTGAAGACCGCCGGCGCCGCCTTTTTGCGCATTCTCATACACACGTCTTGTGCGAGGAGCGCGGGATCGCGCAGAACGAGATATTTCTGCATGGTGTTTTCGAGCTCGCGCACGTTTCCGGGCCAGGTGTGCTCGAGGAGTACCTGGCTGAGCGCCGAGGGAATTTCGAGAGCCGGGCGCTCCGGCGTGGCGTATTTTTGCAGGAAGAAATGCGCCAGCGGTATGATTTCATCCCGGCGCTCGCGTAGCGGCGGGATGTGGATGTCGACGATGTTCAGTCGATAGTAGAGATCTTCGCGGAACTTGCCTTTCTGAATGGCCTGTTCGAAGTCGCAGTGAGAGGCGGCCATGATGCGGACATCCACGCGGGAGGTCTGCTTGGCGCCGAGGCGCAGAAATTCGCGATCCTGGAGCACCTGCAGGAGCTTGGCTTGCAGCCGGAAATCCATATCGCCGATCTCATCGAGAAATATGGTTCCGCCATTCGCCATCTCAAATTTTCCGGGCGTGTTCTTAAAGGCGCCGGTGAAGGCGCCCTTTTCGTAGCCGAACAGCTCGCTTTCGACGAGCTCGGAGGGCAGAGCGGCACAATTGAGCTTCAAGAACGGCCCGTTGGCGCGCTTCGACCGGGCATGGAGTTTGCGAGCAACGACTTCTTTGCCGACGCCGGTTTCACCTTGTAGCAAGACCGGCACGTCGGAGGAGCCGATCTGCTCGAGCAGCATGTCAATCTTTTGAGCCCAGGTTCCGGCAAGCGATGGGGCGGTTCCGTCCGGGATAAAAGCAGAGCCTGGCGCCGGCGCAGCCGGGGCGTTGATTCTGCCGATGGCTTTTTCGAGCGATTTGCGCAGATCGGCATGCCCGATGGGCTTAGGCAGAAAGTCGGTCGCGCCGTAATTCATGGCGGTGACTACATTGCTTGGCGTAGCTGCGACAGACATCATGATGACGGGTAAATCGGGGCGCATTTTGCGCACTTCCTTGAGCGTGTCGATGCCGTCGCGAAAGGGCATGAAGATGTCCAGCAACAATGCAGAATAATTTTTGTCCTGTTGGGAAAGGCTGGCAAGGACCTCGTCGCCATTTTGCGCGAAATGCGTGTGGAACCCCTCGCACTGCAGAGCGAGTTTCAGGTAGTTTCTAATCTCGGGTTCATCTTCTCCAATGAGAACAGTATTCATAATTTTGCTCCTCGTTTTGAACCTTTGTCCCGATACTCTAAGCGGGAAGTTGCAGTAATACGGGCGGGTTGATATCTTCCGCTGGACTGAGTGATGCGGCGCGTTCAAAAGGCAGAACGATGGAAAATTTCGCACCGGGATTGGCGTTGGTGGCAAAGATCGATCCGCCGTGGGCGGTGACAATCATCTTCGAAATTGCGAGCCCTAGCCCGCCACCGGAGCGGTCCTGCCCGCCTGAATAGGAGGTATATTCTTCGAAAATCGAAGAGAGCAAGTGATGCTGAATGCCGGGGCCGTTATCCTGAATATCCACGCGATAGCCGGAAGGCCGATGCGGGTTTTCGAGCGGCTGCGCGCCAAAATCCCAGGCGATGTTAGATCCGAATAACTGGATGCTGCCGCCCTGAGGTGTAAATTTACAGCAATTTTCGAGAATATTTAGGAAGACTTGCGTCATTTGCTCGGGCTCGAGCAAAAGTGTTTCGCTGGGTGGTTCGAGCAGCGTAGATACTTCGATATCTTTCTCCTGTGCGAGGATTGAGGTGTCGTGCATGGCCTGGGCAATTACTTCCTCGATATCCGCCTGAACGAGTTGCGGCTTGCGGCGAACATGGCCCAGAACGCTCAACTCGAACATGCCGGTTGACTGCCTAAGAAGGCGGCGCGTGCTGGCCTGCATACGGACCAGCAGTTCCTGCTGCTGGGGCGTGACGGAACCCAGGCGGCCGTCGGCGAGCAGTTCACAGTAGCCGTGAAGGGCGGTCAAGGGAGCCCGCATATCGTGCAGCGCGCGCGACAGGAAGTTTGTCCGTTGGCGGTCGTACTGTTGCAGCCGGAGGTTCGTGGCCAAGGTGTATTCGAGTAGCGTCTCACGATCTGAGGTGAGCTCGTCACACGTGAGAGCCTTCTGTTTGCAGCTTCTTCCGGCGACGGCCAAATCGAGGAAAGCGCGCATCGAAAAAACGTTGACGGGCTTCAGCAAAGGGCAGCAACGCAGCAGTACTTCATGATCTGCAGCGGAGACACTCTTTTCAGTTCCGGCGATCAGGAGAGGCGAATCACGGCCATCCAGAATCGAAGGGGGAATGTGGGAGCTGGTATCGATATCCCAGATGTGGATATCACCAGCACTTATTGCGAGATCTAAGTCGGCTAAGACGGTGGGATCTGGCGCGACCTGCCGTATGGTCGAAATAAGTTGTGGATCATCGGTAAAGACGTTGAGCTTCAAGCGAGAGAGTTCCTCCGAACCTGCAGAAGAAGGGCGGCCGGAGCTAGAACGCGGCTGTCCCAAACTTTTTCAGAATTTCGTATGTATTTAGAACTTTCGCAAAAGTTGAACGATTGAGCAAGAGAAATCTGAGTGGAACCAGTACTAGCACTTCCGGTAGTACGGCTCGTTGCTTAGAAAAATTGGTTGATAAGTTTGTGAGACTTGACAAGGAATTAAACCTGCTTACGAAATGTAGTCCCGCGGGCGGCAGCTTCTATATCGGCGCGCGGAGCAAACTCATTAACAGTCAATTACGAATGAACGACAAAAGAGCTTCTGCGCGCTTTGACCTTTATCTACCCATAAAGCTTGTTCGTCCATCGACGGGGAGTGCTGTTACGGGGGAGACACGCAATATTGGCTGCGACGGGTTTTTCTGCATTGTGCGAGAGCCGCTGGGCGTGAAAGAAGAGATCTGGTTTACGATCTTCCTGCCGTCGCCGATGCCGGGCTGTGAGTCGTCGTGCGTAATTAAAGGCAAAGCCGAAGTGGTCCGCATTGTGGCGGACACATCCAGGGCTTCGTTTGGAATCGGTTGCCGGATATTGGAGTTCCGGATTGGAAGTCAAGCGGCGCCGAAGACGCAGATGGCGGCGTACGGATTACCGATTCAGACGAATGGCGCAGGGATGTACGGCGTGTGAGCTAAGCGCGAAGGCGTGGTTTCAGCCTCGGAAGCAGCGTGCTACTTCAGCCCAGGCTAAGCGAGCAAACTGTTGGGCCTTCTGCGCCGATGACGGGTCATCCAAAGAGACAACGCGGACGATGGAACCGCTAAGACTTTGATTTACCATCGCATCCCAGGCCAAAAACGCCTTCGCGCGGTACTCATCGGCGATGACGCGACTGCCGGTTTGATACCAATAGAGCACCAGGCGGCGGTCAGCGCCCCTTCGGATCAGGTAGCGATTGATGTTTATGGTTTGCGAGCCGGCCGAAAGCTGCAGGCTGCCGGGCTGAGCGATTTCCCAGCCGCTGCCGGGAAGGCAGTGTTTCGGCGAGTGCATGCTTTCTCCGGCATGCTGTGTTGCGTAGTAGGCGACGAAGAAATCAAGGGCGGTGCTGCCGTCGGTGTAGGTGCGGGAGACGTAGGAGGTCGCTTTCAGGACCTTTTCGACATCCGGCCCAAGCGAGTTGCTGCTCGAGGCGCGCCATGCACCCAATTGGGGCGGAATGGCCTGCAAAGGCCTGGCGAGCGGCTCTGCTGGCTTGTGTTCAATCCATCGTGAGAAGCCAAGGGTTACGGCCAGAAGGCCCACTACTACCGCAGAGAGAGATCTCATCTACGCTGTCGAGGATTGCAATTGAGCAACCGTGGGCCGAATTGCCGTTCCGGTTGGGTGAAAAAGGCAGCGAAAGCCGAGAAAGGGAAAAAAGCAAGCACTAGTTACCGAAATTTTTCGTTCCAGTACTAAATGCGGGTTACAAGTGGAAGGCGGCGCAATGGAACGGGAAGTGCAACATGCCAGATTGCAACAAAATGTTGAATCAAACGCCTCTTGGCCTGAAGACCAATGCGAAGGATGGGGTGTCTATGCCACTTCCTCCTTTGTCGATCCTCCGTATGCTTTGGAAGCGTAGATGGGTTATCGCGACCGCAAGCGTTCTACTGTGTGCCATTTCAGCGACCGTGGTGTATGAAATGCCGCCTATCTACAAGGCAGAAGCAGTAATACTTGTCGACGCTCAAAAAATTCCGGAAAAGTTTGTCAGCTCTACGGTTAGTAGCGGCGTAAGCGACCGGCTGGCGGTTATCAGCCAGCAGATTATGAGCACGACGCGACTGTTAAAGCTGATCCACGATTTCGGCTTGTACAAAGAGGGAAGGCCGAAATCGCAGGAAGAACTTATTGAACAGATGCGTCGTGACATTTCAGTAAATGTTCAGAAGGATAATTGGGCCACAGGCAAGCCGGTTGCTTTTCGGGTTGGATATGAAGGCCGATCGCCCGTGGTGGTGGCGGCGGTTGCCAACCAGTTAGCCGACTTTTACATCCAGGAAAATCTGCAAACGCGGGAAATGGAAGCCGCAGGCACGTCGGAGTTTATTGACAATCAACTGGAACAGGCCAAGAAAGAGCTGGATGACGAGGAACAGAAAGTAGCAAAGTTCAAGGCGGAGCACAACGGATCGTTACCGGAACAGGAAAATCCGCTCCTTTCTAACCTGAGTAACCTGCGTGTTCAACTGCAAGGCATTCAGGACGCAATCAATCGCGCGCAGCAAGAGAAGGTCATGCTCGAAACCTCGATTTCGACAGAGGAATCGCTACTGGCCAACATGCAGCGCAGCCTTCAGTTGAGGAACAATGCGGTGTCCGGAGCGCCGGAAGTTGCACACACAACCGTTGCGGTTACAGACGCCGAAGGCAAGACGCTGCTTACGCTCGAGCGAACGCTGTCTGAAATGAAGACACGCTATACGCCGGATTACCCTGAGGTTCTGGCGCTCGAGGCGCGTATTGCGCAACTGAAGCAAGCGCAGAGGGAAGAAGCGGAAAGAGAAGCGGCGGCTAATGCGGCGGCTAATAATGCGGCGGCTAATAAGGATGCCGGGCAGGGAAGTAAGGGGGCAGCCGGCAATGCGGGCCAGACTACTGCCGGGGCGGCTGGAACGCAGGTCGTTCCCAGGGAGATTATTCAGGAACGCGGCAAGATCGCGTTAATGGAGAGCGAGCTCGCTGCGCTCAAGAAAGATCTGGAGACGGAGCAGGTGGACCGGCAGCAGATTTTGGCGCAGATTGGCGCGATGCAGTCGCGCGTGGATGCGCTTCCCTTAGTTGAGCAGCAAATGGCTGCTTTGACGCGGGATTATGAGACGTCGAAAGCAAATTACAAATCACTGCTCGATAAACGCAATGAAGCGGAGATGTCGACGGACATGGAGCGGCGGCAGAAATCCGAACGCTTTGAAATTTTAGACCCGGCGCGCGTTCCCGATAAACCGATTAAACCCTTGAGGTCGTTGTGGCTCGGGATTGGAGTGGCAGCTTCTTTATTGGTGTCCTTTGGCTTGGGCCTGGCACTTGAGATTACGCGAAACAACCTGTTGGGCGAATGGGAACTGCCGGCGAGCGTCCCGGTGCTAGGACGTGTTCCGCTCATACAGGTGGATGCCGCGCTCAGCACGAGATCAATCCGGATGCGCTTTCTTGCGGTTTCCTCCGTCGCGGCGGCTTTGCTTGTGGCGGCGGCCTACTACGTTCTGAAAAGCCGGTATTGAGGATTGCAATGTACCAGCGTTTTTTTGGTCTCGAGCGGAATCCGTTCGCTATCACTCCGGATCCGGATTTCCTGTATCTGACTGACAAACATAGAGAAGCGCTTGCTGGTCTGCTGTATGCGATCACCTGCCGTAAGGGTTTTCTTGTTTTGACGGGAGATGCCGGCACGGGCAAAACCACTTTGTTGAGAACGATACTGCGGCGTGTCTCGGCGGAGCGAATCGTGTTCAGCTTTGTGGTTCATCCGACGCTGACGGCGGCGGAGTTTCTGGAGTACACGATGCTCGATTTCGGGTTCCCGAATATTCCGGCGAGCAAGGCGCAAAGGCTGGTGATGTTCCAACAGTTTCTGGTGCGCAGCTACGAAGAGGGGAAAAACCCGGTGCTGGTTATCGATGAAGCGCAGAAGCTGTCGCCGGAGCTACTTGAAGAGATTCGGCTGTTGACGAATGCCGAGACGGCTGAGCACAAACTGTTGCAGATTGTACTGGCGGGACAGAACGAGCTGAATGCCGTTCTGGCGCGGGACGATATGCGGCAACTGCGGCAAAGGATTGCTATCCGGGTGGCGATTGGGGCGCTGTCGGAAGCGGAAGTTGTGCAGTATCTGAAAACGCGCTGGATGCGCGCCGGGGCAAAGGAAAAGCTTCCTTTTACCGCCGATGCTGCGCGGGCGCTGGCGGAGTATTCGCGCGGCATACCGCGGCTGATTAACACGATTTGCGATACGGCGCTGACGAATGCGTTTGCGAATGAGACGCGGACGATCAATCGCGCCCAGATTGAGGCGGCGGCTTCCGATCTTCTGTTGAATACGGCCAGCGGTGTGGATGCGGAAAATGCTAGCGCCGTTGCGAGCCCAACCCCGCAACTCAAGATGCCTGAGAAAAAGCAGCCCGTAGCGGAGGGGATGCCTTCGCTGAGAACTATTGAGCGCTACGAGGCTGAGGCACAGAAGCGGGCGAAAGCGGGCGGCTGGTTAACACGACTGGGATTGAATCGAGCTTGAGGTGAATCATTGAGTAATTTTTTCGAATCGTTGCGAAAGGCTGAACTGATCGGGTCGGCGGAGTTTCCGCTCACGGCGCCGGAAAACACGGGGCTGGCGGTCGAGGCGAAGTCACCGCCAGGCGCGGCGCGAAGCGATCGTTCGAGCACAACGGCGCATCCGGCTCCTTTATCGCATGAGCTGAACGACGCCTGCCGGACGGCATCTCTGCGGGTGTCCAAGTCGGCTCCGGTCCTTCTGTTTGAGGAGGAAGGGCAGGGGTTAGCAACAGAAGAGTACCGGCTGATCAGAACGAAAATTCTGCATCACCCGTCAAAACCAAAAATGCTGGTGGTTTCGAGTTCAGGTTCCGGGGACGGCAAGACCGTGACGGCGATTAATTTGTCGGCGGCGTTCGCGCTGAAGGCCGGGAGCCGTGTTGCCCTAATTGACGCGGACATGCGCCATCCTCAGGTGGCGAGCTACCTCGGATTGAGCGTTTCACCGGGGTTGACCGAGGTTCTGACAGGCGCGACCACTTTCGAAAAGGCAGCATTGTGCATTCAAGAACTGCCTAATCTTTGGGTGTTGCCGGCGGGCGAACAGCACCAAAATCAAGCGGAGTTGCTGGAATCGGACCGGTGGCGTCAATTCGTTCACGCGCTGCGGCAAAATTTCGACTACGTCATTTTTGATGCACCGCCGGCTGGAGCAGTGGCCGATTACGATTCGGTGCAACTGGCCGCGGATGGCGTAATTTTTGTGGCAAGGCCCGACTACAGCAGACGCGGCGCATGTATCGAAACGCTGGAGACGATACCCAAACAGAAACTGCTCGGGGTGGTTTTGAACTGCGTGGAGCCGTGGTTTCTCTGGCGCAGGAAACGGTATGGGTATTACCGGTATGAGCAGCCAGCGGCGAAAGCGTCGTAGGCCAGCCGCATTGAGGTTGGCAGAAGTTTAGGGAGATTACAGGAAAAATGTATCCAAATCTGAGGCTGGAGCTTTGGCGCGCGGGGATTAAGCAGAACCGCCTGGCGCAGATGCTCGGAATCGATGAGACGTTGCTAAGCCGGATTTTAAATGGTTTCCGGGAGCCGACTCCACAGACGCGAGCGAGAATTGCCGAACTGCTGCAGCGAGACGAGACGTGGCTGTTCGAGACGGGACAGAAGAGCGCCTCGGCATCGAGTCAAGGTGCATGCACGTAAGAGGTAGACGCTAAATGTGCGGTATTGCGGGTTTCATCGCCGCCAGGCATGAGCGCGTCGATCGATCCTGGTTGCGGCTGATGTGTGATCGTCTCAGCCATCGCGGGCCGGATGCATACGGCGAGTTTTTTGATGACCGGGTGGCGCTGGGGCACCGGCGCCTGAGCATCATCGACGTGGCTGGGGGGGCGCAACCGCTGGGGAATGAAGATGGGTCCATTCAAATTACGTTCAACGGCGAGATATATAACTTTGTTGAGCTGCGGCAGGATCTGGAAAAAAAAGGGCATGTATTTGCGACCCGTTGCGATACCGAAGTTATTGTCCACTTATACGAAGAAGTAGGTGAACGCGTACCTGAATATTTGAATGGGATGTTCGCGTTCGCGATCTGGGATCGCCGCCAGCGCAAGTTACTGTTATGCCGTGACCGTTTCGGCAAAAAGCCCTTATATTATTCCGAACGCATTCCCGGATTTCGCTTTTGCTTTGCATCGGAGCTAAAAAGCCTAACCGTTCTTCCCGCCTTCGACCGCCCCGTTGACCGGCAAAGCGTGGCGGACTTTCTGGCCTTTTCCTATGTGCCGGACCCTCGCAGTATCTATGAGGATGTGCATCGGGTTCCGCCCGCGCACAGCCTGGTCGTTACGGAATCGGGCGTACGCATACAGCGCTACTGGACCCCGCCATTTGGCGGCGAATGCGAATATCCGCATGCAGACGCTATTGAGGCGCTCAGAGCCCAAATGGCCGATGCCGTACGTTGCCGAATGATAAGCGATGTGCCGCTCGGAGCGTTTTTAAGTGGAGGAGTGGATTCGAGTTCGGTTGTGGCCTTAATGGCTCAAACAGGCGCTCGCGTCAATACGTTTTCGATTGGCTTCACAGAGAAGAATTTTGATGAGTTGCCGTTCGCACGCTTAGTTGTCGAGCGATATGGCACAGAACATCGCGAAGAGGTTGTTTCTCTCTCCATCGGGGACGTGCTTGGCAAGCTGATCGAGACGTTCGATGAGCCATTCGGCGATTCTTCTGCGGTGCCCATGCTGTATCTATCGCGGATGACAAGAAAGCATGTCACGGTAGCACTGAGTGGCGACGGAGCCGATGAGTTATTTGGCGGCTACCGGCGCTACATCCACGGAGTGTTCGAAGAACGGCTTCGCAGGTGCTTTCCGGCGTGGTTTCGGGATCCGGTGTTTCGAGTTGCGGGCCAATACTATCCGAAGCTCGACTATATGCCGCAAGTATTTCGCGCAAAGACGCTGCTTGGCAATTTGGCGCGAACACTGAGCGACGCTTATTTCACCTCGATGACCGCTTTTCGGGATGAGGCGCTGGAACGAATTTTGTCCCCGGGCTTACTCGGCGGCGAGGCTTACTCTCCTAGAGATTACTTTCGCAAACTGTTCCACGATGTCCGTGAACTTACACCTCTCGAGCAAATGCAAGCGGTCGACCTGCAAACCTATTTACCGGGAGACATCCTGGTTAAAGCCGACCGGGCCACGATGGCGTATTCGCTCGAAAGCCGGTCTCCCTTGCTTGATTATCGATTGGGCGAAATCGCGTGCAAGCTGCCGAGTGCGTTGAAGGTGCGTTTTGGCACAGGTAAACACATTCTCAAGCAAGCTGTGCGCCCGTATGTGCCGGCTGAAGTGATAGACCGCCGCAAGATGGGTTTTCAAGTGCCGCTAGCGCGCTGGTTTCGGACCAGTTTGAAATCGCTCTACCAGCAAACAGTACTTCGCGATGAGATGGAAAGCTACATCAGGACCAGCGAGGCGCGGCGTCTGTTTAGCGAACATCAGTCAGGTAGACACGACCACAGCCGTAAGCTTTGGAATTTGTTGATGCTTGCGCTTTGGGATGCACATCATCAAAGATCTTGCGCTAAAGCGGAAGTTCAGGAGCTGGTGTCCGCAGTTTAGATTCGTGATGGGGGCACGGGCATTCGGGAGCATCACTTCACGTCTGAGCACGGTGTGGAAGAGTATATGTCGGAGCAACTCCTATTTATCGCGAGCGCGTTCCCTCCGATTGTTGGAGGCTCAGCGCACGTGTATGCGAGCTTGTGCCAGCGGCTAGGTTCCCAGGTATGTGTCATCACAGCAAAGAAGAGTTATGTTGACGGCCGGGAACTTCCAGGGTGGAAGGACTGGGACTCGCGACAAAGCTTTGAGGTTCGGAGGCTCGACCTCTTGCGACCCCAATACCGGGAAAAACCTGCTACGGTATTTCATTCTGCAGCCAGATTCCTTTTTGAAGACCGCCTTTTGGAAAGGAAGCTGATTGAGGAAGCGGGGTTCGTCATCCGAAAGCGCGGGGTGAAAGTAGTTTGCCTGGGAGAACTGTATTCGCTGCATCGGGTTGGGCAGGCGCTGCGAAAACGGTTCGGCGTCGGCATTATTCACTATGTTCACGGCGAGGAGTTAACGACGGGGTGCAGTAGCCGGCGCTATGCGCATGGAGCTTACGAAGCTTTGGCCCGGGCGACGCGAGTGATCGCAGTCAGCTCATTCACGGCTCAGGAAGTGGTACGGCGATGCCGCGTCAAACGAGAAAATCTCAAAGTGATCCATAACGGGGTGGATGTGGGTCGCTTCTATCCCGGCCCTAAGAATGAGAGCATCATAAATCGGCACGGCCTGCACGGCCGCAAGATTCTTCTTACGGTGGCCCGCTTAGAGCCGCGCAAAGGCCACCATGCAGTGATCCGCGCGCTGCCGGAAGTCCTGAAGGAAATTCCGAATCTCTCGTACTTGATCGTAGGCGTTGGCAGCCAGTTGGAAGCCCTCCGCGCGCTTGCCTTACAGTGTAACGTCGCAAACCAGGTCGTCTTTGCAACCGATGTTCGCAGCGAGGAGCTGCCAGGTTATTACCGCACTGCCGATCTGTTCGTAATGCCCAACCGGACGATGCCGGATGGCGATACAGAAGGATTCGGATTAGTTTTCCTGGAAGCAGGTGCTTGCCGCAAGCCGGTGATTGGCGGCAATGCGGGCGGCGTACCGGACGCGGTCGAACACGGGGTGAACGGGCTGCTCGTGGATGGCGCTTCGCCCTCATCTGTGGCGGCAGCGTGTCTGAAAGTGCTGGAAGATCCTGCGCTGGCAGAGCGTCTCGCGAGTGCGGGACTCGCGCGCGCCCGCGCCTCCACCTGGGACAGGAAGACCGAAGAATTTCGCGCTGTTTATCAAGAAGCCAGTTGTCCGGCGCCACTGCGCTAGGCGGTCTCAATCAGATGCCGGTTCCCATTTTGTTCGTGCATTACGGAGACGAGTGGATTCGCGGCAGCGAACGCGTGCTTTTGGATCTTTTGGCCAACCTCGAGCGAAGACAATTTTCTGCCGTGGTTTGGTGCAACGGGCGGGAAATGTCGGAGGCGGTAAGAAAACTCGGTTTTCCCGTGTACCGCAGCCGATTCGACGTCCTGTTGACATCCATAAAACCTAACTATCGCGTGGAGCGGTGGGGGCGGCAAATCTGGCAGGGAATAAAGGTGATTTCGGAAAACCGGGTCCGCTTAGTTCATTCGAACGGCGGCGGCCCTATGCAGTGGATGCTGCCGGCGGCGCGCTTCTGCCGGGTTCCGATATTGGCGCATCTACATGCTCCCTACCTGAAGCGTGATCGCTACGCCTTCGGGTTGCGATACGCAAACCGGTTGGTGGGTGTCTCGCGACATGTGCTCGGCGGGCTCGAGCAGGACGGCGTATCGAAAGAAAAGATGATGGTTATCTATAACGGGATCGATACACAGGGCGTCGATCGCTTGAATAACGATCCTGACCTGATTTCGCTCGCGGATTCGGGGAAGATAATCCTGACGTTTGCGGGTTCTCTAATTTACCGCAAGGGAGTCGACCTTCTGCTGAGGTCAGTTCAGGCACTCAGCCGCGACTTACCGGTTTATTTGATCGTTGCCGGGGAGGGTCCGGAACGGCCGGCGCTCGAGCGCCTGGCAAGCGACTTGGGCATTACTGCTCATGTGCGCTTCTTGGGTTTCCGGCCGGAACTCGGTCCGATATACCGGCAAACCGATATCGCCGTTCATCCCGCACGAAGCGAGGCCTTCGGATTGGTTCTGGCCGAAGCGGCGGCATATGGTGTTCCGGTAGTCGCATCGCGCGTGGGGGGTATCCCCGAGGTTGTAGTGGAAGGGGAGACCGGGTTATTGTGCGAACCCGAATCTGTAGACTCCCTTACTCGAATGCTGCTGCGGCTTATTAAACAGCCAGAACTGCGGAATTCGATGAGAATACGAAGCCGTGAATGGGCACTCAATAATTTCACCGTCGACAAGATGGCAGCGCGTTTTCATTCCTTGTATGAGGAGATGACTCGCTTGCGCCCTCCCGCTCAGGCTGGCTGCATGGCTGCCCAACAGCGGTCTTCCGCGTGCGATACTACCCGTTTGTTGTGAATTGCGCAACACAGAGGTGGTCAGGACGATAGAAACATTCTCGAAATCTCTCCACATGCCGATGTGGCAGCATGAGGGCGCGGAAACGAGGCGCGATGCCTTTGCCGCCGCCAAACCAGAAACGAAAGGGAATCAGACAAACTATGAGCGTTAAAAGCGCCGGGCGTCCACGGTTTATGTGCTTTGGACAGCCTCAAGTGCAACGGTGCGCCGGGTTTAGTGCGACCGTATTTGCATTTTTTGCGCTCGGCTCCTGTTTAGCGAACGCCGCCGTAACTAATACCTTCAGTATCAAAGAATCCGAGGGTGCAACCACCCAAAACTACCCCATTCAGATTGGGAGGGAATTCATGGATGCACCGAGTTCACTGGCAATCCAAAATTTCCCGCAGGTGGGAATCTGCACGGATGCAACCTGTTCCACAATTTCGCAATGGCTTACGACTCAAGCGGACGTAAAAAACAGGTTCGCATCGGGCTACGTCAAGTTTTCAATCATAAGTTTCCTGATTCCGACGCTGAAGGCGGGATCAACGATGTACTTCACGTTTCAGAATCAGTTGAGTTGCAACTGCGGGCCTGGCTCATGGGAAACCAAAGCGAACATGCTTGCGAACTACAACTTTGATGCGCAGATGCAGTTGACATCCAACTCCGCGACTCAGACTGCGTCCGCTCGAGCAATTCTCACGAACTGGGATGGCGCCAGCAATTCGCAACTGGGCCCCGTGTTTTATTGGGCGGGCGGTACGGTGGCAACTACCGTTGTCCTCTGCGATCAGTCCGGAACCTACGATATGGGATTCAACGGCAAGACGGTGCGGCCGATGTTCATAGCGACGTTCTGGCCTGCCACCCAGCAGGTGAAGATCCGTTTTGTAGGAGAGAACGCGAGTTCAACGGCATGGACAGATCAGACCTATGCATTGACTCTGCTTCTGGGGAATTCCAGTCCGGCGGTGGTCTACAAGAATGCCAAGGTGGTGCATGCTGCCGGAACACGCTGGACTGTTACAGAAAATAATCAGGTAAGCGGCTGGCAGGTGTCGACTCCAAGCGGAACCATAACCCTCAAGCAGGAGACCTGGCTCGGGGCTGTACCGCCTCCGGCCGCAGTCAATCATAATCTCGCTTACTTGGCAGCCTCGAAAGTCACCCCGAATTATGATGCATCAAGGACGATTTCCGAAGCTCAGCTAGCCAGCGACTGGAACTACCAACAGCAAGGTTCGTCAGATATTTACGGCGGAAGTAACAATTGTTGGGGGCCCGGCGCTTACCATGCCTGGGGAAACACTGGAGCGGCGTCTCACATCGGGCCGGAGCCGCTATGGACGCTGAGATATCTCTATAGCGGTGATATTCGGGAGCAGGAAATTGCGCACGTGTGCTCCGATCAAGGCGGGGCATTTTCATTCCATTTTCGGGAGAATGCTCCCAATAAAAACATCACTCGTGCCAGTGGCAACGGGTGCTCTTATCAGTGCGGGGTGAACGGCCAAGGCCGGATTCTGAGCATCAGTCAACGGCCGACGTTTATGAGTACGTATTTAACCTACTCTTACACGGCACAAGCGGATGCGGTTGTCGTTGCCGGACCATACCTCAACCCAAACAACAATTACAACAATGCCGGATTTTTTACCGGAGATACGTCCCACCAGCCGGATATAACCTCGGCGCTGTACCTTGTCACTGGGGATTGGTTTTATCTGGAGGAGACCTGGTTTCTCGGCAGCTTTTCAGCTTCAGCCGATAATGGTGCGGCTACCACAGTGAGCTACGGGCGCGGACCCACAGGGGCTGAAGGTGGCGTGGGCTACGACGGAGGGGAAGTTCGGGCTATGGCCTGGGGTTTACGTGCATTGTACAACGCCGCCTTCGTCTCTCCGGACAATACTCCTGAAAAATCGTATTTTGAAACTCTGACCAATGATTGGGTTGCAATCGAGGAGGGCGCCCGCTGCACGAGCGCGGATGTCTTCCCCTGGTGCGCATCCAGTCCGTTCCATGGCAATGGGAACTGGCAATGGGGCATTACGACCCGCTCTCAAGTCAACAACGGCATGGGATACCCCACACTGCATCAGTGGCAGCGGGGAGGCCCGATCTTTGTGCAAGGCAGTGCCATTGTTGCGAGTGCATACGGAATCAACTTTTCCGTGGGGGCCGGAACGGCCAGCAATACGGGCGGAGCTTCCTCCACCGTCAAGTTTAGCGACGCGACAGCCTGTTCTCATCTGCTACCCAACACGAATGTTTATCTCGGAGGCGATGCTAGCGGAAACGTCTCGTATGTGGTGCAACTGACATCTGTATCGTGTCCAAATGCGACGATGAGTAGCGCTCTGGACCTAAGCGGGTTTGCAAGCGGAGCCAATTCAGAGTGGCAATACTCACCCACGGTGCAGGAAGCCGAAAGTGAATTCAGCGCGGATTACCTGATGTTTGCGTTGGGACGGGGGCAGGAATTAGGTTATCCAACGAGCAATCTGGTCAGTTGGTACGGGCAGTTCTTCACCGGCCTGATCACCGACCCGGGTAGCAATCCGCGGTTAGCATTCACCGGGCGAGTTCCCACCATTAACGTGGCTACGGGGCAGTATTTCAATTCTTATTCCTCTTTAAAAACTGGCTGGCAGCCGAATTGGCAAGCGCTCACTTCGGGTTATGGTCCAGCCGGGGAATCCGATACCTTCCCCCCGGAGGGTTACGCGGCGTATGCGATGGCCGCGACGTCGTATCTGACCAATCTTCCGAATGGACCGGCGGCATGGAGTTTCATGGCTTCTAACGTTTTGCCGGATGCCAGCTTCAACGACAACCCTCATTGGGCGCTTATTCCGAGGGGTGCCACGGGCAGTCCGGCTCCGCCACCCCCGTCAAAGTGTGATCTGAATGCCGATGGTGTCATAAACATTCTTGATGTTCAGCTTGCAACCGATGAGGTGCTCGGCAAAATCCCCTGTACGATGTCGGCCTGTACCTCCGCTTCGGTCAACGCCATAGCGGCCGCGGCACTGGGTGGAAGCTGCACTCTGCAGTAAAAACCAGCTCCCGAGAAAGCGCAGCCGAATAAAACTCGGCTGCGCGCCTTTCTGGCATCTTTGGAAGCTGAGTTGCATAACCCTCCCCGTCAGGGGTCTCCACGCCACAAAGCCGAATGACGCTGCAATCCATTCTCAGACATTCGTCTGTTTATTTAATTGGTGATTTAGTTCGAAGATCCGTAGGGCTGCTTTTACTTCCTTTTTATACGCATTATCTAAGCCCATCGGATTACGGGACAATTGAGTTGCTCGATCTGGCCATTATGGTCACATCGCTCGTTTTTGGCATTTCCGCTGCCGGAGATGCCATGGTGCGCGTTTATCATGAGCAGCCCGACGATAAAAGCCGGGGAAATGTTGTGTCAACCATGATCTGGTTGATTTGCTTTTTAGGGTCAGCCGTGACCATTGTGGGAGTCCTTTTTGCCGGTCCCCTAAGCCGGTGGCTTTTTAAATCCGATTTAACGGCTCTCGTTCGCCTCGCATTTTTTACGATGTCGTTCAGCGCATTGACTGAATTGTTGATGCTGTACCAGCAGATCCGGGGACGCCACCTGGTCTGGGTTGCCTGCTCAGTCGCCCAGACTCTTGCATTAATCAGCCTGAATATTTATTTCATAGCTGGGCGGCGGATGGGGATCTGGGGCTTTCTTACCAGCAAATGCATAGTCGTCGTGATAGCGGTTGTGGTCCTATTAATAGCAACGATCAGAGAAACGTCCTGGGCGTTCCGATGGCCGCTGGCGAAACATCTGATTGCCTTTGGATCCCCGCTCATCATTTCCAGTTCGTCCGCGTTCATTGTTCACTTTTCAGACCGCTTTTTCCTCAGCCGGTACTCCACATTGGCCGATTTGGGCGTGTATGCTTTGGCATACAAAATGGGGATGCTGGTCAGCGTTTTTGTGGGAGGCCCGTTCGGGGCGGTTTGGAACGCCACCTTTTACTCTCATCTGGCAAAAACGTCCTGGCGATCCGATTTTGCACGTACGCTGCTTTACCTGAGCGCGACAGCCGCGTTTGTGGCGGTGGGAATCAGCGCGTTCTCCCGGCCCGTGATCGGAATGGCGGCTACAGCCGGATACTGGGGAGCAATTGCGCTCGTTCCCGTGATCGCCGTCGCGTATGGGTTGCGCAGCATCGGTGATTTTTTCCGGGGGATGTTGTTCATCACCAAGAAATCCCGGTTGTTTGGAATCTTATGTGCGATTTGCGCGGCTCTCAATCTTGTGTTGAATACGCTTCTGATACCGTCGTTCGGGATTTTCGGGGCGGCATGGGCGACCCTGATTACCTGGGCCGCATACCTTGCGGCCTGCTGCTGGTTTGCCCAGCGCGAAAATCCGCTGCCGGTGCATCCCAGACACTACGCTGCTCTTGCTGGTCTGACGGCGGTGGCCATTGCTGCAGCAGTATTGGGAGCCGGCAACTCTTCGGTGCAACAGATTGGCCTAGGTCTGGTGGTGGTAATCGCCTTTATCGGCGGGTTGATTTTGTTTGACCTTATCTCGCGCGAGGATCGTGAGCGGTTCGCAAACTTGTTGCTGACGGGAAGGGCTCGAATTGCGGCTGCAGTCCGCTCCTGGTAAGGGCATGGTGGTTACCGGATGAGAGATTACGCGGTATTCGCAGTCACAGCCATCGGGCTCCTCTTTACTCTACGGAAACCATGGATCGGAGTTCTTTTGTACGCCTGGTTTGCCTACATGAATCCGCACCGGCTCTGTTATTACAGGGCGTATTATTTCCCATTCACGATGGTGATCGTCAGCGTTCTGCTGATCTCGTTGCTGATCTCTCGCGAGAGGAAATGGCCTCCGTTGACACGAGAAAGCGTTCTACTGGTTGCGTTTAGCTGCTGGATGACGTTGAGCACGTTGACGGCCCTCAATGCGGATGCGGCATGGGGTCAATGGAATCAGGTCATGAAAATCATGTTCATGGTTCTCGTAATTATGACCATGATGACGACACGTTTGCGCCTGAACAGCTTCGTATGGGTCATCGTGCTGTCACTCGGGTATTACGCGGCGCGTGGCGCGTTTAGCACGATACGGACCGGCGGCAACAATCGCGTTTACGGGCCGGATTTTAGCTTTATTGCGGATAACAACGACCTCGCCTTAGCCATTGTGACGGTCGTGCCTCTCATCATGTATCTGGTTGCAATCACGCCGCGGCGCTGGGTGAGGTTCGGTCTGCTCGCACTCGTCTGCTGCAGTGTAGTTGCCGTCATAGGCACTTATTCGCGCGCCGGTATGCTGGCCCTGCTTTGCGTATCGCTCATGCTGTGCTGGAAAAGCAAGCACCGCATCCGGACGACAGCCGCCGTTGTCGTTCTACTGGGCCTCGTTTACGCCTACGCGCCCTCGGCATGGTTCGACCGCATGCAAACGGTAGGTACTTACGAACAAGACAATTCGGCTATGGGGCGTATCAATGCCTGGCACTTCGCTGTCAATCTGGCGGCCGACCGGCCCATAAACGGCGGGGGATTCGAGGCCTTCACGCCCGCATTGTTCGAAAGGTATGCTCCGGATCCGGGAAACTTCCATGCTGCCCATAGCATTTACTTCAAAGTCCTCGGAGAGCATGGCTACGTTGGATTGTTCCTGTTTCTAGCGCTGGGAATCAGCACATGGTGGACCGCCCGCCGCGTGCGGAAAGAGGCGCGCAGCATCGAAGGAGCGGAATGGGCTTACCATCTGGTCGGTATGGCGCAGGTGGCGCTAGCTGGTTATGCAGTCGGAGGCGCCTTCGGAAATCTATGCTACTTCGATCTTCCATACCATCTTATGGCGATCATTTCCGGATGCGGAATAGCGGTTAGAAGAATGGCAGCTCAAGCTGCCGCAGCTACTCCAGAGCTGGAAGATTCCCCGGCGGAAACTCTCTTGCAACCCGAATCGATGAGCGTGCTAACAACATGAGGCAGAACAGTTCCCGCGAACAGACACCCCAGAGCTTCTACGATCAGCGCCACGCGCGCGGGTGGATGGATTACTGGTCTAACGAAAAATTAGACCGCGTACTGTCGCTGATAGAGGCATCGCTTCCGTCGCGGGATGCAAGGGTTCTCGAATACGGCTGCGGTACGGGCACCTTTGCCATGGCGTTGAAGCAGCGCTTCCCGAATCTCGATGTGCATGGCTGCGACATCTCGCCGAAGGGCATCGAGAAAGCACGCGCGCGCTGCGCCGAGGTGAACTACCATCTGCTCGGCGACCGGGCGCTGCCCTCAGCATCATACGACGTCGTATACACGCATCATGTGTTGGAACACGTGCAGGATTTAGAAGCAACGGTGGCGGATATCGCCAGATTAGTGAAGCCGGATGGGACAGTTCTGCACATCCTTCCTTGCGGAAATGCCGGTTCTGTTGAGCATCGATTGGCCAGCCTGGCACGTAACGGCATCTCGAAGGACGGCAGCGGGCTGTTTTTTCTCGACGATATTTCGCATGTGCGCCGCCTTACCTCCGCTGAGTTGCAGTCGCTGTGCGAAAAATATGGCCTGAGTTTGGAGCATGCGTTTTTTGCCAACCAGATTTGGAGTGGCTTTGAATACCTGACCGCTCAATTGTATTGGGGTCTATTCAACTGGCTGAACCCAAAAAGAGCCAAGAATACCCGGGCGGCAATCGAGTTATTCATTCTCCTGATGGTTTGCATGCCGATTTCGCTGCTGCGCGTTATGCCACCACATATCATTCGATCGATAGGCGATAAAAGGCCTTTCTGGAAAAGAATGGCTTTTTACCTGCTTTTGCCCTTTGCTGCCGTGGTTTATCCTTTATCACGATTGCTGAATTGGACGCTGATTCGAATAAGAGAGTGGGAATGGAAAGAAAAAAAGAATAGACCCAATGGCGGCGAGATGTATCTCGCTTTCCGCAAATCCAAGGTAACGCCGCTACAAAATGTCGAGCTCGAACTGCAAAGTACTCACGTTTAGTACGGCGTTCCCGAACCCTTCCGAGCCGGGTTTAGGAATTTTCGTCAGAGCCCGGGCTGCAGAAGTGAGCCGTGAAACACCTGTGATTGTGGCTGCTCCCGTAGCCCTTTTTAAAGGTGCATCGGTTTCGAAGGCGTGGAAAAGCGTTCCTCGGGAGCGGATGGACGAGTCGTTGCTCGTATACCACCCGCGTTGGTTGAACGTTCCCGGAGGGAGCCCGATAAATGCGCTTTTTTTGGCTATTTCAGTTCTTTGGCTGATCCTACGGAAAGGTCTTAATATCGACGTTATCGATGCCCATTTCGGGTATCTCGATGGCGTGGCAGCCGCACTGGTTTCAGCCATTCTGCGGAAGCCGCTGATTCTGACCTTGCGTGGCTCGGAAGTGGTACACGCAAAGTACCGCATGCGGCGAATGGCGATGCGCTGGTGTTTACGAAGGAGCTCCCGGGTGATTGCACTCTCCTCTGAACTGCGCGAGCTGGCCATAGCGTTAGGGGTTAACGAATCCGCTGTCACGGTGATTACGAACGGCGTAGACAGCACATTGTTTTCCGCCAGATTTCGTGAGCCTTTCGAGCGCAGGGAGCGCTGCGGAGTGCATCGGATTCTCGCTGCCGGTAGCCTGATACGTCTCAAGGGCCATGACCGCATCATTCGCGCTGTTGCGGCACTAGTGGCCAGAGGATTCGATATCGTGCTCGTCATTGCCGGTAGCGAAAGCCCAAGCGAACCCGCCTGTGCGATGGAATTGCGTGAACTGGTGGAGGCCCTGAGCCTGACGGACCGGGTCCTCTTTGCCGGCCGGCTTTCGCAGCCCGAGCTCGCTGCCATGATGTCTGCTTCATCCGTTTTGTGTTTAGCCAGCGAACGGGAAGGATGTCCCAACGTGGTGCGAGAGGCCTTGGCGTGCGGCACTCCGGTGGTTGCAACGCGGGTAGGGGCCGTGCCGGATTTGTTGCCGGACGAACGATACGGGTTAACGGTTCCAGCCGGCGATGATGCTGCGCTAGAGGCCGCCCTTGCGACTGCTTTACTGCGCAATTGGGATCACGCGGAGATCGCGCGCTGGGGTGCATCCCGCGATTGGTCAGCGGTGGCAACCGATGTTATGCACGAGATCCAACTGGCGTTTGGAGGTTAGCATCTGGCGCATTTAGTCCATGTCCTTCCGACTTTCGACTTGGGAGGAACAGAATTGCGCGTCACCTCGCTGGTCAATAATCTGGGCCCGGAATTCGTGCACTCGATTGTCCCTCTAAACGGAAGCGCTTTGGCCCAATCCCGGCTTTTGCCCTGTTCACAGGCCAGGGTGGTCAATAATGCAGATAACCGTGGCGGATGGGCCGCTCCCTTTCGGCTCGGTTCCATTCTGCGAAAGTTACGGCCAGATTTGCTGCTGACGTACAACTGGGGAGCGATGGATGCCGTGCTCGCCGCACGCGTCGGGCGAATCTGCCCGGTCATCCACAATGAATGCGGGTTTGGGGCCGAGGAAGCGGGCGGTCTGAAACGAAGACGAGTGCTGATGCGACGCCTGCTACTGAACACTCTGCCGCTAACGATTGTTGTTTCCCGAACACTGGAACAACTCGCGTTAAAGAGCTTTCGCATCCAGCGGAAGCGTGTGCGATTTATCCAGACCGGCGTCGATACGCAGAGGTTTTGCCCGCGCCGGAACGGCGAGTTGCGCCAGCAGCTAAATATCCCAAAAAATCGGATTGTTTTCGGATACGTAGGCGGATTGCGGCCGGAGAAGAATTTACCCCTGCTGATCGGCGCTTTCGCAAAGGCGGAAATTGCCGATAGTCATCTTCTGCTCCTTGGCGAAGGCGCGCTCCGGCCGGAATTGCAGGCTATGGCTGAGCAGCTTGGCATTGCCGCCCGGGTGAGTTTTGTGGGAGCTGTTCAGGATACAGCTCCCCATTACAACGCGATGGATGTCTTCGTTATGTCCTCTGCGACCGAACAAACGCCGAATGCGTTGCTGGAGGCGATGGCCTCGGGCCTGCCGGCAGTCTGCACGGACGTTGGCGATACGTTCCATATGCTCGGCTCCAGCTCGCGGGATTTGATTGCACCGTCGGGGAATAGTGATGCGTATGTGCGCGCGCTGAAGGAGATCGCGGGCAGTAAAGAGCTTCGAATGGCTCTCGGTGATGCAAACAGAAAACGGTGTGTTTCGGTGTATTCCCGCGAGCGCATGGTTCAGGAATATAGGGAGGCCTATCTCTCCGTCCTGGAACGGTAAAGCAGTTGATTGAACACCGCCCTTCCTTTGGCAAATGGGTTGCATAGTCCGTTCGTTCAGTGAGGAGCAAACCCGGCGAATCCGCCAACCTGGACTTGTTGCGATCGGTCGCGGTGCTTAGTGTTTACGTACATCATGTCTGGAAATCCGCCGTTGGGAATGAGAGCGGGTTTAGTTGGCGCCTTGGGCAACTGGGCGTTGCCATCTTCTTTGTCCACACGGCGCTGGTATTGATGTGGTCGGCTGAGCGCCTGCAAGGCCCCGCCCTGAATCTCATCAAGACCTTCTATATTCGACGGGCATTTCGGATATACCCACTCAGCATCTTCTGTGTAGCCGTCACCTACTGGCTGTTTCCGCATCGATGGGACCATTTCACACTCGGAACGAATCTTACCCTCACGCAAAACCTGTTTTTTCGTCCGGACATGATCTACGTATTATGGTCGCTACCGCTCGAAGTGCAGATGTACCTGTTTCTGCCCATCCTGTTTCTGTTCTGTCGAAAGCGGCCGCTGTTCTGGGTCTTCTTGATTTGGATCGCCAGTGTAGGTTTAGCGCTGCTGCAGCAGGCGACATCAGCACGGCTGGATGTATTTAGTTACACGCCCAACTTTTTGGGCGGCATTATTGCCTGGCGGCTGATGTCCAAGAGCGATACAAAATATTTACCTGGCTGGTTATGGATTCCAGTAATCCCCATCGTTTCCACCGTTTGGATGATTTCTCCTCGGGACAACAACATGCCGTACAGATGGATGTTCGGCTTAGTGCTCGGGCTGGCGATTCCCTGGTTCCGCGAGATTCCGTTCGGCTGGCTTAGAAAGCCGTCTCAAATCATCGCTAAGTACAGCTACGGAATTTATCTCAGCCACACCACGGTAGTCTGGTTTGCTTTGACCGTTTTGGCATCCTACAGCGCTGCTGTGCGCTGGGGTGTTCTTATCGTTTTGTCAGCGGCTGTTCCGGTTGTTTTGTACCACTGCATCGAAGCCCCGATGATTTCGCTTGGGAAGCTCATGCCAAACGCCGGCCGGCTAGTTCCGCGCGAATGGCAGCCGCAAGCTGAACCCGTCCTCAGGTAAAGGATTTGAGAGTTGCGCGTTCGCTAGCCGGCGCTGCTTGGTATTTGGAATTTGTCAATGATGATCAAGAATATTGCCATTCAGGCCTCTCGACCCGCCGTTCGCGCCTTCATGCGCTATTGTCCATTCCAACCGCTGCGCCGGTTGACCTGGTACAAGTGCACAAATCCTCTCTATGCATGGCGGCCATACCCATTCGTTGCCAAAACGTACTTTGGGGCCGAGATACAGGGAAATACACATGATCTGATTCAGAGCCATATCTATTTCTTAGGAATGTGGGAGCCGAGGATTTCGCGCTGGGTCGCATCCAGGCTCAACCCCGGGGACACATTCATTGATGTAGGCGCCAATATCGGCTATTTTTCGCTGTTGGCCGCTACTCGAGTCGGCAGCGATGGGATGGTGTTATCCGTCGAAGCCTGTCCGGAGATCTACCGCCATTTAGCGGCGAACCTCAGGCGTAACAGGGTTAAAAGCGTATCGGCGATCAACGTGGCGGCATCGAGTGCGCGCGGCCGGCTCAAGCTGTATCGGGGTATTGAGAGCAATGGCGGTTCGACGACTACCATCAGCGATGGATCCGGAGACTGCCCCTATGAAGAGGTAGACGCTCTTCCTTTGCACGAGATCGTTACCGACGCCCAGGTCCAACGTTTAAAGCTCATCAAGATTGATGTAGAAGGAGCGGAGTACGACGTTCTGCAGGGCGCGGCAAAAATACTGGAGCGTGCGCCAGTTGGCCTGGAGATACTGGTGGAACTCCATCCAAGCCTGCTCGAAAAACAGAACAAATCTGCCGGGGATGTTATCGCCTTGATGCAGGCGCACGGCTTTAACGCTTATTTTTTCCCTGGAGACTCTTCGACAGATATCTACTTCGCGCCTCAAAGAACACAAGCTCTCGAGCGGCTCAACGGTCAAACCGGGCGGATTGAAACAGTCGTATTTTCACGCGAGGACGCCGGCTTCATTTGAGGACCCGGTTAAGATGCAGCCGGCGTTCAGCGGCCGGACAGGGTGAGGCGATTTTCTAACGTAAATTTATCGACGAGGGTTAGTAACTCGACTGCGTGAATCGGTTTGGAGATGTAGCCGTCCATTCCCACCGCCAGGCATCGTTCTTTGTCGCCTGTCATGGCGTGTGCTGTCATGGCGATGATGGGAATGTGCCGGTTTTTACCTTGCTCGTTCCGGCGAATAGCTCGCGTGGCCTCAAAGCCATCCATCTCGGGCATTTGCACATCCATTAGAACCAGATCGAAGGCGCCGGGTTCGAGCGCCACCAGCGCATCTCTGCCGTTACTGGCGATAACCACAGCGTGGCCGCCATCCTCGAGCATTCGAAACGCCACGCGTTGATTAATGGCATTATCCTCGACTAACAGGATGCGCAGCCCCGACGATTCGGGCGCCTGACGGGAAGAAGCCGGCGATGTGCGTTGCTCCGCTTGGCCTGCCGGCCGTGCGTTTAGCGCCTTGACTATGGCCGCGTGAAGCTCGGCCCTCCGGACTGGCTTGGTGAGATAGCTTGTGATCCCCAGCTCGCGGCAGCGCTGAACATCGCCTTGTCTTTCTCCGGAAGTGAGCATCATGATCACGACATCGGGTGCATTTGGCATCCGCTTAATTCGATCCGCAAGATCGAAGCCGTCCATCACCGGCATATGGACGTCCGACAACACTAAGGTGAACGGTTGGCCGCGCCGGGATGCGCGGCGCAAATAAGATAACGCTTCTTCCGCGCTGGCCGCCGGTGTCGGTTTCATCTGCCAGGTCCACAATAGTTCCGTTAGTATGCGCCGGTTGGTAGAGTTATCGTCCACCACTAAAACGGGTATCCCGGCCAGCGCTTTTTCTTCGAGCGGCTGCGGTGCTTCGCTCGCGACACGCAAAGAGATTGTGAAATGGAAATTGCTTCCTTTGCCAGGCTCGCTTTCCACCCAGATCTTTCCGCCCATTGCTTCAATCAAACGCGAAGAGATGGTCAGGCCCAAACCAGTTCCTCCGAACTTTCGCGTGGTCGAGCTATCGGCCTGGGAAAATGCTTCGAAAATGATCTTCTGTTTTTCCGAAGGGATGCCAATGCCGGTATCGCGCACCGTGAGGTGAAGGCGCAGATCATCTCCTTCTTGAGCTTCCTGCCTAACCTGCAGCTCTACTTCGCCGTGTTGCGTAAACTTGATGGCATTCCCCACCAGATTCACAATGATCTGGCGGAGGCGCGCGGAATCGCCCACCACGCAGCGAGGAACTTCCGGCTTGATATCGCAGATCAGCTCCAGGTCTTTTTCATGGGCTTGCAACGCCAAGGCCTTCATGGTTTCGTCGATGCTCTCGTGCAATTGGAAGCATGTCGGATCGAGATCGAATTTTCCGGCCTCAATTTTGGAGAAATCCAAGATATCGTTGATGACCGTCAGCAGTGATTCCGCTGACATCTTCGCTGTCGCGATATAGTCGCGCTGCTCGAAAGTAAGCTCGGTACCGAGCGCGAGCTCGGTCATTCCGATAACGCCGTTCATGGGCGTGCGAATCTCATGGCTCATCGAGGCGAGAAACTCGCTCTTGGCCCGGCTGGCATTCTCGGCGGCCTCTTGAGCCCGCTTGCGGTCCGTGATGTCGGTCATCACTCCAACCAACTCTTGGGCGCCCCCGCTGCCAGCGATCAGGCGCACCGAAGTTCTTAGCCAGATCACGTTTCCATTGGCGGAGATCATTCGATGCTCGAAGCACTGAGGCTCACGAGTTTCGGCGGCGGCGGCGCAAAATCGCTGTACGAGCTGGTGATCTTCCGCAGGCACGTGACTCAGCAAAAAGTTGCTGTTGGTCAGCCATTGCTCCGCCGGATAGCCGAGGAGCTCCTCCGCTTCTTTATTCACAAAGCTGAATGTGGAGGAATCGACATTACGCCGCCATAAAATGACCTGGACCGATTCCACGAGTTGCCGGTAACGCTCGTCGCTCCGGCTCAGTTCCAGGGATTGCGCGGAGAATCGCCGGTCGATTACGGAGGTCAGAATGGCCAGGGCAAGGATCATCAGTGTGACGCCAACGATTCCCGCGATGCCGAGTTCGGATATTTCGACCGAGTGACTTAGGTTCGGGGCTGAATCCATGGGCGTGAACGTTACCGCAGCCATGCCGGTGTAATGCATAACGGGGATGGCCGCTCCCATGACGACCGCGCTTGCCACTTTCCGCCAGCGCATGGCTGGGGCTTCTTCCCGCAGGTTGAAAGTTAGCCAGAGTGCTACCAGCGAAATAACAATCGCAAGAATGACGGACAACGTCACGAGTCCCGGAGAGTACCGGCACATGGCGGACAGCCGCATAGCCTCCATGCCGGTGTAGTGCATGGTTGCGATTCCGATGCCCATTAGCAGGCCGCCGATTCCAGCGCGGAGCGGTGTCATGACGTTGCGGCTCACGACATAAAGCGCGATACCGGATGCGAATACGGCCGCTGCGAGAGAAGCCAAAACCGTGGGCCAGTCGTAGAAAACCTGAACGGGAAGACGGTACGCGAGCATGCCCACGTAATGCATGGACCAAATACCGATCCCCATGGCAGCGGCGCCGCCTGTGAGCCACAGGAATCGAACGCGCCCTCGCGACGCGGTGACACGGCCCGCAAGATCGAGCGCGGCATAAGCCGCAAGCATGGCAATCAATACGGATACGGCGACAAGGCGGTAATCGTAAAAGCCGGCCAGAGTTGGTGCGGCGGGCATCACCGGCATTTCGCTTCTCCCTGGCGCAGGAAAAAGACCCCGCAATATGGCACCGGCAAGCGAAGCGGGCGGACATCGCGCTCACTATTTCGGACAACAACGCAGATCATTTTTGGACGGAGCGATGCCCCTACGCTTACCTATCGGCACAGGATGGCTACGCGTTACTTAATTTCTACGGGCAACGTCTAGCAGATTCGAAGCTGGCACGCGAGTGGGTTATAAGGTGTTGCGTGATTGCGTTGTGCGATGAGCAATTTCACAATGGTGATGCCGGCATCACCGCTGCCGTAAAGCAACGACCAAGGGCCGGCTTTCATGGACCGAAAAGCCGCTTCGATAATGGACGTCTCGTTCGCCCCCGCGAGAACATTACAGTTGTTATCCAGCGTCTCAACCCACTCCGTCTCATCGCGCAGAGTGATGCACGGAACCTGTGCGAAATAAGCTTCTTTTTGCACGCCGCCTGAATCGGTCAATATCATGCGAGCGTTTTTCTCGAGCAGCAGCATTTGTAAGTACGAAAGCGGCTCGATGGTAACCACTCGCTGGCCGGTCCAGTCCAGATCAGCTAACGCTTTGCGTGTACGTGGATGCAGCGGCAGCACTACGGGGCAGAGTTCAGAGCTGATCTGTTCCAAAGCGCGCATGATTCCAAGCAGCCGGTCGGGCTCGTCGGTATTTTCGGCTCGATGGACGGTTGCGAGTGCGTAACTCTTCGGTGGCCAGCTAAAGCGCAGGCTTTCGTTCTCTCGTTGCGCGCGCTGCGAATCCGCCAGGAAAGCGTCGTACATGACGTCGCCGGTTAACACGGAACGGTCCTCAAGGCCTTCGCGACGCAAGTTTTGCATCGCTGTTTCCGTTGGACACAAGAGCAGATCGCTTAGATGGTCGGCAGCAATGCGGTTCAACTCCTCCGGCATGCGGCGGTTAAAGCTGCGCAGCCCTGCTTCAACATGCGCCGTTTTGAGGCCCAGTTTGGAAGCGGCAACAGCGCCCGCCAGGGTGGAGTTGGTATCCCCGTAGAGCACAACCCAGTCCGGATTTTCTGAGACCAGGACAGGTTCCAGTTTCTTCAACATTTCACCCGTCTGTATTCCATGAGATCCGGAACCCACGCCCAAATGGTGTTTCGGCGCAGCGATTCGTAACTCTTCAAAGAAGACGTCACTCATTCCGTGGTCATAGTGCTGGCCGGTATGAATTGTGATGTGCTCAATTTCGCCTGCCGCCGCTGCACGCGCGACCACAGCGAGTTTGACGAACTGCGGGCGCGCGCCCACAATGGAAACGATTCGCATTTACTGATAAAACTTGCCGATCGTCGAGCAGATGTATTCGATCTGATCGACAGAGAGTTCCGGATGAACCGGCAACGCGAGCGCTTCCGCCGCCAGCTTCTCGCTCACTGGAAAGTCACCAGCTTTATAGCCCAAGTCGGAGAAGCACTTTTGCAGATGCAATGGAACCGGATAGTAGACTTCGGTTCCGATACCGTGTTTTTTAAGATACGCCTGCAACTCATCTCGAGATTCGCACCGAATCACGAATTGGTTGTAGATATGGCGGGTCTGATAAGGAAGCGTGTTGGGCAAGGTGATGGGAAGTTGGCGATCTGCGAGAAGCTTGCGATAGATATCAGCGTTTTCAGAACGCCGGTCGCTCCAGGAGTCGAGATAGCGTAATTTAACCCGAAGGACGGCTGCCTGCAGGGCGTCCAGACGGGAGTTTATGCCGATCCAGTCGTGAATGTATTTTCCAGTGCGGCCGTGGATGCGCAGTGCTTTCAAATGCGCAGCGAGCGCCGCGTCCTGCGTGGTAAGCAGGCCGCCATCGCCATAGGCGCCGAGATTTTTGCTCGGGAAAAAGCTAAAGCAGCCTATATGGCCGAAGGATCCGACGGGACGGCCGTTATATTCGGCCCCTACCGCCTGCGCGGCATCCTCGATCACGAACGCGTTATACCGCTTTCCTAATTCAACGAAGGCCGCCATGTCAGCAGCGGCGCCGAAGAGATGGACCGGAATGATTGCGCGAACGCCGCCATTGCTCTTACATGCGCTTTCCGTTTTCGAAGGGTCGAGATTGAAGGTGTCGGGCTCGATGTCGGCAAAGACTGGAATCGCGCCTCCCCGGGAGATGGCTCCGGCAGTTGCGAAAAACGTGTAGGGCGTTGTGACGACACGATCTCCCGGACCTATGCCAGCCGCCATGAGGGCAAGGGTCAGGGCGTCTGATCCGGAAGCGCACCCGATCGCGTAGCGCGCGCCGGTATATTGCGCAATTTCAGCTTCGAAGCTCTCAACTTCTTCGCCGAGAATAAATTTCTGATCGTCGATAACGCGTGTGACCGCTGAAAGCACCTCGTCCCTGATCTGAACATGCTGGGCCTTCAAATCCAACAAGGGAACAGTTTTTTCAGCGAGGATACTCATATTTTTAGTTTTGTTCTTTCAGAACTATTTGATTATTTGCTCTTAAATATTTCTTGCCGCAGGCAGAACAGGCTTGTTCTATCTGCACTGCGGTTGCAAACTGCAACTTGATACCACAAACGCACATCCATCCGCGTACCCGTGCCGGATTTCCTGTGACGATCGCATAATCCGGAACATCGCGCGTCACAACCGATCCGGCGCCCACCATAGCGTATTGGCCGATCGTGACGCCGCAGATCACGGTGCAGTTTGCACCTAAGGAAGCGCCACGCCGAACTAACGTCTGTTTGTACTCGTTTTTTCGCGGAACGTGACTTCGCGGATTAATGACGTTGGTGAAAACCATGGAAGGGCCACAAAAAACATCGTCCTCGATGATACATCCGGTGTAGATGGACACGTTGTTTTGAATCTTCACGTTGTTCCCGATCGATACGCCCGGTGATACAACCACGTTCTGGCCCAGATTGCAGTCGCAGCCGATGCGGCAGTTCTGCATGATATGGCAGAAATGCCATATTTTGGTCCCTGCTCCGATCTGACACGGCTCGTCAATATAGCTGGAAGGGTGAACGTAGGCAGGCTGGAAGGACGTGTGACTGGCCCTATCTAGAGTAACGGCGTTCATACGGCAAGCACGCGTTGCAGGCGGGGAGCTAACACTTGCACCGGCTCTCCGTTCATCTGCAGGGATCGTTGACACGCCTGAAGTACCTGCAGCACGCGTAATCCTTCCCGGCCATTGGTCAATGGCGTTTTTCGGTTGAGGACACAATGGAGAAAGTGCTCGCACTCGCGGCGTAGCGGTTCCTCAGAGCCAAACTCTATTGGGGTCCCCTGCGGCTTGCTAGCCTCCATATTTCCGTTTCTCCACTCGATATGTTTATCGAACAACATCAGCTTGTTATCGAGCCGGCTATCTTCGAAAACTATCATTTGCTTGCTCCCGACAATCACCAGCTTTTGCTCTTTGTAGGGATGTAACCAGCTCACAAAAATGTGAGAACGAGTCCCACGCCCGAACAGTAAATTCGAGACGGTGACGTCGGCGATGTTCGGCTGCAGGTAAGCACCTCCGGTGGCAGTAACCTGTACCGGCATTTCACCGATGAGCGCGAGAATGACCGAGATATCATGCGGGGCAAAACTCCAGAGCGCATTCTCTTCTTTCCGAATCTTGCCCATGCTCAGCCGGTTGGAATAGATGTAATCCACGCGGCCTAGAGTTCCTGCGTCGATCAGCTCTTTGATTTTTAGAATGGCCGGATGGTAGCGCAACAGATGCCCCACCATCAAAACGAGGTCACGCTTTTCAGCCGCCTCCACCATCTCGATTCCGTCTTCGCTGTCCAATGCTAATGGCTTTTCTACAAAAACATGCCGGCCCTCGCGAAGGGCGGCCATGACCATGGAGTGGTGCTGCTCAGCAGGAGTTGCAATCGCGACTGCATCGATACTGTCGTCGCCTAGCACCTGGGCCAGAGAATCGTAGATCCGGATGTGAGGGTAGCGGAGTGAAAAATCCTCGAGTGCCCGTCTGTTTACATCGCAAACCGCTCCGAGTGATCCGATTTCCCCAAAATTCCTGATCAGGTTCTTGCCCCAGTAGCCGGCTCCCACGACACAAACGCGGGGCGTGGGGGGGAGCGATCCAGGTAGAGTACGTGTCTTGGACATCAGTTCGATTTCAGTAGGGATTCAGGCATTCTTTACCAGAAGACCGAATTCTGCTACGAGCCGGGGGCGCTCAAATCGTCTTATGACGTTCCAATTAGGACAGAAATTCGCGCCACCGGCCCTGATCCTTTCGTAAGCTCTTTTGAGTAACGTGCGAATTTCGTCAGGCTTATTCGGGCTGGCGCACCAGCCCGCTCCTGTTTCTCGCAAGATGCGGGCCACTTCGCCGTTCTCATCTGCAATCGCCAGAATCGGTTTACCGGTGGCTAGATATTCAAACACCTTGCCTGTCAGGCTGGCAGAGTCCGTCATAGTGAGCAGCAAATAGTCAGCCTGAACCATTTCGTTCAGTGCCTCTTTTTGCGGCAGAAATCCTACTGAGGTCACCTGCGCCTTGCGGTTTGACAGGAACGGCTTTTCCTCTTCGGCAATTCGGCCGACGAACCTGGTCTCGATTCCGTCCCGGATGTGTTCCGGCAGAGACTCCAGCGCATCCAGGTAATAGCGCGGAGAACTGGCGGAATATACCGTGCCAATGTGGCTCACGACAACCTTGGGACGGTGGTTTGCGCGTACTGCGGGTTCCGGGAGCACGGCGGGATCAAAACCGTTAGGAATCAGTACGAATTTTTCGGATTTCTGATCCGGATATCGTTCCCGGAAACGGTCCAGCATCGCTTGTGTAACCACAACGACACGATCGGCGGCTTGAATCGTCTCCCGATCGATCTGCATGGCCCGCTTGCGGGTATAGTCGGAGTTTTGATATTCGAACTCGCCAAGATAAAAGCTGAGCCAGTCGTCCCGGAAATCCGCAACGAGCCGCAGATGCGGGAATTCACGCTTGAGGGCTACTCCCACGAGAAACGCTGAAAATGGTGGCGCTGTCACTACGACCGAATCGATACCGAACTCCCGGACAATCCGGCGCGCGCGCCGCAAAGCAAACGGTACCCAGGTGATTTCAGGCTCAGGGCAGAGGACACGCCGGCCTATTTCTACGGGAATCCGGGTCAGGCGGAAGGATCGGCTCTTGGCCGCAGGAGTCGCGTTGGCCGGTTTGGATTTTCCGCCGAAGATCCGCCACAACGCCTGTCTGAAGTGGAATGGAAGCTCCGGGGTGAAAGCCTGATGAATGCGAACTCCCGGCGGGATTTGTTGCAACAACGCCGGATCGGAAACCGGACCGGCAGCGTTGCGCGCCTGCAGGACATGAACCTCAAAGCCATTTTGAGGCAGATACTTCGCCAGACTCAAGGCACGCTGAACGCCGACGCCGCCGAGTGGGGGAAATAAGTAAGAAACGAGTAACAACCGGCTCATGGCAAGTAGGTGCCATCCGCAGAAGCTGTTGCTTTACGTTCAGATACTGAGAGCCGGAAAACTTGGTAGGCGGAGCAGGAGTCGAACGCTGCAGCCTCCTCTGTGTGTTTAGAGGCGCTCTGCCGTTGAGCTATCCGCCTGGAAGACTTAATCAGCATACCTTCTCAGGGCACCCATTTCAATAAAGTTGGACCCACCAGACGCGTCACCGGAAGCGGAAGGCGGCTCCAGATTTTCCTGGGAAGGCTAAAAATCGGGTTAGCAGGGGTAAAGTTCGGCACCGTCTTCCGTTTGACCAGGAGCAATTCGTACGGAAGCGCTCGTTCCGTCATGCCCCAGTGCGCTTTGAAGTCATAGGATCCGGAGCCATTCCTTTTGCTGCGTCCAAAGTCGAAGGTTCGAAAGCCGCGAGCCCCTGCCCATCTCATCAGGTCGTAGTACATGAAGTTGTTTGGAGCTAAGGCATTGAACGCCGGGTCCGAGGCGCCGTAGTAAGGCAGTACCTGATCTCTGAAATAGAAGGTCAGCACTGCGCTCGCCGTTTTGCCTTCGAATTTCACGTGGCGAATGTCCATATCGCTTCCGAAATTTTTGGCAAGTGCAGCAAAAAATTTGGCCGGGAAGCAAGGTGTGCCCAATTTGCGCAGGTTCTTCGCGTAAAGATCTTCGAAGATTTTCGACCGGCCTGTTTGGATTTCAGTCTCAAACGACTGCTTGAGAGATTTCCGCACCATATACCGGGTCTTGCGCGGAATCGTCCCCATGATCTGCTCTTCGTCCGGGCGGATCTGTTGCGTGAATGTCACATAGCGATCCACCCGGTTGAACCCAAGTGTCTGTTCTTCATAACCGTTTCGCAACTCAGCGTATTCAACTCCGAGCCCCTGGGCAGTTTTGACCAGCTCCGCCGCCAGGGCCGCCTTGGCCGGCTCAGAATCTGCCAGCGCTCCTCCATACACCGCAAACGGAATAGAAATCAGAGCTTTCTTGGCAAACGGATTTTTCACCAGAAAGAGCGGCAGCACACCCCGCAACGTGTTCTTTTCAAAAACCGCCAGGGGCATCGGCTCAAACCGGAAGACCTCGGCGATGGTTTTCTGCCAGGCGGTTAAGTGGAAGGGAGTGCCTAGCGCGTGCTGGCGAACATATTCGTCCCAAAGGGGATGTTCCTTCGGGGTAAGATGGCGAGTTCGAAGGTGCTGTTGGGCGAAATTCCGTTCCGGATACTCAAAGCGGGCAGCTAAGGTTGTCGGCAAACAAGAACTCATTCTTTCGTTGGCTGTATTTCGGGCTTATGTGCAGGCGAGATCGCGCCGGCATTTCACAGACGGGCAATTCACGTTCCATACGCCAGCACCCTCCCGGCGTCTTGTTTCCAGAAGAAATTTGACAAACTATCCCAATAATTTTGCTTTGAGCGAAGTTTTTTTCGTTCTCTCCAAATTTGTCAAACGATTGACACCTATGGCAGAAAACGTGCACGCAGCCGAATGTCCATGCCTGCCCACGCGACGCCGCTCGCGGACCCGCCTATCCCCAGGCAGTCCAATTCCTATCTCTGGATAGCGGCAGGGTCCATTCTGATTGCATTGATGTATGCGCCTGTCGTTCGCGACCTGGTTCTGGATTGGTGGAATCAGGAGACCGCCTCCCAGGGCTTGCTCATCGCGCCATTAGCGATTGCCGTCGCCTGGAGCCGGCGCGCGTATCTGTTCCGTACACCGGCCAGCTGCCAGGTGGGAGGGCTGGCGGTGGTTGTACTCGGCTGCTTGACGTACAGCGTGGGAATAGCTGCGGGCGAGTTCTTTCTCACCCGCATTTCGCTGATTATTCTGCTGGCGGGTATTCTCTACACATTTCGGGGAAAACAGGCGCTCATGCGTCTGAGTTTCCCAATGATTCTGCTTGCGACGGCTGTACCGCTCCCGACTCTGGTCTACAACTCAATGGCTGGTCCACTGCAACTCTTTGCCTCCGATATAGCGGCAAGAGTGGCTCAGGGATTTGGTGTTTCCGTTTACCGGGACGGCAATGTGATCAACCTGGCGCATTTGTCGCTGGGCGTTGAGGAAGCATGCAGCGGGTTGAATTCGCTTTCGGCGATGTTTGCTTCGGCCATCCTGCTCGGATTTTTGTTCTGCAAAAGAGGCGTGAGCAGAGTGATATTGCTCGTGATCTCGCCTGTCATCGCGATTGCCGCAAACGTGGTGCGGGTAGCCGGTACAGCCATTCTTGCCGACTACAACGAGCAACTGGCAAAAGGGTTCTACCACACACTGGCCGGCTGGATGGTTTTCGCGGTAGGGTTCAGCTTGCTGCTAATCATTACGAAGTCTCTAGCGCTTATTGAGTCTCGTAAGCCCGCGCCCTCGATAGCTTTAAAAACAGGAGCTGGCGCGCCCACGCTGGTGGCGGAAAACTAGCATTACGGCAATACAGCCTGCGCTCTATGGCTTCCAGCTACTTCTTCGACCATAGACAGAAACTGTGCCCCGTTGTTCTCCCAATTGAAGCGTTGGTATATCTCGTCAGGTACACTCTGCGCCCTCGCGGGCTCGCGTTCTAATGCCGACGGGAGGTTCGTAAGGTAATCTCGTTCGGAAATACACCGGATCAGATCGGCCGGTACTTTCTCTCCGAAAGTGATGCAAACCTCTGCACTGCCGAATACTCGAACGCCAAGTGCCAACGCTTCCAACACTTTATTCTGAATCCCGCGGGCAATCCTAAGTGGCGCGACCATTGCGCGGCTACCCAGAATATACGGTCTGATATCGGGCACTCCGCCGGTCACAGTAATACCTGGAAGTTGAGCTAAGTTCGATACCTCGCGCGTTGGCCTATGTCCAACAATCAGAAATTCAACATCGGGGAAGCGATTTTTTAGCTCAGGAAAAATTGCTTTTGCAAACCATAGGACAGCGTCGATATTTGGGTAGTAATCCATGGTGCCGACGAAAACCAGGTATCTACGGCCTTGTAGTTCGGGCGGCACCTTAACAGCGGTAGGATGGAAAACCTCAAAATTCACTCCGTTCTCTACGTAGCCGATGCGGCCGGAAGTGAATGATCTTAACAATGCCGCTTCGTTGTAAGTGGTCAGGATGGCGCTGGAGGCGGCGCGAGAATACCGGCCTTCCATCGCGCGCAGCCGCTCGGCCTCGATTCTATACAGAGATCCAGGCGTGCGCATTTTGGCATATTGAAACCATTTCTCAGAGTCTACATCCACCAGATCCAAGACAAAGGGAAGGTCACGCGGCATGTATGTTGCCACAGGAACCGTGTATGCCACTGCTACATCGAAATGCATCTTCTTACTAAGTGCAGCGATGTATTTACGCAAAGACCGGCTCTCGAACAGGGCCATATTGATACTTGAACCGGCTAAAAAGCGGAGCAAAGCAGAAGCCATTGCCAGTGAGCCAACCGGCTCGGCGTAGACCGAATCGCAATAACTCCTCAACTGCTCCGCAAATTTCAGGTCTTCTTCATTCCGCGCAAAGCAGGCAAGGTGCAAGCTATGCTTTTCCGCCAAAGCTCTTAGTTGATGATATGCACGTATCTTCTCCCCTTTGTTCGGTGGATAGGGAACACAGTGGGACAAATAGAGGACGTTCATTCTTTAGACGCGCGCGGTGTTAATGGGGACCGTATGCGGCCCTCAGCCCGCCACGGCCGGAGCTGCCGTTCGACGCCATTCATACAGCGGGTATTTCTCGGTCAAAGCTGCCACCCCGCGGCGTACTTGTTCAATCACGTCCTGGGACTTTGGATTGTTCAGCACCTGCGCAATGAGCCTGCCGGTCTCTTGCATATCCGGTTCGCGAAATCCGCGCGTGGTCACCGCTGGACTCCCCAGCCGGATACCGCTCGGATTTAGAGGAGGATTGACGTCGAATGGGATTGCGTTCTTGTTTGCGGTAATGTGCGCCTGATCGAGCGCCGTCTCCGCTTCTTTGCCTTTCAGCCCCTTGGCGAATACGTCAACCAGGAACATGTGGGAATCGGTCCCACCGCTAACCACGCGAAAGCCTTCCTGTTGCAACGATTGCGCAAGCGCGCGCGCATTCGCCAGAACCTGCTGCTGATAGGCCCGGAAGCCATCCGTCAGCGCCTCGCGCAGACATACCGCTTTCGCCGCCACGATATGCACCAGCGGCCCGCCTTGCGCGCCCGGAAATACCGCCCGGTCGATCGCCTGGGCAAACTTTTCTTTGCACAAAATCATTCCCGAGCGCGGCCCTCGCAGCGTCTTATGGGTCGTCGAAGTAACGATATCGGCGTGCTCGCACGGATTGGGATAAAGCCCGGCCGCTACCAAACCCGAGTAGTGGGCGATGTCCACCATAAAGACTGCCCCAATGGAGTCAGCCACTTCGCGGAAGCGTGCAAAATCGATGACGCGGGAATAAGCGCTCGCGCCTGCCACAATCATCTTCGGCTTGTGCAGCTTGGCCAGTTTGGCCACTTCCTCGTAATCGATGATTTCGTCCTCTTGGCGCACGCCATAAGCGACAACCTTGTACAGCTTGCCCGAAAAGTTCAGCGG
>JAJPJN010000042.1 GCA_021324185.1 Terriglobia bacterium | reverse complement strand
GGCCGCGCGGGTTTCAGGCCATCGATGTCGCGGTAAATGATAACGCCGATCTGCTGGTAGAAAATTTCGCCAAAGATTTTCAAGTCAACTTCCCGGTTGGCTGGGTGTTGCGGGACCAGATGATGGCGTTTATGGGATGGACCAATGCGTACTTTGTGGTTCCGCAGATGGTGATGATCGACCGCAAGGGAATCATTCATTACCAGACACCGGCGCGGGAAGACGAGACCTGGGACAAAATGATGAAGGAAGATGCGATCCGCCAGCACATTGAAGAATTGCTGGGCGCCGGCGCATCGGCATCGGCGAAACGCGACTCCGGAGCGACACACGTTGCGCTGGCAAAGAAGTAGGTTGTTACTCAATACGCGCCCGTAGCTCAGCCTGGATAGAGCGCTTGCCTCCGGAGCAAGAGGCCAGAGGTTCGAATCCTCTCGGGCGTACCACAATTTCCGGGGGTAGCGCCGGTTGGCAGGCAGTCATGAATAAGTACGAACAGCAAGCGCGGCAGCAACGGAACGCTTCCCTTCGTACTTCTATGTCCCTGTGGACCGGCGGCGTGGCGCTGCTGGTTGTTCTTCTGCTGATCATCGGATTTAAGGACTCGTTATTTCAAACGAGTTTCTTCAAGATGGCGGCTGTGACACTGGCGATTCTGCTGCTGGTCTTGCGGCAACTGAGCCGGCGCCTGCGGGGGAAAGCGCCGCGTGCCGCGCAGCCCGACCCCAAGTCGACCCTCAAATTGAACTGATCCATTTTTTTCAGTAACAAGGGCGCCAGACGCAGGATGCGGCACCTGTTACCATCGAGGTTTCATGAAAGGCATTGTATTGGCCGGAGGCACGGGCAGCCGGCTGTTTCCGCTTACTAAAATCACCAACAAGCACCTGTTGCCGATCTACGACAAGCCGATGATCTATTACCCGATTGAGACGCTTGTCGAAGCTGGAATTAAAGATCTGCTGATCGTGACGGGCGGCCGGAATTCAGGCGATTTCCTGCGGCTTCTTGCGAACGGGAAAGAGTTCGGCCTGAAGCACATCAACTACACCTATCAGGAAGGCGAAGGCGGAATTGCAGAGGCTCTGGCGCTGGCCGAACACTTCGCGGATAACGACAAAATTTGCGTCATCCTGGGCGACAACATTATCGAGGGGTCAATTAAGGGCGCGGCGGAGGATTTCCGGCACCAGGAGCGCGGCGCCAAGATTCTTTTGAAGGAAGTCCATGATGCGGAACGTTTCGGCGTGGCCGAGATTCAAGGCGACCGCATTGTGGGGATTGAGGAGAAGCCGCAGCGTCCGAAATCCAATTACGCGGTAACCGGCATCTATTTGTATGACGAGACGGTGTTTGATAAGACCCGGACGCTGAAGCCCTCTGCCCGGGGCGAGCTGGAAATCACAGATGTGAACAATGCCTATATCAGGGAAGGCACCATGACTTTCGATTTTCTCGATGGCTGGTGGACCGATGCGGGTACGTTTGAATCGCTGCTACGGGCCGCTAATCTCGTTTACGAGACCAGACACAGGCAGGGCGGCTCAGCGCCCGCAACGGCGGGAGCCGCGGGGCTGTGACGGCTAGCGCAGTTCTCGGCGAGCTCGAATCGGGGCTCGAAATCGCCATTCCCAAGTCGGAAGCAGGCATCGGCAAGGTGATTCTCTCGCCTGCCAGCGGCGATCTCATTGACGATGTTCAGATCAATCCTTTCCCGGTCTGGCCGGATGACCGCGGCTATTTCCTCGAAATCGCCCGGCTCACTCAAGGGCTGGTAGCGGGATTCGCTGCCGATTCGACCCAGGTCTCTGCTGCATTGAATTACCCCGGAATCATCAAGGCATTCCACTATCATCGATTTCAAACCGATTATTGGGTACCGGTTGCCGGTCTTTTACAGATAGCGCTGGTTGATTTGAGAACTGACTCGAAGACTTTTGGCGTAAAGAATACGCTGTATGTGGGCGCGCTCAGGCCCTGGCAGTTGCTAATTCCTCCAGGGGTCGCTCATGGCTACAAGGTGGTTGGCGAGCAACCGTCCGTGCTGGTCTATATTACGAATCGTACTTACAATCCCAAAGACGAGGGCCGTATCGCTTATAACGACCCTTCCATCGCCTACGACTGGGAGTTACAACACAAATGAAGTTGCTGGTGACGGGCGGGGCGGGATTTATCGGCTCCTGTTTTGTTCGCATGGCTTTGCGTGAAGGCTGGAGCGATGAACTTGTGAACATCGACAAGCTCACCTATGCCGGCAATCTCGAGAATCTGGAAGCGGTGGCGAGTCATCCCGGATACTAATTTATCCAGGCGGACATTTGCGCTAGCGCGGAAATCGAGCACATATTCGAATTTGAAGCCCCGGACGCGGTAGTCCACTTTGCGGCTGAATCGCACGTGGACCGGAGCATACACTCCCCTGCCCCCGTAATCCAGACCAATTTTAACGGCACGTTTTCATTGCTCGAAGCGGCCCGGCGGAACAAGATCGCGCGCTTCATCCATGTCTCAACGGATGAGGTTTACGGCAGCATCGAGCCGCCCCATGATGCAGATGAAAATTATCCGCTTCGGGCGAGCAGCCCGTATTCCGCCTCCAAGGCGGCTTCCGATTTATTGGCGCTTTCTTACCACACCACTTACAGGCTGAATGTATGTGTTACTCGCGCTTCGAATAACTACGGGCCGTATCAGTTTCCGGAAAAACTAATTCCGCTCATGATCTCGAATGCACTTGAAGACAAGCCTCTGCCGGTGTATGGAGATGGCCAGCAGATACGCGACTGGTTGTATGTGGAAGATCATTGCCGCGCGATCCGGTCGGTGCTTGAAAAAGGCGCGCCGGGCGAGGTCTATAACGTGGGTGGAAACTGCTCGCTGCCCAATCTCGAAGTGGTGCATCGCATTCTTAAGGCGACAGGCAAGCCGGAGTCGCTCATCCGGCGCGTGGCAGACCGGCCGGGGCATGACCGCCGCTATGCGCTCACGAACGAAAAGCTGACGCGGGAGACGGGCTGGAAGCCTCTGATGGATTTCGATCGCGGTCTTGCAGCGACTATTGAGTGGTACCGGAGCAATCGCGCCTGGGTCGAGCGCGTCAAGAGCGGCGAGTACCGCCATTTCTACGAACTCAATTACAGCCGGCGCGGCGATTAGCGGCGCAGGCGGGCGATCCGAAATCAGACGATATAATTACTAGGAAGCCCTGCCTTTGTGGCTCGTTCCCAAAATACATACTCAGCTCTCGAGGAGCTGAGACAGATCCAAACCGAAGCACGCACTTCCACGTCGCTGGAACAACTGCGCGACTGTTTCGAGCGTATTCAGGCGATCCGCTATTCGCGGCCGGATGATTTCGATACGCAACTGCTGCTGTCGGAAGTTCAGGAAGAGGTGATCGCGCGTGCGCGTGCGCTGCGGAATGAACCGGCGCAAACGCAAGCTCAGACGCCGGTTGCCACGCCTGCCAGGCAGCAGGAAGCGCTACGCGACGAAGTTGCACAGATTCCCGACGACGTTCCGCGCATTGATTCCCGGACCTTCAAATGGGCCTTATACCTGGCCTGCTTGTTTACGGTGGTGGTTCTAGCGGCGTTTTTCTATCTGATTCAAACCGCGCGCAAGCTGAATTTCACGCCCAACGAAGCGGCAGCACTGCAGCAGACAGCAACCGGCCCGGCGGCGGCAAAAACAAATACTGCGGCCGGATCAAACACATCGGGCGCACCGCCTGCTGCTACAAATCCCACCTTGCGGCTTTATACGGATCTGGTTCCGGGCACCTACACGCTGGATGACGATCCGCCACAGGATTTGAAAGACGGCGAGGTGATTCTCGACAACCTGCAGCCGGGCCAGCATTCGATCAAAGTGACGGGACGCAACGGTAGCGCGGCGTTCACTTTCGACGTTGGGGAAAAGACGGCGCCTCGAATTATCGGGCTGCCGGTGGCCTCGAACGCTATGACGGTGCTTGTCTCGGAGCAGGATGGCAGCGGCCGGCTGATTACGAATGCGGATCATTCTACGGTTTTTCTGGACGGCAAACCGGCAGGTGAAGTGGGCACCGATGGTCTGGAGTTAACGAACCTCGGCACAACGGATCACGATCTTCAGGTCATCCAGGATAAAGACCGGCAACGTTTCGTGATGACCTACACGCCTGCTCCGGTGCTGACGGTGTACGTGAAATCAGATCCGAATGCGGGAACGGCTGTGGTCAAGACCGGGCAGGATGGCGTGAGCGTTTATATCGATGGCAAGCTTTACCGGCGCCAGACTTTTGACGGCCAGCTTCGAATTCCGCTCAAGGTGGGTGAGTACACGATCAGCGTGCACAAGCCGGGCTTTATCGATCCGCCTCCGGAAACCGTGGATGTTAAGAAGGCGGAGGAAACGGCTGTCGAGTTTCGCCTGGAACGGGCGCCTGAAGTCGCCACGCTCGATATCAAAGGCGCGTCGCCCGGCACGATGGTCTATATCGATAAGAACTTCGCGTCGGCTGTGGGCGCAGACGGCAATGCAGCGATAACCAACGTGCCTCCCGGATTGCACACAATTGAACTGCGGCGGGATCAGGCTCTGCCGAAGCGCTTCGAACGAACCTTCCATACGGGCGATGTTGTGGTGTTATCGGGCGCGGACGTTACGCTCGAGAAAGTAGTAGCGGAAAATAAGGCGCCGCCACCGCCCGAACCTCCGCCACCGGCCCCGGCGACAAAGACGGCAACCCCGACCGCAGCGGGCCACTATACATTTCAGACGCAGGCCCATGTAGGCGGCATCTTCAAGCACAACAAGGTGCAGTGGTACGCCGGATATCAGGACCCCCAAAACTACGTACTGTTCACGCTCGATGGCAAGCACGCCATCGTACGCGAAGTGCGCGACGGCAAGTCATTCGAAGTAAGCAAGACGCCGCTCCCCATCGATTCGAATGAGTTACTGCAGATTGATATTTCCGTGAAGCCGAACGTCATCAGCTCGCGCATCAAGACGCCGTATGGAGACTGGGTGGATGTGGGCTCTGTCAGCAGTCCCGGACGCGACTTCACCCAAGGCAAAGTGGGCATGTATAGATCCGGGAACAATAACGAAACAGATCTTCCGAACAGGTAAGAGACAATAGCAGAGCCGCGGCCGGCAGGAAGCGGACAAGGATCTCTACATTGGACGAGCGCGCATTCTATCGCGAATCGCAGGTGACTAAACCGGCGATGCTGAACTGCCCCTTTTGTCACAGTTCCCAGGAATACGATCTCAGATGGCTGGTGCGGCGCAAGCTGGAGCGCCTGCCGCGCCAGGCGGACGAACGCGACCGCGCCAAGTTCGCCAAAGCGGCGAGTTACATGGTTCTGATGGACGATAAAGTGGCTTGCAAGAATGCACGCTGCCGCAGAACGTTTGAGATCTCGGGAATAAAGACCACGGCGTTTTTGCCGAACTAGGCCCACGAAAATTTTCTGTCACATCGTTTAGCACCGCTAAACGAAGGTTTCATTAAAATTGTTTGCGCCCGCAGGCGGCATAAGTCTATAGTGCAAACAACGAGCGCACGGGTCGTTTGCGAACCGTTACGGGGTACAGCAAACAGCCGCGTTAGAGCGCCCGAGGTTAGTCGAGAGGTTTTGTCTCATGAGAATCAGCCTTGTTGCTGCGGCAGTGTCATTGCTCTGTGCGGGAGCATTTGGCCAGGAATTTCGAGCGACCATTAGTGGTGCGGTGACGGATCCTAGCGGCGCAGCTATTCCAAATGTCACAGTCAGCGCAAAGGAAGTAAGGACCGGCGCCGTATCGCAAGCGACGTCCGATGCCGCGGGCAAGTACACGATTCCGTTCCTGTTGCCGGGCGATTACGATGTCAGCGCCAGCAGTCCCGGTTTCCAGACGTTCACGCGGTCGGGCATTCATCTCGGGGCAGGCGACCATCCGGAAATAGACATTCCGTTGCAAGTGGGGCAGCAGACGCAAACCGTCAGCGTGACAGCCGACGTGCCGCTGGTGGACGTTACCAACGCCTCGGCCGGCCAGACGATCACGACGAAACAGGTAGAGGATCTGCCGGTGAATGGGCGAACGCCGCTGATGCTTGCGCAGCTTTCCATGGGCGTTATCCCGGAAGGTCAACCTTCGCTGGTGCATCCATTTGACAATGGCGGAGCGGCGGATTTCAGCATTGCCGGATCGAAGATTCAAGCATCCGAGCTGCTGATGGATGGCTCGCCCGATACGACCTGGGATCAGCGAGTGGCGTTCAATCCACCGATGGATGCCGTGCAGCAGGTGACGGTTAACATTTTTGACTCCGATGCGGCCTATGGCCACAGCAGTGCGGGTACGGCGAATCAGATTACAAAATCCGGAACGAACCAACTGCACGGCACGCTGTATGAGTTCAATCAGAACAATTTCACCAGCGCAAATAACTTTTTCAGCAACGCTTCCGGCAAGCCGGTGCCGACGCTGCACTACAACCAATACGGCTTGACTGCCGGCGCGCCGGTGATCATTCCCAAGGTTTTTAATGGCAAGAATAAGCTGTTCTGGTTTTTTGCCTTTGAGGAGCTGAAAGATAATACGCCCACGCCGACTCTGACGACAGTGCCGACGGCGCTCGAGCGGCAAGGCAATTTCTCGCAACTGCTGAGTTTGGGGAGTAACTATCAGATTTATAACCCTTACAGCGGCGTGTTGAATGGCAGCGCGGTGAATCGCAGCCCGTTTGCGGGTAACGTGATTCCCACGAACCTGTTGAATCCGGTCGCTCAGGCGTACCTGAATTTATATCCGTTACCCAACACGGCCGGGCTTTCGAACGGTGAAGATAACTTTTTCGTGAATGCCCCCAGCATTGATAACTTCAACAGCCAGTTCGGCCGGCTCGATTTCAACCTTGGCAACAACGACAAGGCATTTTTCGATTTTCGTCATAACTACCGCATTCAGAACAAAAACAACCTGTTCGGCGGCGGCAACCTGGCAACCGGAAGTATTCTGGTGCGCGAAAACTTCGGCGCGACATTTGACGAAGTTCACACGTTTGGCGGCAGTTCTGTTCTGGACGTCCGGCTGAATTTCACACGCATGGATGAAGTTCATTCCGAGCCCAGCGCCGGCATCAATCCAACCGCGCTCGGGTTTCCGAGTTATATGGCGACGAACTCGCAACATATACAGCTACCGGCGGTTTCGTTCCCGAACTCGGGCAGTGGAGGTTTTCAATCGCTTGGGGATACGGGCGCCAGCAGTCTTCCGTCGGAGGTTTACCAGATCTTCACCAGCGTGGTGAAGGTGACTGGAGACCATACATTGAAGTACGGCGGTGACGCGCGCCGCTACGACATGAGCAATGTTGCTTATGGAGCGGCGGCCGGGTCGTTTAGTTTTTCGACCAACTGGACGACGGCAGGCAGCAGCTCGACAGCATCACCCATCGGGCAGGATCTGGCAGCATTCCTGATGGGCTTGCCGACATCCGGCAGTTATAACGAGGCCTCTTCGGCTTATCTGAGCGAATACTACTACGGAATTTTTCTCCAGGATGACTGGCGCGTCAAGAGTAACCTGACGCTAAACATCGGGCTTCGACTCGAGCAAGAGACAGGGATGACGGAGCGTTACGGCCGGGTGGTAAACGGATTCAATACGACGCTGCCAAATCCGATCGCTCCTGCCGCACAAGCCGCTTACGCCGCCAATTACCCTTCGCTTGTAAAGACCTGTGCAACGCTGGCGTTGCCGGGCTATTGTCCGAGTGGTTCGATTGCAGTAAATGGCGGTTTGACCTTTGCTACTCCGAGTAATTCGTATGTATACCCGGGCTCCATTCCACATTTGAGCCCGCGGT
>JAJPJN010000125.1 GCA_021324185.1 Terriglobia bacterium | reverse complement strand
TGATAGTCGCGCGCGCGGAAGGTGGCGTAGAGGGCATTGTAGTTGCCGTATCCGCCGCTGGCGATGAACACCATTGAGGTGATGCTCTGGGTGACATCCATCATGCTTTGGGGCAGAACCCAGCTTGGATTTGTGTTCAAATTTCGCCAGAGGGTGGAGACGGAAGTACTGGTGAAGTTTGAGACGTTTGCAGCGACGAACTTAGCGGTGCAACTCGCAGCGCCTTTGCAATAGGTGGAATTGGCGCCACCGAGAGCAGCTTCAAAGAACGGCTGCACGGGCACGCCGGCGACCGTAGAGGCAGAAGGCGTTGTAGCGCAGTAGGCTGCCCCGCAGAGCGATAGATAGATGTTGGCGTACGCATTGGCAAAGGTTTGGCCGCCGAGCGTGGTCATATACGGCACCGCGTCGATGTTGACGTTCGAAACTTCGTGCGTGATGCGGCGGCCGATATAGCCGGTCTCCAGCGTCGCTTTGGAGCCGATGGCTCGCTGGATGGAGAAGGTGAAGTTGTCGGTGACCTCAGGCCGGAAATTCGGGTCGAGCACGCTGGGGTCCTGCGCGCCAGGGTTGCCGTTGATACCGGGGAAGAACGGCTGGGCCAAAGTCTGCGACGGTGAAGCGAGCGGGGCGGAGAGGCCGTCCGGGCCAACACGGAAGGCAGTGGCGGGCGTAGGAGAGGTGCCGCAGACACCCGTGGTAGTCGGGTCGACGCAGCTAACGGCTTGGAGCAATCCGGGACCGAGCAGCGGAACCAGGACGAGATCGACTCCATTGAGACGGCCATAGATACGGCCGTAGCCGCCGCGAATTACGGTCTTGCCGTCGCCGAGCAGGCTGCCCATCAGGCCGCTTGTGAACTTCGGATTCCACGCGACTGCGACGCGCGGGCTGAATTGATCCCAAACAGGATTGTACGGATATTTGCGTCCGACCGCCTTGATATTTTCGAATCCGACAATAGGGTTATAGACCTGTCCGGCCAGAGCAGCACTCTTCTTTGCCGCCAGATAGTCCTCGGCGGTAAAGACCTTGCCGTTCTGGTCGACGGGCAGAATCTGGCTTCCGTTGAGTTCATAAGGCGGAAGCTGCGCTTCCCAGGAGAGGCCATAGGTCAAGGTAAATGTCGGCTTCAGGTGCCAGGTGTCGGCGGCGTAAAGGCTGTAAGTGGGAATGATGCTGCGCTCGTAGGCGACGCTTCCGATGGGCTGGATGGTGAGATTAGTGCCAGTGCGGGTGTAGGCCACCTGGGACTGGCTATCGAAGCCCAGCACTTCACTGTAGAGGCGCTGCCATTGGCTTTGATTGGAACTCGCCAGACCCGCAGGATACGGGAATCCGGAGAAGCTGATACCGTTGGCGCCTACCTGATAAACGACGGCATTGTTGACGCCGTTGCCATTGTCAGTGCGCATATGGTAGTCGTAATTGCGCAGATACTGGCCGCCGAATTGGAAGATGTGATTGCCCCGGATTTTGCTGACATCGTCCTTGAACATCTGATCATGACCGTCCCAGAAGCGCTGGCGCACGTTTTGCGTATTGACGTTATAGGGGATGAGCGCGCTTGTGGTTTCTGAGGTTGCAGAACCTATGCCCGGCGCAATTTCAATTGCTCCGCCGAGACCGGCCAGTTGCACCGGAGCGTTGACGCTGCCCCATTGCCAGAAATTGCGCGTGAAGCTGTAGCGGAAATCGTTGGTCATGGTGGGCGAGAGCACGGTGGTCAGACCGCCAACCCAAAGAGAAGGAAGCTGATCGCGGGGCGCGACGGCAGCGGGGACACCCAGGCGATCGCCCGGCAGCGCGCCGCCGATGTCCACCTGGTTGGCGGTTAAATTGACCAGCCGCATAAAGCGGTAGCTGCCGAAGAAGTGCCACTTATCGCTGAAGTCGTGGTCGATGCGGCCGACATAGATGTCGTCGGTGAGTGGCGTCTTCAGTGTGGACAGATAGCCGATGACGTTGTGCTGATCACCACCGGTACCGGAAAAGAGCACGTCGTTGCCGACGGGCATCTGGTTCTGCCAGATTTGTTTAATTGCCGGACTGATTCCGATACCGCGCGGATCGCAATAGGCGGCACCACCGCAAGCGGGATAGGTGACCCCATCCACGGCGACCGGATAGGGATTTAGATTGAAGGCCGTGTAAACGTTATTGATGGGCACCTGAATAACGCCGGCGCGTAGTTGGTCGGACGGGACCGGGCGCTCGTAGGTGTTGTTGTTCGGGAAGCGCTGTCCTTCGTAGTTGAAGAAGAAGTACCATTTGCCGCCCAGGAAATTCGGAGCGAAGGGCCCGCCGAGGGAGGCGCCGAAACGGTTGCGGTGATTGGAGGGCAGCGGGTTGGCGTAACCGGGCGTGGGGAAATTGCCGGTCCCGTTTGTAGGACTGGTGATGGACTGGCAGTTAGGAGAAAACGGAGCGCAGGTGTGATCGTTGGTCCAGGTATTGCCGGCGCCGACGTTGGTTGCGAAGTAGTATTCGTAGAGCGAACCATGGAACTGGTTGGTACCGCGCTTGGTGACCATCTGGACCTGGCTGCCCAAGCCGCCGTTGAAATCGGCGGTTTGATTGAAGGTGGTTACCTTAAATTCTTCAACGCTCTCGACCGGCACAGGAACGGCTCCGGCCGAGGAGCCACCTGTTTGGGTGCCGCCGAGGCCAGTGAAATTCGTGACATAAGAGGTGCTGTTTCCAGCCATGTCGTCGGTGTTGTAGCCGCCATCGACGGTATAGGTGTTTTGATCTTGCACGGCGCCCGCAGTGGAGCCGCCGGGCGAAATACCGGGCTGCAGCACAGCAAGGGTCGCGGCGTCGCGAGCCAGATTGGGCAGATCCTGAAGCTGATGGCTGGTGATGGTGGTGCCCACAGCGGCATTGGTGGTTTGCAGTTCGGCCGCAGCTTGAGCTTGCACCTCGACCGTGGTGGTGGTGGAGCCAACCTGCAGGGATGTGTTCACAGTGAGAGTTGTGCCGACATCAACCTTCTGTTCGGCCACTTTCGAGGTAGCGAAGCCTTGTTTTTCAAACGTGACGGTATAGGTTCCGACGCCCACGTTTGAGAACACGTAGCGGCCATCGCTATTGGTGGTGGTGGTTAATTGAGTGCTCGTGGAGGGATCGGTTAAGGTAACTCTCACACCTGGGACGGCGGCTCCCGACTGATCTGTCACAAGACCGGTGACGGTGCTTGTGGACGTCGCCTGCGCCCACAGGAGCGTGCTGCAGAAAGCCAGCAGCAGCGCGAAGCAGGCGAACGAGGCCAGGAAAGAGGTGAAACGAGCGATGCGCGCACGCACCGGAGCAAAAGTAGCGACCATGAACAGACTCCTTACAGGTTGTATGTGGTCTCGATTACGCAGACCCTGAAAGCCGTATTGAGAAAATGCTATTCCCAATAACGGACATTGTCAAGGGACAGAGAGGTCGAAACGTTCTGGCCCAAGCGACCGGGGCGAGCGTTAAAGTACTAGCTCCTGGAATCGCAATAGGCGAGTGGATGACAATCTGTCCCACATTTATTAAAAGTGAATGCGCAGGCCGAACTCCATGTTGCGCGGGATATTGGCGGTCGAGGTGATTCTGCCGAACGATTGCGGGCTGTCCAGATTCAGGCTGGAAGGATTGCTCATGACCACGTGGTTGAAAACGTTGGTGATTTGAAAACTGAAGGTGGCGCCGATGCGGCCTTCCTTCCAAATACCGATGTCCTTCAGCGCGCCAACATCTACGTTCCACGAAGGCAAGCCGCGCAGGTTGTAGTAGCCGCCGCAACTGGTATCGAACCCGAGGATGCAGGGGCGGAATTCGGCGTAGACAGATGCCGGATCAGCAAACATATTTACGCCGGCGGGGTTGTTGGTACCGATTCCATTTGAGCCGCTGACGTTGTAATGCGCGCTGCTGCCGCCCGTGTAGGGGGCTGCGGCTACGGCTTCTTCCGTATTGGCGGTGAGGTTATTCGAGCTGGATTCGCCGAACGCCTGGCAACCGCCGCCACAGAGGCCGCTTTCGTTGTAACCCACGGCGATTCCAGAGCCGCTCTGGGCAGTGAGGATAGGCGAAAAGCTCCATCCGCCGAGGAGGTGGCCCAGGATGCCGTGCTGCGTTCTGTAATACGGCGGCTGGTAGGTGACGGCGAGGTTGTAGAGGAACTTGATATCGAAACCGTTAGAGCCGTAGTTTGCGGCGACATTGAAGGGGTCGAGAGCGGTACCGCCGCTGGTGGATTGGGCGTAGGCGCCGGTGCCGAGAGAGCGTCCCCAGGTGAAGTTCGAGACGGCAGTTAAGCCATGGAAGTCGCGGGCTCTTACGGTGACGAACAGGGCGTTGTAGTTGCCATATCCGAGGCTGGTGCCGAATATGGCCGAGGTGATCTGCTGGGTGGAATCGATCATGCTGTTTGGCAGCACCCAACTAGGGTTGGTGTTGAGGTTGCGCCAGATGGTGGAGACGGAGGTCGTCTGGAAGTTGGAGACGTTGGCGGCGACAAATTTCGCCGTGCAGCTTGTTGCGCCTTTGCAATAAGTGGAATTCACGCCGCCGAGCGCCGTTTCAAAGAAGGGCTGTACCGGGACGTTGGTGGCCGGAATCAGCGTGCCTTTGCCGCAATAGGCGGGACCGCACAAAGCCAGAAAGATGTTGGCGTAAGCCTGCGCAAAGGTCTGGCCGCCCAAGGTGGTCATATAGGGCACGCTGTCCAGATTCATGTTTTGCAACTCGTGGCGGATGATCCGTCCGATGTAGCCGGTCTCGAAAGTTGCTTTATTGCCGATGGCGCGCTGGATCGAAAAAGTGAAATTGTCGGTGCGCTCGGGGCGGTAACGGAGGTCGAGGGTTTGGGTGTCCTGCACGCCGGAATTGCCGTTGATCCCGGGGAAATAAGGCTGGGCGAGCGTGGGCGAGGGAGGCGGGAGCGGAGCCGCGTTTCCATCTACACCAATGCGAAATATGCCGGCAGCGTTCGGGCTGGTGCCGCATAGGCCGGAAATGGTGGGATCGACGCAGCTTACGGCCTGAATCAAGCCGGGAGCGAGCAGCGGCGTCAGGACGAGCCCCACACCGTTCATGCGTCCATAGATGCGGCCGTAGCCGCCACGAAGCACTGATTTGCCGTCGCCCAAAAGGCTGCCCAGCAGCCCGCTTGTGTACTTCGGGTTCCAGGCGATGGCCACGCGCGGGCTGAATTGGGTCCATACCGGATCGAATGGATACTTGCGTCCGGTAGCGCGAATGTTTTCATAGCCGATGATCGGGTTATAAACCTGTCCGGCCAGAGCTGCCGCTTTGCGCGCCGCGATGTAGCTGGCGAAATCGAACGGCTTGCCGTTGCTGTCGACCAGCAGGATCTGGTTGCCATTCAATTCGTAGGGCGGCAGTTCCGCGGTCCAGTTCAAGCCGTAAGTGACGGTGAAGTTCGGCTTCAGGTGCCAGGTATCGGTGCCGTAGAGGCTGTATGTGGGGATGATGCTGTGCTCGTAGGCGACGCTTCCGAGCGGCTGAATCGAAAGGCTGCTTCCACTGCGCGTATAAGCCACCTGCGGTTGGATGGTGAACCCCAGGACTTCGGAATACAGCCGTTGGAAGTTCGTCTGCTGATTCGCGGGCAGCGTGGATGGGTATGGAAAACCGGCAAAGCTCACGCCGGAGCTGCCCACCTGATAGGCAATGAAGTTATCGACAGAGGCGCCGTTATCGGTGCGCATGTGGTAATCGTTGTTGCGCTCGTAAATTCCGCCGAATTGGAAGATGTGGTTGCCGCTGATTTTGGTCACGTCGTCTTTAAACATGTGGTCCTGGCCATCCCAGAAACGGCGCCGGACGCTTTGGCTATTGACGTTGTAGGGGATCAAGGCGCTGGCCGATTCTGCGATGGAGGAACTGGTGCCGGGAGCAATCTCGACCGCGCCGCCCAGGCCTGCCAGTTGCGGCGGCCCATCGTCGCTGCCCCACTGCCAGAAATTGCGGGTGTAGCTGTAGCGGAAGTCATTGGTCATGGTGGGCGAGATGGTTGTGGTCAAACCGCCAACCCAAAGAGACGGGAGTTGATCGCGCGGGGCGGTAGCGGCTGGAATGCCCATCCGGTCGCCTGGAAGCACGCCGCCGATATCGACCTGATTGCTGGTTAAATTGACCAGCCGCATAAAGCGGTAGGTGCCGAAAAAGTGCCATTTCTCGGAAAAGTCGTGGTCGATGCGGCCGACATAGATGTCGTCGGTGAGAGGCGTTTTCAGTGTTGAAAGAAAACCGATGACGTTGTGCTGGTCAGCGCCGGTGCCGGAGTACAGGGAATCGTTGCCGGCAGGCATTTGGGTGTTCCAGATTTTGCTTACGACGGGATTGAGGCCGATTCCACGAGGATCGCAGGGGCCGGCGCCACATACAGCAGGTTGATACGTCACTCCGTTTACGGTGACGGCGGTTGGGTTGAGATTGTAGGCCACCCAGGTGCCCGCGGCGTTGGGTAGCTGGATTACGCCGGCGCGCATGAGGTCGGTTGGAACGGACCGCTCGTAGGTGTTGTTATTGGGGAAGCGCTGTCCCTCGTAGTTGAAGAAGAAGTACCATTTTCCGCCCAGAACGCTGGGAGTAAAGAATCCGCCGAGGGAGGCGCCGAAGCGGTTGCGGTGATTGGAAGGCAGCGGGTTGGCGTATCCGGGCGCAGGGAAGCTTCCCGTCACGCCGGGATTGGTTGTGATGGTTGCGCAGTTTGGGGAAAACGGCGCGCAGGTGTGGTCGTTGGTCCAGCTATTGCCCGCACCCACGTTAGTGGCGAAGTAATATTCGTAGCCGGAGCCGTGGAATTGATTTGTTCCGCGCTTGGTGACCATCTGCACCTGGCTGCCCAGGCCGCCGTTGAAATCGGCAGTTTGGTTAAACGTGGTGACCTTGAATTCCTCGACGCTCTCCACCGGAACCGGGACCGCGCCGGCTGTGGAACCGTTTGTCTGGGCGCCTCCCATACCGGTGAAATTGGTTGTGTAGGATGTGGTGCCGCCGGACATGTCATCGCTGTTATTGCCGCCATCAATCTGGTAGGTATTTTGATCACTAACGGCGCCGGCTGTGGAGCCGCCCGGCGAAATTCCGGGTTGCAAAACGGCCAGAGTCGCCGCATCGCGCCCCAGATTGGGAAGCGCGAGCAATGCCTGGCTGTTGACGGTTGTGCCGACGGCGGCGTTTGTCGTCTGCAGTTCCGCGGCAGCCTGCGCCTGCACTTCTACGGTTGTGGTGGTGGCGCCGATCTGCATCGTGGTATTGACTGTCAGGGTGGTGCCGACGTCTACTTTCTGCCCGGCCACCTTGGAAATCGCGAAGCCCTGTTTTTCAAACGTGACGGTGTAGATACCGACGCCGACGTTGGAGAACACGTAGCGGCCGTCACTGTTGGTGGTGGTTGTGAGCTGGGTGCTGGTTTGCGGATCGGTGAGCGTGACTTTGACGCCGGGAATGGCGGCGCCGGTCGGGTCGGTAACAAGGCCTGTGACACTGCTGGTGGATGTGGCCTGCGACCGTAACAGGGAGCTGCAGGGACCCAGCAGAAGTACAAGAACTGCCAGCGAACGCATGAGGGCAAGACGAGCGGCCATGAACGGAACTCCTTGGGGCTTGTGTGGATTGAGAAAATACTATTCCCAATACGCGGGCTGGTCAAGTGAGAATGAAAGTTTTTTTGCGAAGAAGCGGGATGGTGAGCCGGGGCTACAATAAGTTCGTGAAAATTCGGGGGTGGTGCCTTTTTTTGCTGGCATTGGCAGGGATGGCGGGGCCGCAATTGCGGAACGCGAACTTTGATATTTTCTTTGAGCCCACTGCCGTTCTGCAGAGTGGAACAGAGATCCGCTTTGATATCACGGTGAAAGACGCGCTTCACAATCCGGTGCACGGAGCACAGGTGACGCTGCAGGTTGAAACGCCCGAGCACGAGCACACCAAGGTGTACCGGGCGACCGAAATGCAGCCGGGTCTTTACATGGCGAAGCCGGTGTTTCCGGAAAAAGGACGCTGGGAAGTGTACGTGGAAGCGCGAAGGGACGACGAGATGAGCGCGCGCACGACTGAGTATTACGTGCCGAAGTAGAAAGAGGAGGCAGCTGTGCCGACGGCGGTGAACCCGGGAGCCGGAAATTTGCGTGCGGTTAGCGGAATTGGAGTGACGTTCAGAACATGTAAAGCGGCGTGCCGGATGGCGCCGATATTTCGTCGCCACCGCCTACCGTGACCGGTTCTAACGCTTCGCCGACCTGCCGGCAGTAGATACCGTTTTCACCTAGATAGACTTCCAGTTCGGCCGGACGCGGCAGCGAGCCTTGGATGAGCGCTTCCGAGAGCGGGTCTTCGATGTACTTCTGCAGCGCGCGGCGCAACGGGCGCGCGCCGTAGCTGCGGTCGCCACAGGTCTTATCGAGAATGTACTTCGCCGCTTCGGGTTGCAGACGGATCTTGATCTGCTTGGAGACAAGGTTGGTATTGATCTGTTCGACGAGCAAGTCGATGATCTTGATCAGGTCCTCATCGGTGAGCGAGGTGAATAGGATGACCTCATCGAGACGGTTTAAGAATTCGGGGTTAAAGGCGCGTTTGACTTCGCCCATCACCTGATCTTCAATTTTCTGCGGGATGCCGGTGGTGGACGGCGCAGAGAAACCGATCTGGCCGCGCTTATCCAGGAAACGAGCACCGAGGTTCGAGGTCATGATGATGATGGTGTTCTTGAAATCGACTGTGTTGCCGAGGCCGTCGGTCAACTGGCCGTCTTCGAACACCTGCAACAGGATGTTGTAGATGTCCGGGTGAGCTTTTTCGATTTCATCGAGCAGAATGATGGAGTACGGCGCGCGCTTGACGCGTTCGGTGAGCTGGCCACCCTCCTCGTAGCCGACGTATCCGGGAGGCGAACCGATCAGTTTGGAGATGGAATGCTTCTCCATGAATTCGGACATGTCGAAGCGGATGAGCGATTTTTCGCTGCCGAATAGAAATTCGGCGAGAGCGCGGGCGACTTCGGTTTTGCCGACGCCGGTGGGGCCGAGGAACAGGAACGAGCCCGAAGGGCGTTTGGGGGATTTCAGACCGGCGCGCGAACGGCGAATCGCGCGGGACAAAGCGTTGATGGCTTTTTCCTGGCTGATGACGCGCTTGTGCAATTCCTCTTCGATACGGAGGAGTTTGTTGATCTCTTCTTCCTTAATGGAAGTCATGGGGACCCCGGTCCAGCGCGCGACGACTTCTTCGATATCGTCTTTCGAGACGACGCCCGTGGAGGTATCGTCGAGATTATATTTTTCGCGGAGCTGCCGCAGGTTCTCGCGTTCCTTGCGCTCTTCGTCGGAGTAGAAGCGGGCTTTTTCGAATTCGTGATTCGCGATGGCGTTTTCCATGCGGTGCACGATGAATTTAATGCGCTTCTGGATATCGGCCACTTCGGTGGGGAGAGTGGTTTGGCGCAGCTTGACACGGGCGCCCGCTTCGTCGATCAGATCGATGGCTTTATCCGGCAGGAATCTGTCCGGAATGAAGCGGGTGGAGGTGTAGACGGCGGACTCAATGGCTTCGTCGGTGTAGGCGACGGCATGAAATTTTTCGTAGCGCTCCTTGATGCCGAAGAGAATGCGAATGGCATCACCTTCGGTAGGCGGCGGAACTTTAACGGCCTGGAAGCGGCGCTCGAGCGAGCGGTCCTTTTCAATGGATTTGCGATATTCGGCGGGGGTGGTGGCGCCGATGCACTGGATTTCGCCACGCGAGAGGGCGGGTTTCAGGATATTGGCGGCATCGAGCGAGCCTTCGGCGGAGCCGGCGCCGACGAGCGTGTGAAGCTCATCGATAAAGATGATGGCGTTTTGATTTTCCATCAGCTCTTTCATGATGGTCTTTAAGCGCTCTTCGAACTGGCCGCGGTACTTGGTGCCGGCGACGATGAGAGACAGGTCGAGGGCGAGAATGCGCTTATCGGACAGGAAGGACGGCACGTCTCCATCGGCGATGCGCTGGGCGAGGCCTTCGACGATCGCGGTTTTGCCGACACCGGGTTCGCCTATCAGCACTGGATTGTTCTTGGTGCGGCGGCAGAGGATCTGAACCACGCGATCGACTTCCGAATCACGGCCGATCAGCGGATCGAGCATGCCATCGACGGCGGCCTGCGTGAGGTCGCGGCTAAACTCGGCGAGCAAACTGCTTTCTTTGGGGCGGCTGGCCGAAGTTTTTTCGGAAGCGGAACGCGCGATCTCCTCGCGCACGGCGGATAATCGCAATCCGCGCTCGTGCAGAATTTCCGCGGCAAAACTTTTCTCTTCCCGGAGCAGGCCCAATAACAGGTGCTCCGTGCCAATGTGCTTGTGGCTGAGGCGCTCGGCCTCTTCGGCCCCATAGGCGAGCACGCGCTTGCATTCGTGGCTCAGGGGCAGATCGACCGAGGTTGAGACTTTTTCGCGCACGGTCGTGTGCGCTTCAATCTGCTTGCGAATCGATTCGATGGCGGCATGAGACCGCAGGAAGCGATTGGCGAGCGCTTTGTCCTCCCGCAACAGACCCAATAAAAGATGTTCTGTTTCGATGTAAGGACTTCCGAACTGGCTCGCTTCGTATCTGGCGAAGAAGATAACGCGGCGAGCTTTCTCGGTATAACGTTCAAACATAAGTACCACCGTCAGGACGGGTTGCGTCCCGTTGAAAAACATACGAGGCATGCCAGTCCTCAGCAGGAACTGACAGAGACCCCTTTCTTAACTCTAAGACTCGATCGCACCTGTTGGCGAAAGAAAGATTGTGGGTTACAAAAACTGAGGTTAAATTGTGTGACGCATGCAACTCAGCGAGCAGATTCATGATGCTTTCGCCGGTGCGGAAGTCCAGATTTCCCGTGGGCTCGTCGGCAAGAAGCACTTTGGGCCTGGTAATGAGCGCGCGGGCGAGGACGACGCGCTGCTGCTCACCACCGCTCAACTCGCCGCTGAGATGGCGTCCACGCTGCGCCAAACCGACCTCGCGGAGAAGTTCGGATGCCTGTGCGGCAGCAATTTCGCGCGCCACCCCGCGAATCAGCAGCGGCATCATCACATTTTCGAGCGCGGTGAATTCGGGTAAAAGGGATGGATTTTGCCAAACGAAGCCGATCCAGCGGTTGCGAAAGCTGGCCAGTTCCGCGTCGCGAAGCGATACAACATTCTGGTTGCCGTACCAGATCGAGCCGCTTGTGGGGCGGTCCAGGCCGCCCAAAAGGTGGAGCAGAGTGGATTTACCGGCTCCCGATTCGCCTACGATGGCTAGCTGCTCGCCCTGACGCACTTCGAGCGAAAGATCTTTAAACACAACGATCTCCGCGCCGCCCGAGCGATAGATCCTGGTTAGAAACTCCACCCGGATCCCATTATCTGCGTGCAAACTTCCGCCTTCTCCTTCAGATTAAAACAGTATGGCTGCTGGGAAGAGTACTCCCCGTCACTCTTTAGACGTTAGGTAGTGGTACTTGGATTCTGATAGCTCCGCCGTCTATTCAGCTTATCGGGCGCTAAGGAGAGCGTGTAGAGAGCTAGTTGGTTGGGGGCAACTCGACCGGTTCGAAGTGCGGCTTGAGCAGGGGATCGATGTCAATCCACTTCAGATAATCGGAAATTGCGGCCGTGCAGATGCAGTGGAGGCGGCCCATGTAGGCGACGGGCCGGAAAACGGAACAAATCGTTTCAAGCGGCCCTTCGAAGAAGGCGATCTGATTTCCTTCAATCAGCCCTTTCATTAGGGAGCGAGCCCGGGCCGGCCGTTGCAATTCAGAAGCAAATTGCGAAATATTGAGCGCGACGAGGCGCCAATGATGAAAAAAAGCGGGCACCTCGTGTTTGGCGATGCGAACAGCGAGACGTTCCACGACAGCGGCGGCAGCGAGGTCATTGCCGATAAGTACAGGAGAGTTTTTGCTGCGGCGCCAAAGGATATCAATCAAACGGTTTACGATGGGATCCCAATCAGATGGCGGATTAAGCTTCCCTTCGGATGCAGCTTGCGTGAGATCACGCGCGAATTCAAGTAAAGAGCGGTCTTGCTGATCGCCGGCTGCACTTTGTGCGAGTTCTTCGCGGACGTCCCCGGCTGTCAGCCCGCGTTCGCGTAATAGTTCCGCTGCGTAACTCTTTTCATCGCGCAAGAGGCCAAGCAGCAGATGATCGGTACCGATGTAGCTATGGCCGAGGCGTTCCGACTCTTCGGAGGCGTACGCCAGAACCCGCTTCGATTCGTGGCTCAGGGGCATGTCAACGGAAGTCGGGATTTTCTCGCCCGGGGGCGTGTGGGCTTCGATTTGTTTGCGGATGGATTCGATTGCTGCGTGAGAGCCGAGGAAGCGGTTCGCGAGCGCCTTATCTTCACGCACCAGACCCAGCAACAGATGTTCGGCTTCGATATAGGATGTACCGAACTGGCTGGCCTCATAGCGTGCAAAGAAGATGACGCGGCGAGCCTTTTCGGTGAAGCGCTCAAACATAGCTGGCGTTATTTGACCACAAGATTGATGAGCTTATCGGGAACGACGACCACTTTCGCGATCTGCTTGCCTTCAACGAACGGCTTGACCTTGTCGAGGGCAAGTGCGAGAGACTGGAGGTCTTCTTTGGAGGTGCCGAAGGGGGCGCGTAGATGGGCGCGAAGTTTGCCGTTCACCTGGACGGGAATTTCGGCCAGCTCTTCTTTGGCCAGATCGGGGTCAAACGGCGGCCAGAGATGGCGAAAGACGGGGCCGTTGTGGCCCAAGTGATCCCAGAGTTCCTGCGCGGTATAAGGCGCAAAGGGCGCGAGCATGAGAGCCAGTTTTTCGGAAATCTCGCGGGCGACGGGCGCCGACAGACCGGTTTCCAGCTCATACAGCTTATTGACCAGTTCCATGAGCGAGGCGATGGACGTGTTGAAATGCCAGCGGCTATCGAAATCGTTAGTGACCTTGCGGATGGTTTGGTGGAGTTTGCGAAGCGCGTTGCGGTCGGCATCGGGTTGGCCTTGGCCGCCGCGATCGAGGTTGCGCGTTACGAAGCGGTAGACGCGGGCTAAGAAACGAAACTGGCCTTCGACGCTCGATTCATTCCAATCCATGTCCTTTTCAGGCGGGGCGGCGAAGAGCGTATAGAGGCGGCAGGTATCGGCACCGTATTTTTCGACCATCTCATCGGGATCGACGACGTTGCCCTTCGATTTGGACATGGCACTGCCGCCCATCAGAACCATTCCTTGGGTGAACAGGTTTTTGGCTGGCTCGTTGTTGGTGACCAGGCCGAGGTCGCGCATCACTTTCGTCCAGAAGCGGGAATAGATGAGATGGAGGATGGCGTGGGTGATGCCGCCGATGTATTGATCGATGGGGAACCAATGGGCGATGATCTGCGAATCGAAGGGCGCGCGATCATTGTGCGGATCGCAGTAGCGATAGAAGTACCAGGACGAATCGATGAACGTATCCATGGTGTCGCTCTCGCGGCGGGCGGCCGTTCCGCAGCGCGGGCAGGGAACGTTCATGAACTCCGGCACGGATTCAAGCGGCGAGCGGCCTTTGCCGGTGATCTTCACGTTTTGCGGGAGCAGGACCGGTAGATCCTGTTCGGGGACCGGAAGCGTGCCGCATTGCGGGCAGTAGATGATGGGAATCGGCGTACCCCAATAGCGCTGGCGCGAGATGCCCCAATCCTTGATGCGATAGGTGACGGAGGCATGACCGAAGCAGTGGCTCTTAGCGAAGGCCGCCATCTGTTCGCGCGCTTCGGCGCTGGGCAAGCCAGACCATGGGCCGGAGTTTTCAACAATGCCGTATTCCAGGAACGGCTCCGGCATGGTTTCGCCGGCGGCTAATTCGCCTTCTATGGGCCGGATGACCGGGACGACGGGAATGCCGTAGGCGCGGCAGAACTCGAAATCGCGCTCGTCGTGAGCAGGGACCGCCATGATCGCGCCCGTTCCGTAGCCCATCAGCACAAAGTTGCCGATCCAGATGGGAATGCGGCCGCCATGAAACGGATGGACGGCGTATTTGCCGGTGAACAGGCCGGCTTTTTGGACATTGCCGGGATCCTGGCGCGCGGTGGCATCGATCATCTCTTTCACGCGGAGGCGCGCCTGATCGTCAGAGAGGAGTTCGTTTACTAACGGATGTTCGGGAGCGAGGATGAGAGCGGTGGCGCCGTAGATGGTATCGATGCGGGTGGTGAAGATGCGGATTTTGCGGCTCGAATTTTCGAGAGAGAAATCGACTTCCGCGCCTTCGGAGCGGCCGATCCAATTGCGCTGCATGGCGATGACGCGCTCGGGCCAGCCGTTTTCAAGATCGTCCAGGGCATCGAGCAGCTCGCCGGCGTAATCGGTGATCTTCAGGAACCACTGCTGCATGGCGCGCTGCTCGACTGGAGTTGTGTCGTGGCGCCAGCAGCAGCCGTTGACGACCTGCTCATTGGCGAGCACGGTGCCGCACTCAGGACACCAGTTCAGCAGCGCTTCCTTGCGATAGGCGAGGCCGCGCTCGAACATTTTCACGAAGAACCACTGATTCCAGCGGTAATATTCGGGCTCGCAGGTGGTAATTTCGCGATTCCAATCTATGGCGAAGCCCAGGCGCTGCATCTGCGCTTTCATGTGTGCGATGTTGCTGAGCGTCCATTCACGCGGCTCGCGGCCGGCCTTCAGAGCGGCGTTTTCGGCGGGCAGGCCGAAGGCATCCCAGCCCATGGGGTGAAGGACGTTGTAGCCGCGCATCCACATATAGCGCGCGAGTGCATCGCCAATGGCGTAGTTGCGCACATGGCCCATGTGGAGCTTGCCGCTGGGGTACGGCAGCATTTCGAGGACGTAGTATTTCGGTTTGTCGGGGGCGGCGGCTACGTAGAGCGATGTGTCCTTGGCCCACTCGCGATGCCACTTCGGCTCGATTTCTTTGGGATCGAAGACCTTTTCGGGGATACCAGCTCCTTCAATGCCTGAACATTACGAAGATCGTCACCCGGCTTGTCGACGGGAGTTTCGAGGATAAAGGCTTTGTCGCGCAGTCTTGGATGATTCAGAATGCGCCGAAAACCTTCAAAACCAATATAACCAGCACCGATATGCGCGTGGCGATCTAGGTGGGAGCCGAGCGCTGTTTTGGCATCGTTGGCATGCATGACAGGGACGTGAGTGAGGCCGAGATGTTCCTCCACGGCCTCGAGCAGTTTCTTAAGGCCGCGTTCGTTCGCGATATCAAAGCCGCTTACGTAGCAATGGCACGTGTCAAGGCAGTAGGCGATTGGGATATCGAGATAGGGAGAAGCGAGATTACGAATGGTGGCCAGCTCCGCGAAATTGCCGCCCAACTGAGCGCCGGCGCCGGCCGTGTTTTCGAGCAGGATGGCCAGCCGGGCGTTGGTTTTAAGCGCGGGATCGACGCTGTGCCAGGCGAGCGCCATCGCTTCGGCGACGTTCAACATGCCCTGTTCGACCGTCATGCCTTTGTAATTGCCGGGATGGGTGACTAAGTAATCGGCGCCGATGAGGAGGGCGCGTTCGATTTCGCCGCGGAAGGCGTCAATTGACTTTTCGCGCACGATGCCGGGCGCGGCGGCGAGGTTGATCAAGTAACTGTCGTGAATGACGAGCGGCGTTAGGTCGTGCTTCTGGCGCAGATCTTTCAGCCGTTTGACGTATTCGAGGCCGGGCGCTTTTGTGCGCCACATCCGTGGGCTGGCGGAGAAGATCTGGAAGGTGTTTGCGCCGAGTTCGATGGCTTTCAGAGCGGCGCGATCGAGCGCGCCGGCGATGGAAGTATGGATGCCGATGCGCAAGTTTCAGGATAGCGGGAGGAGGGAGTTTGGTTTGGCTGGAGGGCAGTTGAGCGGAGCATAGCTCACAACCGCTGTTATACTCAGTCCGGCGATTGCGTTGTGCCACGTTATTTCACATTGCTCGAAGCCGAAGCGCTGCTGCCGGAAGTTGAACGGCTGTTGCGCGATCTGCGGGAGTTTAAGTCTGCCTACGATAGCGCGGATGCGGCGCTGAAGCAGATCGCTCAACGGGTGGCTCTAACGGGCGGAATGATACCGCGGCGCGATCGGGTTGCCGAATTGCGGGCGCAGAAGGATGTTTCCGCGCGCGGCTTGAAGCATGCCGTTGAGCAGTTCGAGCAGATTGGCTGCCTGCTGAAGGATCTGGATATGGGGCTGGTGGATTTTCCCACCCTTTATCGCGGCAAAGAGGTGTATCTGTGCTGGAAATCGGGCGAGGCGGGGATCACTTTTTGGCATCACGTTGAAGACGGATTCCGCGGGCGCAAGCCGATCGACAGCGAATTTCTTTCGCATCACCGCGGGAGCGCGTAGAGCGCGGGCGGGAGGCGCGGGCAAATTGGGAAATGCCGGCCTCGATTGTTAAACTAGCGCTCGGATGCTATTGGCGCGCGAATTTATCAGTTATTTGTCGCGACAGTTGGTGGAGCGCCTCAGTCCGACTATGTTTGAGACGTCCAACCCGGCGGTTGCGGCAGAGGCCATTGCTCAGACGATCACCGAGGATTTGTCCACTGAAGACAGACTGAACGACGAAGTCCGAGAGCTATTAGAAGACTACAGCGACTACATGCGGCGTGAAAACATTTCCTACCAGGAGATGTTTCGCAAAATCAAGAACCAATTACTGGCGCAACGCAAGCTGACGCGGGCGTCCGGGCGCGATACGGGAGACGCCATGAAACTCTCGCGCGACCGGGTGAATGAGATTTCTCATAAGCTGGTTTCGGCCATGCGGAAATCGCGCGATTTCCGGGTCCGCAAAGATCCGAATGAACTGCGGCTGGCGATTGTGCGGGAGATGACCGACTTGCTGCAACTCGAAGAGCGTATCGACAAGGCGGCGCGGCAAAAGATTCGGACGCAGAAGCGTGAGATCACCGAAGGCGGGGATGAATACGACCTGCTGCACAAGCGTTACTACGCGGAAGAGTTGAAGAAACTGGGGATCAACCTGGGGAGCTAATTTCCGGCAGCACTGCGCAATGTGCCCTTGGCATTGCGCAGATCGTTGGCATCGTAGATGAGGAAATCTTCGTTGGTGAAGACGGGTTCGATTCCGGCCAGGCGATTTGCGGGACTGAGTACGTAGTAATCGATGGGGAGCGCCAGATTGGCCTGCAGGCGCTGAGGCGAATACCCCGGCTGCATTGTTTGCTGCCAGCGGTCCCACCAGGCGGCCGCAAAGGATTCGAAACAGGGCACCAGAGCGCCGCTGTTCCAATCCACCCAAACAGGCCGTTGCGAGAGGGCGCGAAACAGACCAGGATCGCCGCTCGTGCCGGCATCGGGAAACAGAAACATGGAGCTGCCCCAGGTGTTGCGCTCTACCCAGCCCGCGAGAGCGGCGAGATGCTGGCGCTTTGGATCAGAAGCCTTTCGCGGCATCGCGATGGATAGCAGGCCCATTGCAATAACAGGGACAACGAGCGAAATAGGCCGCAGCCGGCGGTTTCCTGTTGAACGCAGGACGAGCCCTGCGATGCAGGCCAGCAACAAGACGATACCAAGCTTTTCGAGAACGCCGGCTTTGGGGCGCAGTAATTCGAGAACTTCCGCATGCATCGCGAGCGCAAAGGGGACAACGAACCAGAGGGCGCTTTCGAGGACCTTCCTTTTCCGCGCGGCGTGGACGCCGGCGATCCAGCAGGCAATCGAGGAGAGGCAGAGAGGAAACAAGAGCCAGCGTGCAGGCTGCACACGCGAGACAAAGGACCAACGAAGATGATCGAGCAGGAGGTAGGAAAGCGGAAGGCTGAGAATGCCGCACGCCGGGAGCGCGACAAACAACCAGCGGGCCTGACGATTCAAGGCAGGCCAGATGCGGGCAGTGGCCCAGATGCCGCAGATCCAAAGCGCAAGGTAACTCCATAGCGCGCCCGGGGACCATAACGAGACCCACTCGTAGGGCGTGCGAAATTGCTGAAGCGCCGTGTATTCGGGAGTAAGCCGCTGGAACAAAGTCTGCTGTTCGGCGATGCCGGGCTGTAGCTGAGACAGGTTCGCCAACAGCAAAGCGAAGATGGCAAGGATGGTGAGACTGGGCCGCAGGAGGCGGCGCAGAGGGCGATCCACGATGAGGGCGACAATCAGTATCAGCCAGAACGGCGCGGCGATTACGGGCTCGTAAAGCAGCGCCAGGCCACCGGCAAGGCCGGCCAGCAAAGGCTTTGCGCGCGCCAGCAATCCGGTAGCCAGTAAAATCAGCGCCCAGGCGACAGCCGCTGGCACGCATTCTGTTTCGACGAGCATCACATGTGGGCCGGCGAGCGTCGCGCCCAAGTTGACGCAGGCTGCGATGAGTAATGCGAGCGATTCACTCATTCCGGCCGAGAGCGCCAGCAACAGGACTCCCAAAATCAGTGCCGCGCGGGATGCGATCTGCTGGGCGGTTAACGCATCTTTCAAGCTGAGGCCGGCGCCTTCGTGCAGAAACAGCGTGACTTCATCGTAGACGGTGTATTCGAGAGTGGGATGCGTGGCAACTAAATCGCGGGACAAAAAGCCGGGATTCACCAGACGCTCCAGCATGGGTACGGTCAGCTGCGTGCCGGCCTGAAGATAGGTGTGTCCTGGAAAAACGACAAATTCCAGCCAGGTGAATGCGGCAACGCCGAGCAGCCGGGCGAGTACGCGGCGCATTAAGGCGCGGGCGTTTTTTCCAGTTGCTGCCTGGCCCAGGCGCGATTCGGATCGAGCTCTAAGGCGCGCTGCAGGGCTTCGCGCGCTTGCGCGTCCTTATTCATTTTGCGGAGCGCAACGCCTTTCCAAAGATAGGCGTCGGAAAGCTTGGGATTGAGAGCGATTGCCTTATCGAAATCTTTGATTGCGAGCTCGGGGCCTCCGCCCATTTGCACCGGAAGATAGTAGTTGCCGACACCGCGGCTCACATAAGCAAGCGCCAGCTTCGGGTTCAGTTGGATGGCCTTTTCAATTTCGTCACGCGCACACTGCCCATAGCGGAGCGCGCCCATGACGGGATTTGCGGGTATCACCTGCCCGCAGAGTTGACCGATGAGGCGGTGGTATTCGGCGTTGGTTAGATTCGCTGCGGATGCTTTTCTGGCAAAATCGAGACCGGCTTCAGCCAATTCCTCCGACTTGCGTTTATCGTGAAGCTCCATCGCGACCTCCGCGGCATAGGAATACGCTAATGCGAGGCGGTACTGCGCTTCCGCCGTGGTGGCGTTTTTTTGCTCTTGCTTGATGATTTGATCCAGCGCATTGAGATCCTGATGATCGCGCGCATTGGCCAGTTCATTGATACTGACCGCGGCGGCGGCAGATAGGGCCAGGACTAAGAGGCCTGCTGCGAAACGGCTCAACTGTTTTCCTCCGGCATTTGTTTTCATCTTAAAAGGGACGTATGGGTGGATCTATAGTTTCGCCACGTCACGTTGCAACAGCAGAAAGTAGACGCCCAACAAAACGACCAGGACTCCGTTGGCGGCCATAATAGCGGGGGCGGAAATACCCTTGATTAAAAATCCTGAAATCAGGCTGCCCAGGGGCATCCCGCCGCGAAAGGCCACGTTGTAGACGCTCATGACGCGGCCGCGCATTTTATCGTCGACATATAACTGCACGAGCGACGAGTTGAGCGCAAACACGATCATCAGGCACGCGCCGGCGCCGAATAGCAGCACGGAACTGACGGACAACACGTTTGAGACGCCGAAGCCAGCCATGAGGAGGCCCAGCAGCATCATCACGAACAGAGAGCGTTTCGCCTGCCCGGCGTGCGCCTGCATACCGGCGATGACGAGGGCGCCAATTATAGATCCGAGCCCCGATAAACACAAGAACAACGTGAAGGTATCGGGGCCGCCGTGGAAGACCGTTTTCGCCATTACCGGAAGGAACGTAATGAGCGGATATGAGAGGAGCGTCATAAGGAACGCGAGAACGACCAGCGCCGACATACCCTCGCGCGTTCGCAGGAAGTTGATGCCTTCCGCCATGCTGCGGAGCAGCGGCTCCGAACTGCTTTGCGGCACGAATCGGGGCTTAATCATCAGCAAAGAAATAATGACGGCGATGTAGGAGATTCCGTTGAGCGAGAAGCACCACGCCGCGCCTAATTTGGCAAGCGCCAAGCCGCCGAGCGCAGGCCCGAGCACGCGCGCGAGATTGAACTGAATCGAGTTCAGCGCAATGGCGTTTTGCAGATCTTTTTTTTCGACGAGGGAGGGGATGAGAGCTGAATAGGCCGGTCCTCCGAAGGACTGCGCCACGCCGACGGTAAACGAGAGGCACCAGATCTGCCAGACGCGAACCCATCCTGTGATGACGAGCGCAGTGAGGATAAATGCGCACGTCATCTGGATCACTTGCGACATGAGCAAGAGCGCCTGGCGGCTGCGGCGGTCGGCAAAAACACCGCCAAATAGGGAAAAGAGAAAGATAGGGATCTGGCCGAAGAAGGCATCGAGGCCGAGATAGACGGCGGATTTCGAGAGGCTGTAGACGAGCCAGCTCTGAGCCAATATCTGCATCCATGTCCCGATGGTGGAGGTGCAGGCCCCGAGCCACATAATTCGGAAATCGGGATATTCAAACGCTTTGAACAGGCGTTGCAGCAATGCTCATTGTAAGATTGCGCATAACGGGCACAACAATTGATTCAGGATTCTAGGTGAGTACCCATTCGCCGGTTTTCCGAATCTCCGCGTACATTGCATCCGGCGCCAGGTCGAGGTCGCCGGGCCAACTTACCGCACCATACTGGACCTGTGCTTCGGTAAAACGGGCGGGATCGGCTAGTTGCGCGAACACACCGGCGCGGGGAGAGTGAATCAGCCCCTTCATATTCACGTATCCTTCAAGGCCGTCGTGGAAACGAACGCGGAGGCGATAGTCATCGAGCGCCTGCACCTGAGCTACATCGTCGGGTTGACTGCAAACAATCGGGGGCACGATTTCGGTGATGGCAGTGGGGTAATCTTCGCTGGCACTTCCCGCCGCTCGCATACTAACCAGTTTTCCATAAGTTCAGATTGATGGAGTCGCGCCCATTCCAGCACTAAACGCTCCGCGGTTCGTGGCAGACTTCCCGAAAGGATCGTCAGATGTTCAATGCTCACTCGCGGCGGCGGATGATCGTTCCGAAACATTTGAATCAAGATTCCGTAAAACGTGCTGATAGTGGGCATGAGTGGTTTCTAGCACTTTTTTCGTACATGTTCGACAATCAGTTTGGCGCTGCGGTTTGGCGCTTGCGCAGAACCTTCCGGACATACTGACCTCAGCGCAGCGGCTTGGCTCGTTGAATTAGATGGAGCAGATTGCCGTCCGCATCGCGAAAGAAGGCTAGGCGGTTGCCTTCGTTGCTGTAGGGCTCGCCTTCGAGCAGCACGCCTTGGTCGCGCAATTTCCGGTAGGCGGAATCGAAATCGTCCACCAAGATGGCGATGTGGCGCATGCCGGGAGTTCGCATGCCTGCCGGCGGTGCTTCGCCTTCGGCAGGGATGATCTCAATTAGCGCGCCGTTCTTCGCTTCGACAAAAAAGTTGCCGGCATATTCGAATGTGATCTCAAATTCCAGATTGGCTACATACCAATCGGCGAGGCGCTTGGGATTGGGTGAAGCGATCGCAAAGTGTTCGATGCCTGTGAACATAGGTTGTCAGAAAACAGTAAAGCAAAACGCCGTGTTCTGTCCCTGTGCGATCAGCGCATACTCACCCGGATTTAACATCTGGGCTGCTTCGATTCGGATGACGTTTTCGCTGAGAGGCCGTAAGGTCAGGCGCAGAATTTCTTCGGGCTCATCCTCATTCAAATGCTCGTGCTGTCCTTTTGTCCATTGGCGGCGTCCGTTGACGATCTGGAAATGAATTAATTCAAACTGATCGGGGTTGATCTGTCCAGGCGAAAACAGGAAGACAGGTTCGGGGAGCGGTGTGCGGGCGGATGAAGTGACGCCTGAAACGGTGATGGTCTGATTGTCTTTTGAATCGGACCTGGTGGCTGGCTTTGCATCTGTAGGAATCAACTTACCGGCCTCAAGCAGATACGGAAGATCTGTTTTGGGTGGTTTGACAGCGGCATCCTTCTGCTGGGCGGTTGCGGCGGCGGAGAGCAAAGCCAGGCAGAGCCATAGCGAAGTTCGCCGGTTCATCATTCTCTTAAATCGGATGCTGGGCGGCCAGCCAGGGTTCCAATTGCGGGTCGAGAAAATCATGAATGCGCAGGTCGATGCCGTGGAACTCGGTCGGGATGGTTTCGACGCCCACAATTCGCATTCCGGCGGCGCGGGCGGCTTCGACTCCGGTGGGTGAGTCTTCAAAGACCACGCAGTTTGACGGCGGTACGCCCAGTTGACTTGCCGCTTTGAGATAGATATCAGGGAATGGCTTGGGCCGCCGCACTTCGATGCCACTTACGACAACCGGAAAAAACGGGCGGAGGTTGAAACGGTCCAAAACGAAATCGATATTGGCGGGCTCGGCGTTGGAGCCTACAGCTTTGGGTAAGTTGCGGTGACGCTCCAGAAATTCCAGCAATCCCGGAATTCGATACTGCGCAAGATCGGATTCGAGCAGCATCTGGCGGAACAGCCTTTCTTTGGCGGCGCCGTGCTCGAAGACGACGTTTTCGGGCAGGCCGGGATCGATGAGATCGCGCACCAGCTCGGAATTTCGCCTCCCATGCATGCGCCGCTCGAGATCTTCAATATGTATATTTAGGTTTTTCAGATAGCGCTCCCAGGCCGCGGTATGCAGCGGCATGGAGTGCACGAGCACGCCGTCCAAGTCAAAGATCAAGGCCAATCCACGGCCATTTACTTCGTTCACGGGGTCGAGAATAGCACGCAGCGGGAGCGCAGAAGGGCTGGCGCGGCGGCTATAATCAGGTGACGTAGCGACGCTGCCGCTACCCGTCTATTTTGGATCAGATCAGCAACCCAACCCAGCGCGATTTGCACGCGCGCCACTTTTTGACGGCAGCATTTGTATTGGTGGCGCTGATCCTGGGGGCCGGCATGATCCTGCCGTGGATTGATGCCTCCAGCTTCAGTAACATGATCCGGCAGGCGGTTGAGGATCAGCTCGGCCGGAAAATCCAGTTCAGCAAAGTGCATTTGACGCTGCTTTCCGGGCCCGGTTTTTCGCTCGAGGACGTGAGTATTGCCGAGGACCCGCAGTATGGAATCGAGCCATTCGCCTGGGTGCCGACGCTGCATGCGCGATTACGGATTGACAAGTTGCTGCAGGGCGAGTTCCGGCTGTCGAGCCTGCAATTGGAAGAGCCGACGCTGAACTTGGTGAAGCGCAGCGATGGGACGTGGAATGTAGTGGCGCTGCTCGAACGGTTGAGTGCTCCACGGCGTATGCCGCTGAATTTATTTCCGGCGCTAGAAGTTTCCGACGGGCGTATCGATTTCAAATTCGGCGCGCGCAAGACCACGTTTTATGTTCTGGATGCGGACTTGAGCATCTATCCAAAACGCTCGGGTAAGTTGTACGTGCAATTTTCCGGCTCGCCAGCACGTAGCGACCGCGCGGGCAACGGCTTCGGCCATTTGCGTGGCGTTGCCAACTGGTACATGAATCCGCCTTCGCGCGAGTCAAACCAGCTCGAGGCGGAGGTCACGCTGGACCCCAGCAACCTGAGCGAGCTCACGACTTTGTTTGAGGGCCAAGATATCGGAGTGCATGGTTCGATCAGCGGGCATGCCCGAGTGGATGGGCCGCTGGATGCATTGCGTGTGAGAGGCGATCTGCGTCTGGCAGATGTACACCGGTGGGATCTGTTGCCTTCGAGTGGCGAGAGTTGGCGTGTCGAATATTTAGGCAGCATCGATTGGGCTGCGCACCGGCTGAACATTCATAGCGCTCAGGGCGGCGAAGGGGAAACCAAGCCCGTTTCGCTGCAACTGAATGTTGATCACTTTCTGACCCAACCAGGATGGTCGTTGCTGGCGCGCCTTGACGGTGCGCCGATTGAAAAGCTGCTGCCGCTGGGGCGGCGAATGGGGCTTGCTTTGCCGGAGGAATTAGTGGTGACCGGATCAGTGACGGGCGCTCTTGGGTATTCCAATAGCTCCGGCTTAAGCGGGAACATTTCCATCCGGGATGCTGGTGCGACCATGCCGAACGTTCCGCCGCTCCATGCAGAGATGGTGAACGCTACGGTGCTGGCGGATCACATTCATTTCGATCCGGCGGCAATCGACACCCCGGAAGGGAGTTTGAGCGCGGGCGGGGACTATTATTTGTCCGCTCCGCAATGCACGGCGACTCTGACAGCCAGCGGTTTTTCGGTCGACGCGCTGAAAAAGACCATAGAAGCCTGGTTCGGCACACCGCCGGCGCTAGCCCCGCTAAACGGCGGCAGTGTTGATGGCACGTTCCACTATATTCATCAGCAACCCGCTCCGGCCGTATGGTCCGGCGAATTCCGCTTTGCGGATTCCACGATTCAGCCTGAAGGGCTGGCGATTCCGCTTGAGAATGCGGCCGGTGATGTGGCGTTCGACGGCGCCAATCTGCAGGTGACACGGTTTGTTTCTAAACTGGGGGATCAAGAGCTTCGCGGCAGCTACCGCTACGCAGCCAATGCCCGACATACGGAGCGGTTGCACATCGAGTTGCCGAGCGGCGATTTGAACAATATCGAAAAAGTGTTGTCGCCGGCGCTGACGCCTCAGGATCTATTGGCGCGTTTGCACGTTACAAAAAGAAGAATTCCCGCCTGGCTAGCGGCGCGCAACATGGAAGGCGATATTGCAATTGCGGCGTTTTCTATTTACGGGACCGCACTTGGTCCGCTGACGGCGCGCTTTCTGTGGCAAGGAGCAAATCTGCAGTTATCACCTTTGCAAATCAATTTGCCGGAGGGACTGATTCGTGCGCGGGGACTGGTGAATGTCGCATCTTATGCGCCGCGCTGCCGCTTTAGTGCCAGCGTATCCGGCTTCCCGTGGCGTGGCGGAACGCTCAGCGCGGAGGGGAAATTCGAGACCTCCGGAACGGGAGCGGAAAGCCTGCAGAATCTGCGCGCATCGGGCACATTCAGCGGAGCGGACCTTAACCTGTCACCGGATGATGATTTCAGCAGGATCTCCGGCCAGTTCGATTTCTCGTTTGCCGAAGGCTGGCCAAATTTGAAGCTTTCCAGTATTCAGGCAACCGACGGCCTGGAGGCGTGGAACGGAACTGCGGCGAGTCAAAGCGATGGAAAGCTGATTATCGATTTGGAACATGCGGGCCGGCAACGGCGCGTGGTCAGCAATCTGGTTCCCGAGGGCGTTTCCACGGTTTCGTTTGTTGCACCAGTTCGGGCGCTGAAGTGAAGATTCAGTAGCTCTCAACGGCGCCCACGGCTGATTCAAAACGTCAGAAAATAAGAAAGAAGATGCGTTACTGCTGCTTGTTTTTTGTTCTCGGCTGGCCGTTGATCGCGCAGGTCCGAACGGCCGCATCGCCCCAGTCTGATGAGAACCGCTGCGCGCTGCAGGGGCGGATTACGGACGCGCTCACGGGCGAACCAGTAGCGAAAGCGACGATTCAACTTCGCATGCGTGCACCATATGCAAATGCGCCTGTATATTCGGGCACATCCGAAGCCGACGGCACTTACAAATTCGCAAACGTTGATCCAGGCCCGTATAACCTCAACGTGAGTAGCAGCGGGTACGCTGATTCGTCTTATGGCGCATCCCTCGCAATTCCGACGGGCGCGGTTCTAAATCTGCGCCCCGGGCAGAAGTTAACAAAGATCGACGTCGTTTTAATGCCGCTAGGCACCGTCAGCGGGAGAGTGACCGATGAAAACGGGAATCCGGCAGAAAAAGCGTCGGTAGCCGTCCTGGGGTCCGTTTGGTATCGCGGAGAGATTCGATATACACTCCAGAACGGCGCCAGGACAGACGAGTTAGGGCAGTTTCGAATTAGCAATATTCGTCCGGGCAAGTATTACCTCATGGTCTTGAGACTCGGACCATTTCCGTCGACTGCTGTTAGCCGCGCTCCAGGAAAACACGACATCCGCCCGGTCAGAACGTATTATCCAAATGCGCTGACGCTGGATAGCGCAACGCCTTTGACCATCAAAAGCGGCCAGCAGCTCACTACGATGGATATTCAGTTGCGCAATTCGGCTACTTATCACCTTCGCGGCCAGGTAAGTGGCGCCGCGCCCGAACATCTGGCCGTTGCTTTGGTGCTGCGCGATGGGCAAAGCGCCGTTCTTCTGCCGGACCTGGTAACCGTCAAGGAAGACCACACCTTTGATATTCCGGGAGTTCCGCCGGGCTCCTATACCCTCTGCGCGTTCCCTACTGGCCCACTAAACGCGCTGGGGCGTCAGGACGTGAAAATCAACAACGCGGACCTCAATAATTTGCAGCTTGTCCTTTCACCGGCCTCAGTTCAGGCACATATCACCGTTGAAAATAATCCACCGGCGGGCGTCGCGCCAATCGACTTGAAAAGCATTGGCATTTTGCTCCAAGCAACAGAACCGATGGGGCGCCGCGGATATATCAGGCCATCTGTGCGCGAGGACGGCACACTCGCATTTGAGAATCTCGCGCCCTGCAAATATGCCGTGCTGATCGGAGGGCTCGGAAAAGTGTATGTAAAGTCTATTCAATTCGCGAATCGGGAGATTCTTGCACAAGAACTGGACCTGACACATGGCGGAGGCGAATTGAATGTAGTCTTGCGATACGGACCCGCTGAGCTGCGCGGCACAATTCCGGAACTGCACAACAATCCCAAGGCAGCGCGGGACGTCACACTCGCGCTGATTTCAGACACGGCGCCTGAAGATCCCTTCGGTATTCGCACGCTAGCGGTGGAGCGCGGCTGGTCCTTTGTTATGGGAAACATCCCCCCGGGGCACTATCACGCCTACGCGATCGAGAAACTGGATAGCACGCAGTTGCAGAATCCGAAGGTGCTCAAAGCGCTTCAAAGCTACAGCACGGAAATCAATCTGTTTGAAAACGATAGGAAGCAGATTGAATTGCCGCTAATCACGGCCGACCAGATGCAGCAGATCTATGCGCAGCCGGGTATTGAGACGCCGTAACCTCGGCCTGGCCGGCCTGTTACTTGTCGCGCAAACTCTGTATTCGCAGATCACATTCGGGCCCGCGCAACCGGCTGCACCGCAGAACAGCACGCGGCCTGAAGATCGCTGCACGGTCGAAGGGCACATCCGCGACGCCCTGACACAGGAGGCGATCGCACGAGCATCGGTGCAGGTACGCGAACAACAGTCCGGACAGGGTTATTTCGGAATCTCGAGTTCAGACGGGAGCTTTCGAATTGAGAACATTCCTCCCGGTCAATATCGGATACTCGCGAGCCGGTATGGTTACTTATCCGCCCAGTATGGCGCCAGAAAACCTGAGCAGCCTGGACCTTTGGCCGTCTTAACTCCAGGCCAGCATCTCACCGGTATCAACATTGCTTTGACGCCGCAGGCGCTGGTCACCGGCAAAGTGGTGGATCAGGATGGCGATCCAGTTTCCTACGCGAACGTATCGCTCCTGGCGCGAACCTGGCAGCGTGGGAGAGTTCGTTATTGGACAAGGGGCGGAGGAAACACGAATGATGCCGGCGAATATCGAATATCAGCCGTCAGTGCGGGCAAATATTACGTGCTCGTAAGCAGGCCTGGATACGTACCAAGCACTCCGCCCGAGCCCGGCAAGCCGGATGTGCGTCCTGTAAAGACGTTCTACCCGAGCGCTTTAAGGGTGGAACTCGCAACACCTATTGAGGTGCAAGCGGGACAGAATGTCTCCGGAATAGACATTCGCCTTCAAAAGATCCCCACGTATCACATACGGGGCAAAATCATTGCGGGCATGAACAGCGCATCGAATACGCAGCTCACGTTCAATATCTTCAGCCGGGACGATCAGGGTGCGTCGTTCGTCTCCGGGGGAGTCACGAGCATTACAAAAGAACAGGCGTTTGATGTAGCCGGCGTTTTGCCTGGTTCTTACGTTATACAGGCGACCAACTATGGCGACCCGAAGCTTGGCGCACGCCAGGAATTGGAAGTTGGCGAAGGAGATTTAAATGATGTGCAAGTCACGCTGGTGCCGTCCTTTTCTATTTCCGGGCAGCTCCTATTCGAAGGCAATTCTCCCTATACCGCAGGAGCCTCGAGAAATACTTTTATTAATTTGACTGGCGTGGATAATCCAGGGCTAACAGTGATAGTAAAAGACGACGGGACATTCACGATTGAAAACGTCCTGCCTGGCAAATACCGATTGGGCGTCAACCCGCCGGCCGGAACCTATCTCAAATCAGTTCGGATTCAGAATCAGGAGTATCTCGGCAAGGAACTGGAACTTACTCCGGGCGCCGGTCCGCTCACGCTTCTTTTCAGTTATGGCGTGGCGGAAGTAAGCGGGATAGTACGCGATTCGCAGGACGAGCCGGGGCGTGCTATTAAGCCAAGCTCCTCCATCGTGTTCGTATCGGAGCCACTGTATGAGGATGGCTCCGGTATTTACTGGGACACAACGAATCTGGATGGTTCCTTCGTGTTCAAGCTGGCTCCGGGGCGCTATCGCGCTTATGCCTTCGAAGATCTGCCCTTGGACCAACTACAGAATCCTGACCTCCTTAAGCAACTCGAAAGCAAGGGCACTGAAGTGGAGTTAGAAGAAAGGGACAGGAAACAGATACAGCTCAGCGTTATTTCTGCCGAGGAGATGCAGCAGATCTACGCGCGCGCCGGCGTAGAGCCGCCGTAATTCGCAAACGCGTAGCGGAAACTGTTTGCGGCGAGCTTAGTCAGTTCGTCGCGCGAAAAGCCGAATACCTGAGCAGCAAGCGTATATTCATGCAACAGGTCAGTAAAGAAGAGGGCCGGGTCATCGGTTCCTAAGACGATGGGCACTCCGGCATCCCAAAGGCGGCGGAGCGGGTGCTCTCGCAGGGCGGCAACCGCGCCGGTGCAGACGTTGCTTGAAGGACACACTTCGAGAGGGATGTTCCGTTCCCGTAATTCAGCCAGCAGCCTGGGGTCTTCGATCGAGCGGATTCCGTGTCCAATCCTTTGCGAGCCGATTTGAAGCGCTTCCCAAACGCTCTGCGGCCCGGTCATTTCTCCGGCGTGGCAGGTTAAACAGAGCCCGGCCTCTTTGGCAGACCGGTAGAGCTGCTGAAAGGCGGCGGCCGGACCGCGGGCTTCATCGCCGCCGATTCCGATGGCAACCACGCCCTGGTTGCGCAGCTCTTTGGCGATGGCGAAAACACGAGCGGCTTCCTCGACTCCGAACTGTCGGATGGCATCAAAGATCCAGGCAACCTGCACAAGCTGCTGCCGGCCCGCTTCGGCGCGCACCGCCCAAAAAATCTCTTCCAGATTTTGCTGCTTCCAAAGGATGACGCCCGCCGAAAGAGTGATCTCGGCGTAGGTGACGTTTTGTGCAGCCAGTTTCTGCAGCAGCCGCCTGGTGGCGAGCACATACGCTTCGGTTGTGTTCAATTTTTTCGTAACCCATACGTATGCTTTCAGAAAACCGGCAAAGTCACTGTAATGAAGATTCGTGCAAATAGCATCTATCGGTAGCGAAGGATCGAGCTCATGAATGGTTTCCGGCTCAACCGAGCCTTCGAGGTGAAGATGGAGTTCGGCTTTCGGGAGGTTGAGCAGAAATTGCTGAAGATCGTTATCGGGCCGGCTAGAAATACAGGTACATTCTCCTTGGACATAATAAACATGCCATGACAGATCAGGAACTGGAAGCCATCGCCGGGGGCTATCATGGCGACCCGTTCGCTGTGCTAGGGCCACATGCGATAAACGGCACGCGCGAATGGGAGATTCGAGCGCTTCTTCCGCAGGCACAAATAGCCGAAGTTTTGATGGACGGGCGCGCGGTCCCGATGCAGCGGGTACACGCGGCAGGCGTTTACACTGCGCGCGTGCATGCCGCGCCTTCTGAATACCGTTTTCGTATCACGGACTATCAGGGCCATGTCATCGAAGCCGAAGACGCCTACCGGTTTCCGCCGCTATTAAGCGACTTCGATCTGCATCTCACGTCGGAGGGCACAAATTACGAGGGGTACAACTCTTTCGGCGCGCACAGGGTGACAGTCGAAGGAATCGAAGGAACGCGCTTTGCAGTGTGGGCGCCAAACGCAATCGTCGTGAGTGTCGTGGGAGATTTCAACGATTGGGACACGCGGCGGCATCCGATGCGCCTGCGCAGCGGCGGCGTTTGGGAGATATTCGTTCCGGGCGTCGGAGTGGGGACTCCATACAAGTACGCCGTGAAATCGCGTTTTCGGGGCTATAGCCAGATGAAAGCCGATCCATACGGCTTCTGGATGGAGACTCCTCCCAAGTCTGCATCGCTGGTGGCCGATATCGACAGCTACGAATGGCACGACCAGGAGTGGATGGAGCGGCGCGCAAGCGCGAAGATCCTGGAGAGCCCGGTGGCGTTTTACGAAGTGCATCTCGGCTCCTGGCTGCGCAAAGAAGGGCATCAGCAGCTTTCGTATCGCGAGCTTGCCGTCAAGCTCGTCGATTATGTGAAGCGCATGGGCTACACGCATATCGAGCTTTTGCCCGTCATGGAGCATCCGTTCTCCGGATCATGGGGATACCAGGTGATCGGCTACTACGCGCCC
>JAJPJN010000165.1 GCA_021324185.1 Terriglobia bacterium | reverse complement strand
GTGAGATGACCGGCGTAGATGCGATCGCCGGCCTTGATGGGATGCGGCGCTTTCAAGGGGGCGGCATTGACGATGGTGCCGTTGCGGCTATCGCGGTCCTTTACAATCCAGCCGCCGCTTTGCCGTTCAAAACAGAGGTGAAAACGGGAAAGCCAGGGGTCATCGGGGTAGGCGAGATCGTTGTCCGCGGCACGGCCCAAAGACAGGCTGTCCTTGTTTAATTCGCGGGTCATTGACAGACCCTTCGGTCCGGAGATCAGCAACTCCATGGATCGTCTTCTTACGTTATCACCGGCAGGAAGACGCGGGTTGCGGATTATGATTCCGTCGCAGTAGCGGCAGGAGTTGGGCTGGAAACGGATGCCTCGGCCGCTTTGCCGGTGATGAGGAGCGCGCCGCGGTTAAACGTGAGATACAGAAATCCCCATTCGAGCAACACCAGGAGACGGCTCTGGAACTCGACGATATAGAGCAGGTGAATGAAGACCCAAACGAGCCAGGCGGGGAATCCGGAGAGGTGCATTCCGAAGATTTCCGCTACGGCTTTGCCGCGGCCGATGACCGCCAAGTTGCCCTTATCGAAATAGTGAAACGGCCTGGCGGTGCGACGCCCGCGCACGCGGTTGATAATCGTTTGGGCGGCGTACTTGCCGCCCTGCATCGCGACCTGCGCCACGCCGGGCAACGGTTTGCCGTGCTCATCGAGGCTGTAAGCCACGTCGCCAACAACGAAGATGTCGGGATAATTTGGAATCGTAAGATCCGGATTCGCTTTGATGCGGCCGCGCTCGGTGGGGGCGCCGGTGCGCTTGGCCAACACGCTCGCAAAATCCGATGTTCCTACGCCGGCGGCCCAGAGTACTGTATGAGAGGCGATGTGCTCCTCGTGGCCCGATTTGTCCTTCAGAGTGACGCCGTTTCCATCAATGCAGGTGACCATTAAGCCGGTACGGACGCGCACGCCCAATCGCAGCAGGGCCTTTTCTGCTTTTCTGGACAGATCTTCCGGATAAGTGGCGAGTACGCGCGAGCCGCCATCGACGACAATGATCCTGGCATCGGCTGGGTCGATGGACCGGAAATCGTTCTTGAGCGTGTATAGCGCGATCTCGCCCAGCGCGCCGGCTAATTCGACGCCAGTGGCGCCGGCGCCGACGATGACGAAGGTGAGCCATTTTCTGCGTTCCTCGGGATCGTGAGTGCGCTCGGCCGCTTCAAACGCAAGCAGAATTCTGTGCCGGATGGCGGTGGCCTCTTCAACGCTCTTCAAGCTGGGAGCCCATTTGGCCCATTCGTTATGCCCGAAGTAGTTGCTTTGCGAGCCGGTGGCTACGATCAAAGAATCATAAGGAATGGAGGCGCCATCCTTCAGCAGCACGTGTTTGGTTGCGGGATCAATATCGACGGCTTCGCCCAGCAGGACGCGCGTGTTCTTCTGTTTGCTCAGAACGCCGCGCAGGGGGGCGGCAATTTCGCCCGGCGATAAAGAACCGGTCGCGACCTGGTACAGCAGCGGCTGGAAAAGATGAAAATTGCGGTGATCGACTAGCGTGACATCCACCGGCGCGTGCTTCAATGCTTGCGCGGCATAGAGGCCGCCAAAGCCTCCGCCAAGGATCAGGACCCGATGTTGATTCGCCACGCTTTTTGGATGCTGCTCAGGCGCGTTCTGAATCGTCCAGGCGTAGAAATGGCGCTTCTGCAGATCTGCGGGGTTCGGGTGGGGCGGCGTTTGGCAATATGTTCAGGGCAAAGTGATCGGTGGGGTGGCGCACATATAATGTCGGTGATGAATGCGGCTGAGGAGACCACTTGCGAGTAGGCTTGTTTTCCCGCGAATATCCGCCTTATGTGTATGGCGGAGCCGGCGTTCACGTGGAGTATTTGAGCCGCGAACTGGCGAAGAAAATTGAAGTGGAAGTGCACTGCTGGGGTGACCAGCATTTGGAGAGCGGCAATCTTCAGGTGTGTGGCGATCAGCCATGGGATGAGATCACCAACGGCACCACGGAGAAATTCAAAGGCGCCCTCGAAGCGCTCAGCCTTAACCTGACACAAGTGAAGGCGCTACGCAACATCGACATCGTTCATACGCATACGTGGTATGTTTCGATGGCCGGTTTTCTGGCCAAGAAGCTCTATAAAGTTCCGTTTGTGCTAACCACGCACAGCCTCGAGCCGCTGCGTGCCTGGAAAGCGGAACAACTCGGCAGCGGCTATGCGATGAGCTCGTGGATGGAGCGGACCGCCATTCTCGATGCCGATGCCGTGATCGCGGTGTCCAATGATGCGCGGCAAGACGTGCTGCGCGTTTACCCGCTTGATCCGGAGCGCGTGCATGTCATTTATAACGGCATCGATCTGAAGGAGTATCAAAAGACGAAGAAAACCAGCGCGCTCGAAACCTACGGAGTAGATCCGGACCGGCCGTACATTTTATTTGTGGGCCGGATTACCCGGCAGAAGGGCGTGACCAATCTGGTGGATGCGATTCGCTACATGCCGCCGGATACGCGCGTGGTGCTTTGCGCGGGCGCGCCGGATACGCCCGAGATCGCCGCTGAAATGCGGCAAAAGGTGGAGGACGCGCGCAGAGATCATCCACATATTGTCTGGATCGAAAAGATGATTTCGAAACCGGAAGTGATCCAGCTCTATAGTCATGCTCGCGTTTTTGTTTGTCCTTCTGTATACGAGCCGTTCGGAATCATTAATCTGGAAGCCATGGCGTGCGGCGCGCCGGTGGTGGGCAGCGCAGTTGGCGGAATCAAAGAAGTAGTTGTCGACGGCGAAACCGGCTATCTGGTCCCGTTTGAGCAGGACAGTCACGGATTTCCCAGGGACCCGGAGCAATTTGCGCGTGATCTGGCGCGAAAAGTGTCCGGGCTGCTGGCGGATCCTGAAAAATGCCGCCAGTTTGGCGAAGCAGGGCGAAAGCGCGTGGAAGAGAAGTTCAGTTGGTCTGCGATTGCGGATCAAACGATCGATCTGTATCGATCTCTGCTTGGCTCTGCGGCGAGGCCGCAAAAAGCAAAAGCGTAACGGCGTTTCCGATTCCTAGGTCCTACCAACAATGGCCGTGCAAGATACAAGCGTTGTAAAAGAGCGGGTTGCGCGGAACCCGGCGCCAAAGCCGGAGCCGGAAAAGCCGAAGCTCGACGGCCGGAAGCGCGTCGTCATTGAAGGCGTTTCGCCGGAGGTGGATGGCGGCCGGTTTCCGGCCAAGCGGACACTAGGCGACCTGGTGCGCATCGAGGCCGACGTCTTCACCGATGGCCACGATTCGGTTGCGGCGGTTGTTTTGTTCCGGCACGAATCGTCGAAAACATGGAATGAGACGCGCATGCGGCCGCTGGTGAATGACCGCTGGGCGGCGGAATTTCCGGTTACTGAGCTGGGCCGCTATCGCTACACCATTCATGGTTGGGTGGATCATTGGGAGACTTGGCGCCGCGATCTTCTGAAGCGCATTCAGGCCGATACTGATACGGCGGTCGACTATCTGATTGGCGCCGAGCTGATCGAAGCGGCAGCGGAGCGCGCCAAGGATGCGGATAAAGAATGGCTGCTGGTTCAGGCCAAGGCGCTGCGTACGGGCGAAGAGAACACGCGGCACCGGCCGGTAGCGATCGATGATGTCTTAAATGAAGTGATGTTGCGCTACCCGGACCGGCGCTTTGCGACGGAATTCCAGCGTGAGCTTGTTCTTGTAGTTGATCCGGTGCGCGCGCGCTTCAGCTCGTGGTACGAATTTTTCCCGCGCTCCGCATCGCCCGAGCCGGGCAGGCATGGCACCTTCAAGGATTGCGAGGCGCGGCTGCCGTACATCGCCGGGATGGGATTCAATGTCGTGTATCTGCCGCCGATTCACCCGATCGGGACGAAATTCCGCAAAGGCAAGAACAATTCGACAGTCGCAGAGCCCGATGATGTGGGAAGCCCGTGGGCCATCGGCTCCGAGTTAGGCGGCCATAAGGCCATACACCCACAGCTTGGAACTTTGGAAGATTTTCGCCGCTTTGTGAAACGTGCCGAGCAGCTTGGAATGCAGGTGGCGCTTGATATTGCGTTCCAGGTGGCGCCGGATCACCCGTACGTCAAAGAACACGAAGAATGGTTTCGCAAGCGTCCGGACGGCACCATTCAGTATGCGGAAAATCCGCCGAAGAAGTACCAGGACATCTATCCTTTCGATTTCGAAACGCCGAAGTGGTTGGAGTTGTGGCAGGAACTGAAAAGCGTATTTGTGTATTGGATTGAGCAGGGCGTTCGCATCTTCCGGGTCGACAATCCGCACACAAAAGCGTTTCCTTTTTGGGAATGGTGCATCACGGATATCAAGGCACAATGGCCGGATGTGTTGTTTCTATCGGAGGCGTTCACGCGGCCGAAAATTATGTATCGTCTGGCGAAGCTCGGTTTCAGCCAGTCTTATACTTACTTCCCGTGGCGGAACGCGAAGCATGAAATTACTACTTACCTGAGCGAAATCACGAAGCCGCCGGTGCGCGATTTCTTCCGCCCGAATCAATGGCCGAACACGCCCGATATCCTGACGGAATTTCTGCAACTGCGCATTCGCCCGGCGTTTATGATCCGGCTCTTGCTGGCGGCTACGTTGGGGGCGAACTATGGGATTTATGGTCCGGCGTTTGAGCTGATGGAAGGGCGTCCGGTGCGTCCGGGCAGCGAAGAGTATCTGGATTCGGAAAAATATCAGATTCGCGCGTGGGATCTCGACAGCCCGGCGAGCCTGCGGGAATTTATCGCGCTAGTGAATCGCATTCGCAATGAGAATCCGGCACTGCAAACCGACTGGCAACTGGAGTTTCATCCGGTCGATAACGACCAGCTTCTGTGTTACAGCAAACGCGCCGATGACGGCTCCAACCTGCTCGTGATGGTGATCAATCTGGACCCGCATCACAAGCAATCCGGGTTCGTCGAGTTGCCGCTGGATAAGCTCGAAATCGAAGAAGACAAGCCGTATCAGGCGAACGATCTGCTCACTGGAGCGCGCTACATCTGGACGGGCCGGAGAAATTATGTCGAGCTGGACCCGAATTCCGTGCCGGGCCATATTTTCCGTATCCGGCGGCGGCTGCGCGTAGAAACCGATTTCGAATATTTCCTCTAGTACCGCCTATGACTTCGACGGCTACCAATTTGCCAGGGACCGCCGAGTTCATTCGAACTCGCCGCTGGTTTCGCAGCAAGACGCGAAAGATCGCAACGGCGGAACGCAACGGGTCTGTCGGCATTCTGGAATTCTCTCTGCCAATTCTCTGAATTTGTCGAAATTTTCACGAAAGCTATTGACATCCCCCCGGGGGCTGAAATGTTCAACTGTCCGAGAGTGCTGCAAGGATAACACCGGCAGCACGATGGAACAGAAACAAGGGCAAATTGAAAAGGGGAGGATTGCATGTTTGTGCTTAGGAGAGTGGTGGTATCGTTTTGCGCGCTAGCTGCGCCCCTGTGTCTTTTGGCGCTGAGGACGGCTGAAGCGCAAAACTGCGTTTACATCTCAGCGACCGGTTGCGCTATTTGTTCTGACAACTCGGGCGGGACCTGCTGCACTGCTTATGCTTGCTCGAACGGAGATGTCGGCGGTTCTTGTAGCGCGTGCGTGGCCGCGCGACTGCATGGGAAAGAGGAGCTTATCCTCGCGAGCCTTATGGCAAAGGATGCGGCGATCGCAACGCAGTCAAATCTCTGACCTAGCGCTCTACAGGCGGGAAGGTGCACGTTGAAACGCAGCGCTGTGGGGTCTCTGCCGAGATGCGGATCGCGTTTGGCCTGTTAGCGTTGGCGTTGCTGTATACCCTTAACGGATGTCAGCCCAGCGAGCGACCGGCGCGCTTGTCTGCGGAGCAAGCGCGCCGCGTGGAAGTGCTCATTCGCTCTCAATATGACATACCCCCTGATTACGGATTAACGCTCGGTCGAGCGAGTCGCAGTGCGCTGCCCGGTTATTACGACCTGCCGGTTACGTTTTCGCACAAAGGGAAACACGTCGATTTTAATTTCTTGTTGTCGCGGGACGGTAAGCGCCTAGCGCGGCTCCAAGAGTCGGATTTGACTAGCGACCCGTGGAGGTCTATCCACACGGCGCCTCATCAAACGCGGGATGAGCCAGATTCGAAGGTCACAATAGTTGTTTTCGATGACTTGGCTTGCGTTTTTTGCGCCCGGCTGTACTCTCAGATCTTTCCCGGAACGCTTGATCGATACAAAGGCCTAGTGAGGATTGCCTACAAGGAGTAACCACTGCCAATACACCCGTGGGCGCTGCACGCAGCTGTAAACGCCGCCTGTCTGGCCCAGCAGAATGCCGAGGCATATTGGGATTATGTGGGCAAGATCCACGCCCATTCCGCCGACCTCAGCCAAGATGTGCAGCATTTGTCTGTGTCATTGAGTAAGCTCGATCAAATAGCGAAGGAAGAAACCGGTGTCAACCAGCGAGTACTTAGTCACTGCATAAAAGAGCAGGACGACCATGCAATTAAAGCCTCAATATCCGAAGGGGAAAAGTTGGGCGTGCAGGGCACGCCCACTATATTTGTAAACGGTGAAAAATTGGTGGGCGCAACACGGATTCAGTGGCTGTGGGCTGCTATAGATCGTGCTCTCCAGAGCCATAGTACCGTGCCTCCCAACTAGTGTCTCAGCAGGAATCAAGGACCGCTTCGATGCTAAAAACTTGCCTCTTGAAAATTGCCGCCGGTTTGGGAGTGCTGTCAGGGGCAGCTTTAGGACAGTCCAAGACACCGCTGAAGCCTCCGTTGTGCTTCGAAGTTGCTTCGATCAAGGAGGTGGCACCGCTCGATGGGCAGGCCATCATGTCCGGCAGGCTGCCCGGTGTATCAGTCGACAATGCTTTAGTACGCTTTAGCAATAAGAGCGTAATGGAGCTGATCTGGTGGGCATATCGTGTAAGCCGCAACCGGATTGTGGAAGGACCGGTCTGGCTCTCTGCGTCGGAGACCCCGAGATTCGATATCGTGGCCAAGATACCGGAGGGCGCCACGAAAGAGCAGGTGCCCGAAATGTTGCAAACCTTGCTGGCCCAGAGGTTCAAGTTGGTGGTCCATCGCGAGAAAAGGGAGGCTCCGGCGTACGCGCTACTAGTGGGCCGAGGTGGACCCAGGCTCAAAGAAGCGGTGCCCAACCTGGATGTGCCGGAAGGCGAGCAACCTCGCACTGTACCGGGACGAGACGGGCGAGTGCGGTACGAATTCGACAGCGTGACGATGGAGACGTTTGCCTCCTTGCTCTCCCGCTATATGGACCGGCCTGTTGTGAATCAGACAGGGCTGGAGGGCAGGTATCAGGGTTCCTTCGAAGTGGACCTCATGGCATTAGCCAACAAGGCACTTGGGAGCATAAGGCCGAACGCAGACCCCGACGGCGCCGGCGCTATATCGGATCCCCGCGATTCCATTGTCTTTTCGCTGAAGCAACTTGGGCTCAAGCTCGGTTCGCGCGTGCTGCCTGTCGATGTGCTCGTAATCGATCACGTCGAAAGAACGCCGACGGAGAACTGACTGAGCCTATTAGCCATGGGATATGCCGGGGCATCGGGCGCAGCCTGCCACCGGGTGAGGGTCGGCCGCCACCTTCGTTGGGCGTGGCGTCAGAGGCGAGCGGCGCTATATCTGGTCGGGCCGCAGAACTTATGTCGAGCTGCGGAATTCGGTGCCTGGCCACATTTTCCGCGTGCGCCGGCGGCTGCGTGTGGAGACCATTTCGAGTATTTCCTTTGAAAGGTAATCGGCGCCGGTCAATCCAACACTTATGACCTATGCTGTGCGAGACGCTCGCCGATTAGCCGAGTTCATTCGAACTCGCCGCTGGTTTCGCAGCAAGACGCGAAACATCGCGAAAGCGGAGGCCGAAGACGTTATTCCGATTGCTGGGCAATCCGCCCGCTTTCTGATTGTGCGGCTGGAATATGCCGAAGGCGATTGCGACTACTATGTACTGACAGATGAGAGCGGAAATTCCGGCCAGCCTGTAGAGGCGTTGGAGGATGCAGCGTTCCGTGAAACTCTGCTGCGCGCGTTTCAAGGGAATGCCAGCTACAGCGGCCAGGCCGGGGAACTGATCTTTTCGCGCACAAGTGCGTTTCCCGCAGACGCGGCGCTCGAGAAATTGGAGAGCTCAGTTTCGCGCGCCGAGCAGAGCAACACATCCGTCATCTACGGCGACCGGTTTATTCTGAAGCTCTTTCGCAGGATTGAAGCGGGCATTCATCCGGATGTTGAAATTGGCACGTTCCTCACCGAGCACGGATTCACGCATACGCCCGCTGTGCTGGGCGCGCTCAGCTACAGGTCGCGAAAGGGCGATGTGTATTCGGCCGCAATTCTGCAGCAGTTTGTTCCGAATCAAGGGGACGCCTGGAAGTACACTTTGGAATCGTTGAAGGAGTACTTCGATGGCAAACCGGCCGATGATTATCTGCATTCGGCCGCGCTGTTAGGCCGGCGCACGGCGGAAATGCACGTGGCTCTTGCGCAAGGTGGCGCGCCTGACTTCGAACCTGAGCCGTTCACCAGCGAAGACGGGGAGAAGCTCTATCAGGAAATGCTCGCGCAAGCCGATATCGCGTTTGAAACGCTGCGGCGTAAACAGGCAGCGCTCACGGGGGAAGCAGCCGAGCTGGCGCAAAAAGTGCTGCGCCTGGAGCATCGCGTGACTGCGCGATTTGCGGCTCTGCAGGATCTCGAAGTCGCCGCTTCGCGCATTCGCTTTCACGGGGACTACCATCTAGGCCAGGTGCTTTGGACCGGCTCCGATTTTATGATTATCGACTTCGAAGGCGAACCCGCGCGGCCGCTGCATGAGCGCCGCACCAAGACGCTTGCGATGCGCGATGTGGCCGGAATGCTGCGCTCATTTCAATACGCCGCTTACGTGATCCTGTTTGAGCGAGGCGTGAACGGGGAAACGTTGGAGCAATTGGCGGCCGATTGGTACGACGCGGTTGGTAGAGAATTTTACGCTGCATACGTGCGCACTGCGGGGGAGAGCGCGTTTTTGCCGAAAGATCCGGAACAGCAGCAGATTGTGCTGCAGTCCTTCATTTTGCATAAAGCGCTGTACGAAGTCGCGTACGAGATGAATAATCGTCCGGACTGGGTGCGCATCCCGCTTCGCGGTATTCTCTGGCTGGTCGATTAACGGACAAAATGGCAATCCACATGCGCTCTCTCAACGAGAACGACATTTATCTTTTTCAGGAAGGCACGCACGTCAGATTGGCCGATGTGCTGGGCGCACACATAATCCGCGAACGCGGCGGAACAAATTTTGCTGTGTGGGCTCCGAATGCCGCGTCTGTTTCGGTGGTTGGTCCTTTCAATGGCTGGCAGCGCGACGCCACCAGATTGTTTCCGTCAGGCGGCGGAATCTGGCAAGGCTTTGCGCCGGGCGTTACAGCGGGCGCTCATTACAAATACTGGATCGAATCGAAGCTGAACAGTTATAAAGCCGCCAAGGCGGACCCCATCGGCTTCTTCCACGACACGCCGCCGGAAACGGCTTCCATCATCTGGGATCTCGATTATCACTGGGGCGACGGCGAGTGGATGCAGAATCGCGCCAATGCGAACAGCCTGGATGCGCCCATTTCCATCTACGAAGTGCATCTCGGTTCCTGGCGCCGCGTGGCAGAGCAGGGAAACCGCTCGCTTACTTACGGCGAGCTGGCCAGCCAGCTCATTCCGTATGTAAAAGAGATGGGCTTTACGCACGTGGAATTCATGCCCGTGATGGAGCATCCGTTTTTTGGATCGTGGGGTTATCAGATCACCGGGTTCTTCGCGCCCACCAGCCGCCACGGCACGCCGCAGGATTTCATGCGGCTGATCGATCAGTTTCATCAGAACGGAATCGGCGTCATTCTCGACTGGGTGCCTTCGCATTTTCCGAACGATGAGCATGGCCTCGGTTATTTCGATGGCGCGCACGAGTATGAGCCGGCCGACCCGCGCCGCGGCATTCATCCCGATTGGAACAGTTTCATCTTCGATTACGCCCGGCCGGAAGTGCGCAGTTTTCTTTTGAGCAGCGCGATGTTCTGGCTCGACACGTATCATGCGGACGGCTTGCGGGTGGATGCTGTCGCTTCGATGCTTTATCTCGATTATTCCCGGCGTGAAGGCCAGTGGATTCCGAACCAATACGGCGGCCGCGAGAATCTGGATGCCATCTTTTTCCTGCGGCGCATGAACGAGGACGTGTACCGCGCGCACCCGGATGTGCAGACGATCGCGGAAGAATCCACCGCCTGGCCGATGGTGTCGCGGCCTGTTTATGTGGGCGGCCTCGGGTTTGGCCTGAAGTGGGACATGGGCTGGATGCACGACACGCTGAAGTACATGTCGCAGGACCCGATTTTCCGCAAGTATCATCACCACGAACTCACCTTCCGCATGGTGTATGCGTTCAATGAAAATTTTGTGCTGCCGCTGTCGCACGATGAAGTCGTATACGGCAAAGGATCGTTGATCGGCAAAATGCCGGGTGACGACTGGCGCAAGTTCGCCAATCTGCGCCTGCTGTTTTCATACATGTACGCGCAGCCGGGTAAGAAGCTGCTGTTTATGGGAGACGAGTTCGGGCAATGGCGGGAATGGAATCACGATGCCAGCCTCGAATGGGAGCTGTTGCAACGGCCGCCGCATGCGGCGCTACGGCTGTTGATTGGCGATCTGAATTCGCTGTACCGCCGCGAGCCCGCGCTGGTCACCCGCGAAATCACGCCCGAAAGCTTTGAGTGGATCGACCTGCACGATGCCGAAAACAACGTGCTGAGTTTCTTGCGCAAGGGGCATTCCGCTGACGAGATGATCGCAGCAGCATTCAATTTCAGCCCGGTACCACGCGACAGTTACCGGCTGGGAGTGCCGCGCAAGGGCTATTGGAAAGAGGTGTTCAACTCCGACGCGAGGATCTACGGCGGTACGGGGCGGGGAAATTTCGGCGGCGTAGATACCGTGCCGATTCCGCTGCACGGGCGCGATTATTCGATTACGATCAACATTCCGCCGCTCGCCGGAGTATTTTTCCGCTGGCAACCGAGTGCAGAGCAACCTTCAGCGGCGCCGCAGCCGTAAGCTTTCCAACTTCCGTCCGCGAACCAGCCGCCATCGACGGAGAGCGTATGGCCATTGATGAAACCGCTCTGCGACGAATCGGCGAGAAATGCGATGGCGGAGGCGATGTCGTCCGGCGTGGCGAAGCGGCCCATCGGCACGCGTCCGGTGATATCGGCATCGGTGTAGAGCCCGGCTTTCTGCGGGGCAACATCCATGGGTGTCTTAACCCAGCCGGGGCAGACAGCGTTCACACGCACGCCGCGCCCGCCCCATTCGGCTGCCAAAGTTCGAGTCAGCCCGATGAGGCCATGCTTGCTGGCGTTGTATGCGGCGCGATCTGCAATCCCCAGCAAGCCGGCAATCGAAGCGATGTTGATGATGCTGCCGGAACGCTGCTGTAGCATGATGCGCCCGATCTCGCGGCACATCAGAAACGGGCCCAGCAAATTCACGTTCTGGACCCGCTGGAAATCGGCTGCGCTAATCTGCTCCGCCGGCGAGATATGGGAGATTCCGGCATTGTTCACCAGCACATCAGCACGCCCGAATGCCGTTAGCGCCGCCTGCGCTACACGTCTCGCGGTCTCTTCGTCCGCAATGTCGCCCGGAATTTCTATCGCTTCAGTACGCAGCGCATCCAGGCTGCTCAGTGTTTGTGCGCACGACTGCACGTCTGTCAGCACAAGCGCGTAGCTTCTTTCGCCAAGCACTTCGGCGGCACGCCTGCCGATGCCCTGGGCGGTGCCCGTCACGACCGCGACTTTGGTTGCGTTCATCAGATGCAGGTGGGCGCGCTGGGAGACCGCGCCCGTTTTAAGCGGGACTAGTAATTACATTTTTACCAGCTCGACCCGGCGGTTCTTGGCGCGCCCTTCTTCCTGCGGGCTGTCCTGAGCGTCTTGAGCAAAACCAAAGGCGGCAAAAAGCGCGGCAAAAGCCAAAATTTTCATCATCGAAATAGTCTTAGCATATTAGGCTTCCTCTCGCTTACGCCGGCAGATGCCATACTGGATGCGGGGCTTGCGAACCGCGCAGTTGACCGGCTAACACACGGCGCGTCAACTGTCGATTATTTATCGGAGGATATGCAGAGCACTATTGAGGCTCCGCGCGAGCGAGCAGTTACGGCTTCCGCCAAGCGTTCGCTGGCCGATCGTTTGCGCGCGCGCATAGCGATAGAAGAAGAGTTTGCGCGTATCGGCGGCAAGGTCAAGACAAAATCTTTATTCCGGCGGCACGAAAAGCGCCTGGTCGCGCCGGCAATTAAAGCCGGGCTGCAACTGCTTGGTCTTTACGATCGCGGGCGGCAGCATGCGCTCAGCCCGGTCGTCCTGGAATACGATCTATATTTCCCTGATTTGCCGGCTGCATTCGACGGCTTCCGCATCATGCATCTCACTGACCTGCATATCGACGGTGTGGATGGCCTGACGGAAATTGTCATCTCAACTCTTCAGAAACTCGAGGCCGATCTATGCCTCATTACCGGCGATTACCGGTTCGACGACGAGGGGCCTTGGGATGAAGTCTACCGGCGAGTGCGCCAATTATTGCCGTATATCGCGGCGCGGCAAGGAATCTACAGTATTCTCGGCAACCATGACGAATCGCCGGTTGCATTCGAATTGGAAGAACTCGGCGTGCGCATGCTCATCAACGAAGCGGTTGAGATCGGGCAGGGAAGTGAGTCGATTTGGATTGCGGGCGTCGACGATCCGTTCGACTACAAATGCGACGATTTGCCGGGCGCGCTGGCGGGCGTTCCAGATAGCGGGTTTAAAATTCTGCTGGCGCACACACCCGATCTGTACAGCGAAGCCGCAGCTTTCGGTGTGCGCATCTATCTATGCGGCCATACGCACGGGGGTCAGGTTCGTTTTCCCAAGATAGGGGCGCTGCGCAGCAACAGTAAATCCCCTCGCGCGTTCACTTATCGCCGCTGGACACACCAACGGATGGAAGGCTACACGGGCGGCGGCTTAGGCTGTTCGTCTCTGCCGGTGCGCTGGAACTGTCCCCCGGAGATCGCGGTGTTCACGCTGCACCGGTCCGGAGCTTAGCTGCCCGGCCTCCGGCGCGCTTTCAAAACAACGTGGATTTCATCGTTGCGCGGATTCGTGAAGCGGCAGGTAATTCTGCCCTCTGAATCGAGCGAGATGATGGCTGGTACGGTCACCTGCGACAGCATCCAGCCCTCGGGAAGCGTCACTTCGTTGCGCGGGCGCCCAAGCGTCCGGTCCCAAACCAATTCCCCGTTTTTGACCGTATAGGTCGGGTCAGTATAGGTTTCGATCACGCGGACGCGGACCGACTGACCCGGCTCAATAGGATGCGGCAATTCCGCCTGGACGACGACTTCATCATCCGGCGCAGGCGTGGGATAGTATCCCAGGGCGTTTGTCTCTTTGCCGGTGACGTTGTAGGTTTTTAACTGCTCGCCGGTGTCGAGATCAAATATTTGTGATTGCGTGACGACACTGCCCTTACGAACGAAACTGTGAACGTATTTCTGTCCCACTCGGGTGACGTTGAAATCGTGCGAGATCTTGAACTGATGCGTGCCGGGATCGAGCAGCCAGTAACGGATTTCGCGATCCTGCTCGGCGCGATGGATTTGCGCAAACGCAAGCGGCGCTACAATCAAAATCCAAATGAATCTCACGGCAGTAGCCTTCCTTTCAGGCGAACCATCAGTTCATCATCCCGGTCGTTAAAGAAACTGACGCGAATTCTGCCGTCCGGCTGGGTGGAGACGATACCCGGCGCGCCGCAGTAAATCAATTCATAGCCTTTAGGCAAAACGATGACGTTGCGCTTAATACCGAAGCTGCGTTGAAACATGAGGCCGCCCGGCTCGGGACCATAGGATGCAGCGTCCGTGTACGTTTTGAAGATGCGCACGCGCGCTTCGCCATTTTTCGGCACAGGATGCGCAAGTGTCACTTGAATGTATTGGTCCGCATTCGGCCGGCCGCGCAGGCCGTTTTTTACTGCTTGTTCGGCAGAAACCACGCCAAAGACCAGCGGCTTTCCCGTGGCGGCATCGATCACGCGCTCATCCGATGCCACCGAGCCGCGCCGGATCGGATTGAACAGGTAGGGCGACCCTTCGACTGACGTCGAGACGTCGTAGGTGATTGCAAACGAGTGTGTCTGAGGAGACAGCAGTTCGTAGACGGTCAGCTCATCCGAGCAGAAGACTGCCGGCGAGAAGATCGCCAGGAGTACCGCGAGGCGAAGATAACGCATGATGTGATTTCTATGCTATCGCTTGCGCATGGGCACGCGCGCAAGCGGCGGCACGGGTGTTATCCTCAGCGCTTCCAGGTCAACAGCAGGACGAACATCACGATCCACAGGAAGTCAAGATAGTGCCAAAAAATCGAGACGCCTTTGGCCAGTGCGCGTGTTTTCATCTGGTATTTGGGTCCTCCGGCAGGTTGGTGCGTGCGCACCAACAGATAAGCGAGCCCGATGAGCCCCACTACAATGTGCAGCCCGTGCAGCCCGCTAAATAAAAACACGAACCACGAATGCGGGTTGCGCGCGAGCACGATTCCAGAGTGCAGAAGTTCGAACCAGGCCGTCACCTGGCCGGCCAGGAACAGAATGCCGAGACCGGTTGCAAAAGCTGCCAGTTCGAAAAAGCGGTGCTGATCGTTTTCCATCAGCTTCCGCCGGGCCTTTTCCAAGACGATGCTGCTCGCAATCAGAATGGCGGTAGTGGCCCACAGCAGCCGCGGGATGCGCAGGTGGCCCCAGAAGAGCGGCGCCTCCGAACGCACAATAAAAACGGCGATGATGGCGCCAAACGTCATCGTTACCGTGCCGAGCACGACGATGGCGGTGACGGTGGAAAGGGAATTCAGCTCACGTTCGCGCGCGCTGATTTCAACGGCGGATTGCACTTCTACAACTATGATGCATCAGACCCCGGCCGCCTTTTTTGTGCTGTAATGAGTCATCATGAGATTTGCCGCTCTGTTGTGTTCGTTTGCGCTCACGGCTATAGGTCTGACGGCGGCTGCGCCCTCGTCTTCCGATCCGCGTCTGGCAGGCGGATTCCGCAGCGGGCCGGAAAACGGCTGGACATTCGTTCATCTGCAAGGCACTCCTGGCGCAATCGGCTACCAGCACGGCTACCTCTTAGCGGCAGAAATTGAAGATGCCAAGCGCGCCATTGAACTGAGCACCACGCACGACGTCAAGCACAGTTGGGCGGAGCTGCGCGAGGTGGCCCAACAGTATTTCTGGCCTAAAGTGCCGGCTGAATATCGTGAAGAGATCGAAGGCATGCAGCAAGGGCTGGCGGCAAAAGGATCGAAGCTCGACGTGATGGATCTCGTCACGATGAACGGCTTCATGGAATTCACCTATTATTACGACGATATGCGCCGTAAGGACGCAAAAGGCGCGATCGCCCCGAGTCATCCTCCCGAGCATTGCAGCGCCTTTGTCGCAACCGGAAGCTACACCAAAGACGGACGCATCGTCATGGGGCACAACAACTGGACGGACTATCTGACTGCCACCCGCTGGGACATCATCTTCGATATCGTCCCTAGCGGGGGCCATCACCTCATCATGGATGGCATGCCCGGCCTGATTCACAGCGCCGATGATTTCGGCATCAACGACGCAGGCATCATGATCACCGAAACCACCATCGGCCGGTTTCATGGCTTCGATAGAACAGCCGTTCCGGAATTTGTGCGGGCGCGCAAAGCGATGCAGTATTCGGAATCCATCGACGATTTCGCGCGCATTATGGAAGACGGCAATAACGGCGGCTACGCGAATACGTGGCTCATCGCCGACCGCAAGAACAACGAAATCGGCCGGTTGGAACTGGGACTCAAAACAATCACGCTGGAGCGCACCAAGGACGGGTATTTCGTCGGTTCCAATTTCCCGATTAACCCGCGCCTGATTTCGGAGGAAACTGATTATCCGGCGGACAATCCAAATGAGCCCAACACGGTTCGGCACCGCCGCTGGGATCAGCTCATGGCGGCGAACAAAGGAAAGATCGACGTGGAATCGGGCAAGAAGTTCGAGACGGATCATTACGACATCATTGAAAAGCAGATTGATCCCGACGAGCGCACTATCTGCGGGCACATCGACCGCTCGCCGCGCGGTCTGCCCGGCTGGTATGGCCCGCACGGGCCCGCGGGTGTCGCGGAAGTGAAAGTGGCCGATACCGCGATGGCGGAAAAGATGTCTTTCGTTGCGGGAATGGGGCACCCGTGCGGCGTCGAGTTTCATGCAGCCGAGTTCCTCAAGGGCCATCCGGATTACGCCTGGCAACAAGGCGTGCTTCAGGACCTGAAGGCGAATCAATGGACTGTTTTTGCCGCCAGAACCTCGCCGGAGGTGCGTTCCGCATTGCAGTAGTTATGGCGGCGGGTACAGTATTATTTGCTGAAACCCGGCTCCACGGCCAGATGATTTGGTCACGAGATCGCGTCGCCCCGCCTGGTGCAGTAGCGTCCGGCAATTACGCCCAGAATGTACACCAGCGGCATGTAATTGCGTCCTTCCTGGGGCCAGCTAAAAACGAAGCTTGTAGTCAGCAGCACCGGGAGAAGAAAAAGGTAGAGTCTCGTTAGAATCGGGGGTGTTTCTTTCCAGGCAGCAACTAGAAAGTAGGCTGGCCCAAACACGATCAGTAGGACGATGGGCGGCCACTCGGGGCTATTTAGCGCGGTCGAAATATGCCCCGGATCTGTGAGGCTGATGCTCCTGTAGGACATGCTTTGATGTAGGACGAAATAACGGACCGCGTAATAAAAGGCCACGCACGCCGCACATAAAAGGACGGCCTTAAACTCGTATCTTTTATCCGTTCGGCAAAAGAGCACGTAAAAGCCGGCAAGCGCCAGGACCGTCTCCTTCGCGAGCGACCCAATCAGCAGGGTTGTAAACAGCAAAGGGAAATTCGCGGTCGCTAGCGAGATAAACGCAACTACGAAGGAGAGATGGGACAGCGGATCGGTTAATTGGCCGGCGTAGTGCTCGAAGCTGATCGCATAGAGGGATGCTGTGAGCAGCATTGCGATTGTGGCACCAGCGAACGTTGTATACCGCCGGGCGAAACAATAGATCGCATAAAAGAGCAAAAGCCCAGTGATGAGACGGTATATATCCGCAGCAGCTCGAAAGTCTACTTTGCCGAGTTGCAGCCAGCGCACTATGCCGTTGGGCAGAAATCGGTACGAATGAGGAGCAACGTCTGCGCGCAGATCAACAACAGCTTCCTGCAGAGTCTCTTGCCAAGCCTCGTCCGAAATATAGGGAAACAGATCTTTTCTTTCATCGATGTAGTACTTGTGCACGTTGTTCACGATGCCGGTCAGGAACAGACACGTGGCAACAATGACGACCGCGCCTTGACGCCCCGTTCGGCGTAATTCCACCCGGTAAATGGCAAAGCAGATCAGAAAGACGACGGCATAACACACCTGCCAGGCGAGCGTTGTCCGGGATACACGCGGTGGGCCCGCATGCCAATGGAAGGCAACCGGCAGAATTGCTAGCGCGGCGATAGCCCATATAAGCGTAAGGACCAGCGCATTTCGGCTAATCCTTAGACCGAAGATAATTGCTCCTAGCGCGCCGATAACGAACTGGAACTGCGTCCTGTTGCATCAATCCGCGCCTGAGCCTGTTGCAGCGCACGCATAGCAATCTCCACTTCGGCAGGATCTTTGGCATCGTGCAGCTTGTGCGATGCTTCTTCAAGCTGCCGGCGCGCCCGATCGATTTGAATCTCTTCCGGCGTTTCAGCCCCGTCCGCCAGCACCCGGACGTGATTTTCCGATATTTCGGCAAAGCCGCCCATAATCGCCAATACGTGCGGGCCGCCACCGCCCTGGTAGGTCAAGACTCCCGGATTCAGCGCGGTCATCAACGGCGCATGGCCAGGCAGGATGCCAAGGTAACCGTTCTGCCCGGGCACTTCGGCCTCGGTGACTTGCTCATCCACCACCAGGCGCTCCGGCGTCGCAACCTGAAGCTGAAACGTGTCGGCCATCTGCGAATCCGCCGTCAGCCTTTCATCTTTTCGGCGGCTTCGAGCACGTCATCTATCGTGCCCTGCATGTAGAACGCCTGCTCAGGCAGATTATCGTGCTTGCCGTCGACCACTTCTTTGAAGCTGCGAATGGTGTCTTCCAGCTTGACGTACTTGCCCGGACGCCCGGTAAACTGTTCCGCTACGTGAAACGGCTGCGAAAGGAAGCGCTGGATACGCCGCGCGCGCGCGACCACCTGCTTATCCTCATCACTCAATTCATCGATGCCGAGAATCGCGATGATGTCCTGCAGGTCTTTGTAACGCTGCAGCGTCTGCTTTACGCGCTGCGCCACCTGGTAGTGCTCTTCGCCGACGATATTCGGATCGAGAATGCGCGATGTAGACGCCAGCGGATCGACGGCGGGGTAAATGCCCAGCTCCGAAATGGCGCGTGATAGCTGCGTCGTCGCATCCAGGTGAGCAAACGTCGTAGCAGGCGCCGGATCGGTGTAATCGTCGGCGGGCACGTAAATCGCCTGCACGGAGGTGATGGAACCGCGCTTGGTAGAAGTGATGCGTTCCTGCAGGTCGCCCATTTCAGTTGCAAGATTCGGCTGGTATCCGACCGCCGATGGCATACGTCCCAGCAGCGCCGAAACCTCCGAGCCGGCTTGCGTGAACCGGAAGATATTGTCGATAAAGAGCAGCACGTCCTGACCTTCTTCGTCGCGAAAATATTCGGCGACGGTCAGACCGGTCAGACCCACGCGCAAGCGCGCCCCGGGAGGCTCGGTCATCTGGCCGTATACCAGCGCCACCTTCGATTTGCGCCAGTCGTGCGGATCGACGATGCCGGCTTCCTGCATTTCGAGCCAGAGGTCGTTGCCTTCGCGCGTGCGCTCGCCCACGCCGGCAAACACGGAAACGCCGCCATGCTTCATGGCGATGTTATTGATCAGCTCCTGAATGATGACCGTCTTGCCGACGCCGGCGCCGCCGAACAGGCCGATCTTTCCACCACGCAGATACGGTTCCAGCAAGTCGATGACTTTGATGCCCGTCTCGAACATTTCAAGCTGGGTGGATTGCTCTTCGAATGCGGGAGCTTGCCGGTGAATGGGCGCGCGCCTGTCTGTTTGCACCGGCCCCATATTGTCGACGGGCTGGCCGAGCACATTGAGCACGCGGCCAAGAGTAGGCTTGCCGACCGGAACGCTGATGGGCGCGCCCAGATCAATCGCTTTCATTCCGCGCACCAGGCCATCGGTGGGTTCCATTGCGATGGTGCGCACGCGGCCTTCACCGATATGCTGCGCGACTTCTGCAATGATGTCCACCTTCACCGGCACATCAAAGCCTTCGCTGGTGACATGGATGGCGTTAAAGATTTGCGGGACGTGCCCTTCGGGGAACTGAATTTCAATTGTCGGCCCGGCGACTTGAACGACGTGGCCTTCCGTAGCTGTAGCTGTTGCTGTTGCCATAAAAATTTCCTAGGAAAGCGCGGCTGCGCCGCTTACAATTTCGATAATTTCGCGCGTGATGGATGCCTGCCGCACGCGATTCATGTTCAGTGTCAGATTTTGAATGACATCGCCGGCATTGTTCGTTGCGGTATCCATGGCGGTCATGCGCGCCGCATGCTCGGCTGAATTCGATTCCAGCATGGTGCGGTAAATCTCCATCTCCACGTAGCGCGGCAGCAAGGCGCGCAGAAGCTCTTCCACCGGCTGTTCAAAGATGTAATCCAACGCCTGCGGCGGATTGTTGTCCTGCTGCTTCTCTGCTTCCGGCATTTCTACCGGCAGAATCTTGCTGAGCACCAGGTTCGGCGACATCACGTTCTTGAAGTGATTGCTCGCGATGTAAACCGCGTCCACTTCCGAATTGCGGTAAAGACGGATGAGCTTATCCCCGATCTCGCGCGCCAGTTCGTAACTCGGCCGCTCCACCGCGCCGATATGCTCTCCCGTGACGTTGTAGTTGCGTTTACGGAAGTAATCGCGCGCTTTGCGTCCAATGGTTTCTACTTGAATCTCCGCTCCCCGGTGCTCTTCGATGAAACGCTGGACCATGCGAAGGAGATTGGAGTTGAACGCGCCTGCCAGGCCGCGGTCGCTGCTCACCACAATGAGCTGGATGCGCTTTTCTTCCCGCGATTGCAGAAGAGGCAGATCCGAAACGCTCTCGTTGTTTTGCGATGCCGCTGCCAGGTTTGCCAGCACCCGGGCCATCATGTTGGCGTACGGCCGCGAAGCCAGCGCGCGTTCTTGCGCGCGCCGCAGCTTGGCCGCCGAAACCATTTTCATGGCCTTGGTGATCTGCTGGGTGTTTTTGACGCTGCGGATGCGGCGCCGGATGTCGATTAAACTCGGCATTAACCCTTACTTTGCAGATCCCGGGCCGCTCCAGCCTTCTCCGCAGGCTGATCCACTTTGGGAGCAGGCGCGCCAGGGCGATTGCCATTATTTTCGGCTCTGGCGGGCTGCTGCGGTTTCTTCTCCTGCGTCTTTTGGAAGCCTTGCTTAAATTCCTTGATGGCATCCCCGAGGCGCTTCTTCAGGTCATCATCCAGTTGCTTCTTTTCGCGCAGTGACTCCAGCACATCCGGCTTGCTGTTATCGAGGAAGTCGTAGAGTTCGTGCTCGAAGCGGCGAATGTCTTCCACCGCTATGTCATCCAGAAATCCGTTCGCACCGGAGAAAATGATGGCAACCTGTTTCTCAACAGGAATCGGCGAGTACGGGCCTTGCTTCAAAACCTCCACCCAGCGTTTTCCGCGCGCGAGCTGCGCCTGCGAAGCCTTATCCAGATCAGAACCGAACTGCGCAAAAGCCGCTAATTCGCGATACTGCGCAAGATCCAATCGCAGCGTTCCGGCTACGGCGCGCATCGCCTTGATCTGCGCGCTACCGCCCACACGGCTGACGGACAAGCCGACGTTAATGGCCGGACGGATATTCGCGTTAAACAGGTCGCTTTCGAGATAGATCTGGCCGTCGGTGATGGAAATAACGTTGGTTGGAATGTAGGCGGAAACGTCACCGGCTTGCGTTTCGATGAACGGAAGAGCGGTAAGCGAGCCGCCGCCGTTCTGGTCATTCAGCTTGGCCGCGCGCTCCAGCAACCGGCTGTGCAGATAGAACACATCGCCCGGGTACGCCTCGCGCCCCGGTGGACGGCGCAGCAGCAGCGAAATTTCGCGGTACGCCGCAGCGTGCTTGGAAAGATCGTCGTAGACGCACAAGGCATGGCGTTTGGAATCGCGGAAATATTCGCCGATCGCGCAACCCGCATAGGGAGCGATGTACTGCATGGGCGCGGGATCTGAAGCCGTCGCTGCCACCACGATGGTGTAATCCATCGCGCGATGCTCTTCAAGTGTTCGAACCACCTGCGCGACAGTCGATCGCTTCTGCCCGATCGCGACATAGATACAGATCACGTCCTGACCGCGCTGGTTGATGATTGTGTCGAGTGCAATCGTTGTCTTGCCCGTCTGCCGGTCGCCGATGATGAGTTCGCGCTGCCCGCGTCCGATCGGCACCATGGCATCGATGGCTTTAATACCGGTCTGCAGCGGCTGCTTCACCGGCTGGCGGTCCACCACGCCGGGCGCCAGGCGCTCCAGCGGATTGAACTCTTTCGTTTCGATCGCACCCTTGCCGTCAATGGGTACGCCGAGCGCATTTACCACGCGGCCGATCATTGCTTCGCCAACCGGAATCGACATGATGCGGCCCGTGCGCCGGACCTGATCGCCTTCTTTGACGTGGCTGTAATCGCCCAGCAGCACCACGCCCACCTGGTCTTCTTCCAGGTTGAGAGCGATGCCCACCGTTTCGGGGCCGAATTCAACCAGTTCGCCCGCCATGACATTTTCGAGTCCATAGAGGCGTGCAATGCCATCGCCTACGCTGATGACCCAGCCGGTTTCCGCTACATTCTCGACCGCGTCAAAGTTTTCGATCTCCGACTGGAGCACGCGCGAGATTTCATCTGCTCTGATTTGAGCCATACTTATTCCTTCAAAACTATTGGTGAGCTGCTAAAAGACGGCGGCGCATCTGTTCCAGGCTGCCGCGCAGAGTCGCGTCATATTCTTTCGACTCTACGCGCGCCCGCACGCCCGCCAGAAGATCGGGATCCACTGTATAGTGCGCTCGTATAAACTTGCCCAGCTTGGTTCCGAGCGCGCGCTCGATCTGTTCTCTCTGCCGGGCATCCAACTCTTTCGCCGAGGTAATTTCAGCCGGAATCCAGCCCAGCCGGTCGTCAACCACTGCTTCGAATTCGCGCCGCATGGCCCGAAGATCGGACGTCCGGCGATGCGAAACAATCACCAGCAGAAAATTTCGAATGAGGCGATTTAGGCCAAGCTGATCCGCAATGCGTCCGATGACTGCTTCCTTGCGAGTCCTTTTTACTGCCGGAGAAAGCAGCGCGCGTTCGAGCGGCTTCGATTCCGAAAATAACGAATCCACGGCACGCAACTGGTTCACGGCATCCTGCGGTGACAGTCCCGAATTCGGCTTGAAAACGGCTTCGGCCAAGGCGCTGGCGTAATGTTTTGCGACCGCGCCGGTCATTAGTTCTTTCCTCTTTCCACCAGGTGAATGAAGTTCTGCATCAAGGCGTCCGGCTCGCCCTGTGCAAACCGGTGCCGCAGCCGGCGCTCTGCCGATTCGAGAGCCAGCCGAGCCGTATGCCGCCGCAAATGCTGAACGCCTTCCAGCCGGAACGCCTCCAGCTCATTGGCCACGTTGTTGCGAATGTGCCGTATATCTTCGTCTGCTTCCTGCCGCAGGCGCTCGCGTTCGCGCTCCCATTCCTTGCGCGCCTGTTCGCGCATGTGCTTCACTTCCTCCCCAAGTGTCGCCATCTTGCGGTCCACCTCGGAGTAGCGGTAATCGGCTTCCAGCTTGAGGCCGGTTGCATCCTGAATCGCCTTCTGTATATCTGCCGAGCGCGCGTTGAAAAAACGCGGCGCATATTTCCACAAAAACCAGCCGATTAATGCAAAAAAGATCGCCGTGTTTACGATTTTCCGCATCGTCACGGCATCGAGCAGCGCCGTTTCCTGCGCGGCTGCTTCCTGGGCGGCGAGCTGCAACGCCGCGCCAAACAGAATCACGCCGGCAGCAGTCAAAAGCCGAGTCGTTCGCCCAACCACTACGCAGCTCTCCGTTTTAGCAGCGAATTGACGATCTGCTCGCCCAAAGCATCGACGCTCATCGCGATGTCGGCCTCTGCCTTACGGACCTCCTCGGCGATGCGCTGTTTGGCCTCTTCGATCTGGCGATCGGCCTCCGCGCGCGCTTCGGCGATTCTGGCCGTCTGCTCGGCGATCCAGTGCTGGCGCAGCTTTTCGTGTTCCCGGTTGATCTCGGCGCGAGCGAGTTGTAAAGCGTGCTCAAACTCCGAGGTCTTCTTTTCGGCTGCCTCCAACGCCCGCTGCGCCAGTTCGCGCACGCCTTCCGTTTCCTTGCGGCGCTCCTCCAGGATGCGCGCCATCGGCTTGAAATAAACCTTCTGCAAATAAACGGTTAGAAAAATGAAAAAGATGGCCGTGGGAATGGCCTTTATCAGAAGGTCACCTAGCGCGTGTAGCGTCGCATCCATGGGAGGTTTTTCTAGCTGGGAAAGGGATCTGCACGCAGGCTCGAAGCGCCTGAGCGCACTACGAGTAACGGATTTCCCTACTCGTTTTACGCTAACATATAGCGAATTTTCCGGTCAATTTGGAAGGCATCTTCGCGGACGCGCGTCCACCAAGTTTCGCTCTCTTCCATGCGCCTCCATTGAAAAACTATTTCGGGCATTGTAAGGCCGGTACGCAAATGGATCCTCTGCCTGATTCTGCGGCAACCCACTGTGCAGAAATTTCTCGAACGACAAAAGGGCTGGAAAGCGCCAGAAACAAGCGTTCCGGGCGCTCGAGCATGCTTTGAACCCCGTTTTACGGGCTTTCGAGCTATGCCGGACCAAAAAATTTCAGAAAAAGCGCGTTTTTCGGCGGTTTTTTCTTTACAAGCTCTTCGGAGTTCCGTATGATCGAGTTGTCAACGGCAAGCCGAAACATTTTTGCGCTGTTCTGTTTTATGCCCCCGGAAGGCAGAACCAGGCAAAACGCGCAAAGTCTGTCGACAATTCAAAGCTGAAGCAAAGAGGAGAATGAGATGCCTGAAGCGAAACGCATGACCCAAACCGCGATCATCAGAGAGCTCGCGGAAACCACCGGTGTCAACAACAAAGTGGCGAAGAATTTTGTAGAAGCGCTGGCCGAGCTGGCGGTGCGCGAAACCAAAAAGAACGGAGTCTTTATCCTGCCCGGAATCGGACGCCTGGTTCGCGCCGAGCGTAAAGCACGGACGGGCCGCAATCCTGCAACCGGCGAAGCAATTAAGATTCCAGCTAAAAAAGTAGTCAAGTTCCGCGTCGCGAAGTCTGTCAAAGACGCGATCGTTCCACCGAAAAAGCCGGCCGGGAAGTAGAGTTCTGGCTGTCAGCCGTTAGCTGTCAGCGTTCAGCTTCCCCGGTTCATTCCGGTTCACTAGCTGAGCGCTGATGGCTGGCAGCCGGATTTACGATTTTTTTGTATCGTCTTTGTTGTCTTCGTCTTTTACTGCGTTCTTGAAGTGCTTAATTCCCTCGCCTAATCCTTTGGCGAGTTCCGGAATCTTTTTCCCGCCAAACAGGAGCGCAAATACCACCACAATGACAATCAGCTCCGGTAGGCCTATGCTTCGAAACATCTAATTGCCGCCTTTCTCGAAAAGCGCACTACGGCCGGCAAGCGGAGTGTGCGCGTGTCTCCATTCTATGACTGCGACGGTGTAAAGACCGCTCCTATGACAATAAACACCAGACTCAGCAGGATCCAGGGCAGCACGATTGCAAACGCTTTGCCTTTGCTGATGCGGAATGCGGCCGCCAGCACCAGCACGATCATCACGATCCACCAGAGATTAAAGATGCTGGCGTAGCTGCAGAGCCCCAGCACCACTTTATTGGCGCCTTCGGGCAGAAAAATATCCAATCCTAACGGCGGCTTTAGCTCCGCCAGGCTCGCAACGGGCGCTTTCATCCGCAACACCACCACGCTCGCAATCGCTTCCAGCGCCGTGATAAGCGAGCAGCCGGCCACGATGTTGAACAGGCTGCGGAACTTGGCATTAACGGTCAGGATGGAAGACATCGCCAGCAGAATGACTGTTTGGATCGCGTAGATGACAAGAACCAGAATGGGCGAGCACCACACGAAGATGTGCTGGACCATCAGGCTCACCTGCGTTTGTTTCTCCCATTGTTCGGGCGACAACCCGTTCGGCGGCGCCATCGTCTCCATCACCTGTTGAGTAATCGGCAGGCGCACCAATTGCGTGATGATCGCCACGATGGAGACCACAATCAGCGGCCCTATCCAGAACCATTTGCGAAATGCACGCTTGGCCGCGCCTTCTGGATCGATGAAGTAGCTGCCCATTCCGGCCAGGTCGTCGGCAAAGCTCTCGCGTGGTTCAAGCGGCAGTTCGGGCGCTAGCGTGCTCATAGAACCAAATCTCCTTCCGTGGGGTCCTCGCAATTATATCCACAAAGCCGCCAAGGGCCGCCACATTCTGGCATGCCAACTGCTGCTATGCAGTGCGATGAGCCGGCGCATTCGTTTCCCCGGTCCCTTAGGGACGCGGTCCTACAGTCTCTTAAACCCCGATCTCTACTTCCGCAGCGGCGTGGATGCGCAATACAGCTTTCCGCAAACTCAATTGATCCGGCTGGCTGCCCCAGATGGAATCGGGATTGAGTTCGTCATCACCGACAAAGAGTTCTACCTTCCGGAATTTGAGCGCCTGCCGGATGAGGATGCGCTGCGAATTTGCAAAGAACTGGATCAGGCCAAGCGCAAGGAGACCGGAAAACCGCTCAAAGGTACCCACCTCTTCTATCACGTGACCCTGGGCCCTCAGGCCACAACCCATCAGCCGTTTAATATCAGGTCCATTCAGGACCCGGTGAACAGCGCCGAGGTGGATGCAGTCGTCTCCATCGATTTCAACTGGCAGTTCCATGAAGATGACGAAAAGGGGTGGGAGATAACTGTTACCGGCCAGGGCTCGCGAAATTTCATTGTGCTGGATCCTAACCGCTATAATCCGGATTTTGCAGCACTTTCAAAACAGGACAAATCGCTGTCGGAAACGGCCGAGCAGGCCCAATTGCAATTGCAGTTGGCCTACGCTTTTCAGTCGCTCAAGGCCGGCAAGTTTTCGTTCTCGTTTTCTCTACTGCTGCAACTGGCGCTGGGTGCGAACATCCAGTACGATCCCTACCAGGCGTCCAAGAAGATCACTCTGACATGGGGCAAAGGCACGGCAGCCGGTTTTGGTCTTGACATCGGCCATTCGAGCATCAAACCAGCAAAGCTGACGCTACAGATGACAGGGTTGGGCGCAAGCGCGAGCGGCGGCTTTTTCGAATTCAGTGGCCCCACTTTCGACCAGAGCATCATGTTGGGCGTGAAGTTCGAAGAGCAGCTATTCTGAAGCTCATCCAATCAGCACTGTGGGCAGACCCGCTGCAATTTTGTTTGGCGGCCCTACAGCTTCGAGGATCGTATCGCCCTGCCGGCAAGCAGGCAGGTTGTTAATGATGACGGTTTTCGAACCGTCAATCACCACCCCGGGACCATGCGGCGGGGTTGGGAGCAACGTACTGCATGTATGGATGTCCGCGCCTGCGGCAGAGCCGCTGATTGCTGATCCCATGCTGGCCGCGCACGTCGATTTCGTGGTCTCCTCTGCCGCCTTCGCCGCCGGCAGTCCCGGTGTGCCGGCAGCCGCGGCTGTAGCCGCTTCAGCCGTCTGAATTGCCTGATCGGAAATCTTCTTCGCTGCTTGTAGCGCGCTCGCGACCGATGCCAAAACGCCCCGCCACGCAGGTTTGAATCCGATGCTGACATTCGGGCTGCCGGGCCCCGTTGTCAGGACCGGTGGAAGCGGATGACTAACCGGATCTCCCAATCGTGCGGCTGGCGGCATTCTAAAACTCCTCAAAGTTATCGAGCCGCTTTTGCACCGGAACCGGCAATGCATCCGGGCGCCCGCGTAGCGTCTCGAGATTTGCGAAAAGATTCGGCGCATCTAAACGGAGCCCCGGCGGCACTGCCCCCGCATGAGTCTCCATGCCCTCGGCTTGATTTACGAATTGAATCGAAAACTCGACCGCTCGCGCCTGTTCCAGCCGCTGCTTGGAATCAGGCGTAACGGGAAAGTAGGGGTTGTACTCGGCCACCGGAGCCGGAATCTGAATCGTTTCCTCCAGCGTCCGCCCGGGATCCAGCCTGGTCACAAGTGGAACAATCCGCGCATAGATCTTCTTTCCCGCCGGTACCGGCAGTATCTCTTTCGCCAAATGCAGCGTGCCATCCTGCCGCAAACAGGCATAAACAGGCTGGCTTGCGGGAATCTGCTTGCCGCTTTTATCGAACTCCCACAGCACGTTAAATACGTAGATCGGGTTCGCTCGCGTATTGAACATCACGTAATGAACAGATAACGCGCCGGGCTTCAGTGAGTACTCCACCTGAAAATCAATGGGCGCGCCGCCGGCGCTAACAGCCGCATATGATTCTTTCGAGGAAACGCCTTCAAACATAAGAAAACCTCCAAGCAGTGCGCAAGCAGGCAACAACAATTTCATGTTGTCGTCCAGTCCTTTCGTTGCGGCACAGGCTTACCATCGTCCAGTATTCGCTGGCTGCGGTATGTGTTCTCCTCCTGAATGGTCTGGCTCTCTTCCACGGTGCCATTTTGGGGGTTCGCAGCATCGGGAGTATTGTCGTCCTGCCCCTCGGCGCCATGCCGCGCATGAGACATCTCGTGATTAAGCACAACGTCGTTTGGAATCGTGACACTGGGATCCGCCGTGCTCGTGGGCGTGAAATTGGGGTCATAATTTATCGTGCTGCCGGTACCTTTGCCTGTACCTGTGGTTCCATCCGCTGCCGGTTTTCCTTTCGCCGCGCCGTCTTGCCAACTGTTGTAATTCGTTTGCGGTGGCGAGCCAGGCTGTATTGTCACGCTATTGGGCTGATTGTTAATCGCGTTCAGATTATCCATGCCCGCAGGTTGATTCGTCATGGTCGTGAGCGCGTCCAGAACCGCATCCTGGTACGAGGCATCCGCCGGGTCGGGCTTGATGATGATACTGTTTCCGACCTTGATGCTGCCATCGGGCAGCTTCGTGGTGGCGAACGGAGGCGCATGTTGCGCGTTCAAATGACGATGCCTGCGCTTCCTGCCTCCACCCCCGCCCTTACTGCAATCGACGTACCCCGGTTTGCCCGTATCCGCCGGGGCCGCATCCAGCGGATCGTCTATATCCGGACTACTGCACGGCATGCCCGCGCCGCCGGAATTAATCTTCACCGTTGGCCCGCTGATCGTCACGCCGGAGCTGTCAATCACGACAAAGCTGCCGCCCACCTTTAAGCTGATCTTTTCCAGCCCTTCCAAAATGATCTGCTTTGCATTGAGCTCAGATTTCGAGCCGACCAGCACCGACTGGTTCGCTTTCAAATCCGCAACAACGTCGCCCAATACGGACAAGTTGACGACTTTGCCAACCTGCGCATATAGCCCGCCATTGATATGCACGTCGGTGTCGTTCCCGACCGTAAGCGTGTAATCGCCGCCCTGATTGCCTTTATCATCTTTGCCGCCGATGAGCGTGTTGCGATCCCCGCCGCAGGTATCAAAGTAGGAGCCTAAAGCGCGCACATCCAGCCGTTTTTGTGACCGCAAGTAGACCTGCTCGCAATCCCGTTTGTCGTCGAAGCGAAACATGTTGAATCGATCGTTCGGACCGTCGGGATCTATCGGGTTGCTGCGAGTGCGAATGCCGCTTTGAGTTTTGTAATGATCTGTCGTGAACGGCAAGCGCTTAGGGTCGCGGTTGTATACGGCGCCCGTGATAATTGGGCGATCAGGATCGGCTTCGAGAAAACTTACGATCACTTCCTGCCCCACACGCGGGATCCATTGGTGTCCCCAGCCCACATCCGCCCAGTTCTGGGCGACGCGCAAATAGCAGGTATTGTCGCCGTTCTGTTTGGCGCGGTCCCAATGAAAGCGAACCTTAACCCTGCCGAACTCGTCCGTGTAGATCTCGTCCTGGAGAGTGTGCGGCGGTGGTGGCGCGGGCGGATCGCCGTTCGGCTGGCTGGTATTTCTGCCGACCACAATGGCTGTTTGCACGCCCGCAATCACCGGAACCTGCGTTGTTCGCGGCGGCCTGAAACGGCGTTCAGCAGGAATGCACGAGAAGTTGTTCGTATATACGAACGCCTTAGATGCCGCGTCGCCTGTACTACAGAAATCGTCGCCCTGCGAAAAGTTATGGAAGATTGTGGTTAACAGATAATCTCCATTCACATCTTTTCGATAATGACCCTTCAAATGGAAGAAGAACGCTGAGACAAAGGCGCGGCAGGTTCCGCTTCCGGCCACAATCGTATTGGCGGTTTCAATCTCTTCAATGCGCAGATCTGCCAGGCGCTGCCCCTCGTCGAAGGTGTCGAAATAACCGGGATAATCGTAGACCTCGCGCGTCGGGTTTTTCACACCGGGCGTCGTGGCCACTTCCGTCATTACGCTCGCCTTCTTAAAATCAAAGTCGCGCAGCGTGTATTTATCCGGCCGGATTTCCTGCGTCATACTCCACGAATAGATCGCCTGGTCCTGCGACTGTTTATTGCTTGCCGACCGGAACTCTGCTTCGGAGAAGAACGGAACGGTATGGGTCTTCGAAATGGAATCTGCGATCACCAGAACATGGCGGTCGTGCGGTTCCTTTTCCGTCCCGGCAATGTGCTCGAAGTAGTAAAAAATGCCTTCGTCTTCCATCAGACGGCTGATGAAATGGAAATCGGTTTCGGCATACTGCACGCAGTATTCGCGCGGCTTATACTGGTCATGCTCCAGGTTTTCAACCACGTGCTGGATATGGTTTTTATCCAGAACCTCGCGCACAATCTGCGGCACCGTCTTGTTCTGAAAAATCCGTGAATCGGCCACGCGTGTGAGCAGCCACATTTGCGATACCAGGGTCGCCTGATAACCGGTGAAATCGTTCGCATGGCCGCCCTGGCTGAACGCGCTGATGATGCCGTTGATAATACGCGTATTACCGCCGGGCAGAACAATGGTAATGGTGGCTTCGCTCCCGATCACGTCCTCGAATGAGATACGCGGGTCCGTCGAAAGCAATTGCAGGTCGTAGTGAAACGGAAACGATATGCCCTCCTGGCCCGTGAAACTGGTCAGCAACAGCTTGTCCGGGTCCTTCAAAGCTGGAATATTCAGCTTGATGAGCCGGTTCGCCTGCGTAGGTGCGCTCACGAGTATCGACATGCAAGAGCCGTTTCCCTCTAAACAGGCATGCAACTGCTCTGCCACTGGCAGCCACCCTCGATCTTGAGCCGTAAGGCCCCGTCCGATACCCTGGAATGAGATCCCCGTGAAATCTCTTTGTGCAGTTCTAGTTGCGCTTTTGTTTGCGGCCGGCTGTTCCAGCAAGCGGCCTGACTTCACGGTTGCGCACCGGTACACCTTGACAGGCACCGTGGTCAGCACGAATCCGAAGGATCAAACGGCCAGCATTGCGGCAGCGGCGGTTCCGGGCTTCATGGAAGCCATGACAATGGACTACCCGATCAAATCCAAAGCTGAATTCGGTGCGCTGCGGCCCGGCGAAAAGATCAAAGCCACGCTAAACGTCAGCGCCTCGAACGACGAATACAATCTGACCGATATCCACGATGAGGGGTCAAGCGCCGGAAGCTCAGCCAAGAAGTAAACTGTGAGCACTGCTCCCACCCCGCTAGCGGGGCGAAAAGATCCTTTTTATCTGGCGCCCTTAATCCGCATCCGTACCTGGCGCGGGCTGTGGCGCAGCATTTTGCTCTCCCTGCGGTTCCTGCTGCAAACCGAAGTCCACGTTTTTTCTTTCGCCGTAGCGGCCAACGTCCTCATCTCGTTCTTTCCTTTTCTGGTCGCGATGATTCTTCTCTGCCGTTCCTTGCTGCATTGGCAAGCCGCGGTAAAGATCATTTACCAGACTCTGAACGATTACTTCCCAGCCAATTTCGGCGTCGATTTCCTGGGTTCGCTCAAAATAGCCGCGCCCGGCAGGTTCAGTTGGTTTTCCATTTTCCTGTTGTTCTTTACTGCCAACGCCATTTTCACGCCGCTCGAAGTTGCCTTAAATCGCATCTGGCGCGTTAAAGAGAACCGCAGCTTGTTGCGTAACCAGATGATCAGCCTGGGCCTGATCTTCGCCTGCGGTGTGCTGGTGCTTGCGTCCATCTGCCTCACCACGGTCAACGTGCAGTTCCTCACCTCCACCTTTGGAACCAGCCGCTGGAGCGCCATTCTCCAAGCCGTTGCGCTCAAAATAACGGCTCTTCCCATCACCATGCTGATGATCTTTCTCATCTACTGGCTTCTGCCCAATACCCGGATTCCGGTCAGGCGCGTTATCCCGGCCTCGGCTGCCGTGGCGATACTGCTTGAAATTTCGAAATGGATCAACATTGCCACTTGGCCCTATTTGCGCGCCAAACTATCCCGGGAAGTTCCGCCGTTCGTGCAATCCATCAGCATCATCCTTTGGTCGTTCATTGGCACGCTGATTCTGCTCGCCGGGGCGGAATGGTCCGCGCGGGTCATTGTAGACTCGATAGAAGCAGATCCACGGCAATCGGAATTCAACTAAACTGATTGCAAATGTCGAATTCAGAGCAAAATGACCTGTCCCGCCGCGATGTAATGAAAATCGGCGCTGCCACCGGTATCGCCGCAGCCACGCTCGGCTCAGCGCCCGCTATTCTCAACGCACGCACGCCCAGCGATCAGATCAAATTCGGAATGATCGGAACCGGCAGCCGCGGCGCCTACCTTTTGGACCATCTGAAGAGGATCGATTCCGGCCACTGCACGGCGTTGTGCGACATCAATCAGGAAGCGCTCGACAACGCCGCAAACGTCATCAAAACCAACCCGAAAAAGTATAAAGACTATCGCGAACTTCTGGCTGATAAAGACGTGGAAGCTGTTTTGATTGCGGTTCCGCTGTATGTGCATTTCCCCATCACGCGCGACAGCCTTCTCACCGGAAAGCAAACGTTCTGCGAAAAGAGTTTGGTCTTCAAGCCTGAGGAAGTGCACGCGCTGCGCGCGCTGGCGCAGCAGCATCCCAATCAGACGCTGCAAGTCGGGCTACAGCGCCGCTATAGCATCTATTTCCAATCCATCAAGAACATGATCGATCAGGGCATCCTGGGCGATGTCACTCATATGTGGGGGCAATGGCATCGGAATCCCGGTTGGACCATGAAGCCGGGCGGCAAGGATAACCCGAAGAACTGGCGGCTTTTCCGCGAAACATCAGGCGGCCTGACCGCCGAACTCGCTTCCCATCAGATCGACGTCGCTGACTGGTTCGTCGGAAACCACGCGGATTTTGTCGTGGGAGTCGGCGGCCTGGATACGTGGAGAGATGGCCGCACCATCTGGGACAACATTCAGCTCATCTTGAGCTATCCGGAGGGCCGGAAGCTCACGTACAGCGCCATCACCACCAATCAGCATCTGCCCATCCTGAATTCGCAAAGGCCGGAATTCGGCATGATCGTGATGGGCACGGCCGGTGCGGTGGAGTTCACATTGGGAAGCGATAATGCGCTGCCCACCGCGCTCTGGTATCGGGAGCCGGCGCCTACCACCGTCACTCCGGGCACGCCCGCAACAGAAACAAAAGCAGGCGCAACGTTTGCTCTTGCCGGGCCGCAGCAGGGCATTCCCATCATTACGCCGGAAACGCAGGTCGATTGGAAAAACGATTCTTTTCTGACGCGCGAAACGAAGCTGGCTCGCCGCTGGCTTTACAGCAAGGGCATTCTGCTGCCGACGGAAGATCGCAATCCGGTGGATACAGAACTCGAAAGCTTCCTCGCCGATGCCAAACGTGGCGCGCGTCCGAAAGCGGATGTAGAGGTGGGCCTTGCCGATTCCACTTCCGTTATCCTGTCAAACATCGCGATGGACGAAGGCCGCCGTGTTTACTTTTCAGAAATCGACAGCATGGGCCTCGATACCTCCGAGGCGATGTCGCGGCAAATCGTTTGAGCTTGCGTTTCAAGCGCCAAGAAAACTAATGCGATCCACAGCAGGTCGGCGATCAGCAAATGCGTAAGCTGCATCCAGACCGGCGCAAGCAGCGACACGTTAATGGCTCCGGCCGAGATCTGCACAATGGTAAGTGACATCACCGCGCTAGCGGCGGTTCGCAGTTCTTCATTTTCCCGCTTCATAAACCGCGTTGTCATCCAAAGCAGGTAAGCCGCGCCTGCGATTGCCACCGCCGGGTGGAATATACGCAGCCGAAGCAGCATGCTGGACGTTGCGGCAAAATCCTGTTGCAGACCCCCGGACACAGAGGCAGCCGGAAAGAGAGTGTCACCCAAGGCGGCAATCGCGCCCGTAATGCTGACCACCACCGCGATACACAAGCCCGCCAACACTGAGCGCGGCGCATCGAAGATTCGGTTTTCCGGGCGGTCGCGATACGCCGCCCACGCGGTTGCCGTTAATGCGCCGAGCAACAGCAATGTATTCGTGAGATGCATCGAAAGGTACCAGGCTCGCCCGGCAGACTGGTCTTTGGCCACATAACGAAACAGCACCAGGCCTGCTCCGAGCAACGCCTCGATGAACAGAAAGATAAGCGATAGCGATGCGTACCGCCGCACGCTATGCCGTTTTGGAAACGCCAGAAACGCCCACAGCAGCATTGCCATCGCGATCGCCACATCCCCGCCGGTCATCACGCGATGCGTAAATTCGATGAGGCGCGGTGTCGCCATATGCTGCGGAATCACTTGTCCGCCGCCGCACAGCGGCCAGTTCGCCCCGCACCCGTCGCCCGAAAACGAGACGCGCACGTACGCGCCCCACAAAATAACGGGAATGTTGTACGCCAGTACCACCCAGGCAAAGCGCGCAAACCGCTTGCGCCCTTGACTCGATTTCAAATTCACTACTTATAGGATGCCAGCACGCCTACCGCCGCAGCACGCCGCGCGCGACCATCAGAATCGCCGCGATGCTACAGACTTCCGTGATTCGCCCGTCCATCGCCATCTTCACGGCTTCCGCAAACGGATGCCACGCGACCGTGATGTCTTCTTCCGGATCAAGCTGCATTCCCGTTTGGGATAGGCCGGTGGCAAGGAAAAATGTTTGCATGTCGTCCGCCACCCCGTTACAGACGTCGACTGATGTTAAGCGCTGCCAATTTTCCGCCACCAGCCCTGCTTCTTCCGCAAGCTCTCGTTTTGCCACCGCAAGCATGTCCGTTTCGTCTTCGTGCGAGCCGCCGCGCGGAACTTCCCACGAGTAGCGCTTCACCGTGTAACGCCACTGGCCCACGAGAGCGATTTCGTCGCGTTCATTCAGCGCCACAACGGCTACCGATGGCCGGATCTCGACTACGCCGTAAATCCCCGGACCGCCGTCAGGCCGGATCACCTGGTCCTCGCGTACGCGAATCCACGCATTCTCATACGCAATGCGCGAGGCAATGGTTTTCCAGGGATTCGGCGGCACGTCAGATTCTATCGGCGCTGCAGATCTGCGCCAGCACGTCCATATCGACATTTCCGCCGGAGAGGATGACCCCAACGGAGCGCATCCGCTCCGGAAGCCTTCGCTTCAGAACGGCCGCCGCGCCAACCGCGCCACTCGGCTCAACCAGCAGCTTCATTCTGCTGAGCACAAAGCGCATGGCGTTTTTGATCTCTTCTTCAGAAACCAGCAACACGCCATTCGCAAGCGAGCGCACAATCGGGAAAGTGACCTTGCCGGGCACGAGAGTGCGCAATCCATCGGCAATCGTTGGCGGCGTCGCAATCTCCACCGGCCGCCCGGCGGCAAGCGAGCGATGCCAGTCATCTGCGAGTTCAGGCTCAACTCCGAAAACAGCGATCTGCGGGTTCAACGCCTTTGCAACCAGCAGCGTTCCGGAAAGAAGGCCGCCTCCGCCTAACGGCACAAGCAGCGCATCCAGATTCGGATACTCGCCCAACAGCTCCAGCGCCGCAGTGCCCTGACCGGCAATAATCCACGGATGATCATAAGGAGGCACAATGGCCGCCCCGCTCTTTTGCGAGATCTCCTGTGCAATGGCCTCGCGGCTCTCGCGCTGCCGGTCATAGAACACAATCTTCGGCCCATACGCCTGCGTCGATTCCACCTTGGCCTTCGGCGCATCCGCCGGCATCACGATGGTGGCGGAAACGCCTGCGTGTGCGGCCGCAATCGCCACCGCCTGCGCATGGTTGCCCGATGAGTACGCAACCACCCCGCGCTTTCGCTCCGCTTCGGTCAAAGACAGAATGAAATTCGTCGCGCCGCGAATCTTAAATGCGCCACCGCGCTGCAGATTCTCACACTTGAAATACGTTCGCAGGCCCGCGGCTTCGTCGAACAGCCGCGAGGTGAACACCGGCGTTCGTCGCGCCAGCACGTGAATCCGTTTGGCAGCAGCCTCGACATCTTCCAGCGTGACGGTTTGCTCGGCAGTCTGCATGACTTTCAATATCCTGCTTTCTTATCCACAACATTGTTCAGCGGTTCACCCTTGAGGAAGCGGTGAAAATTGTTGACAAAGCATTCAACGCTCAGGTCCAGCCAGTCCGGATTCGTTGTTCTGTCGGTGCAATGCGGCGAAATCAACACATTCTCCATGTCCCACAACGGGCTCTCTTTGGGCAGCGGCTCCACTTCATATACATCTAAAGCTGCTGCAGCAATCTGCCCGTTCTGCAGCGCTTCAATGAGAGCCTGCTCATCGATCACCGGCCCCCGGCCCACATTCATCACAATGGCAGAAGGTTTCATAATGGCGAATTCCGCTTTGCCGATCATGTGTTTCGTTTCCGGAGTTAACGGCGCTGCCGCCAGCACGACGTCCACCTCCGCCAGCATTTGATGCAAGTCGGCCAGTGGAAAAATGCGGCTCACGATCGGATCGTTTTGAGAGCGCTCGGGATTGCGCCGCGTGGCATAAATTTTGACCCCCAGTGCCTTCGCCAGGCGCGCGCACTCACGCCCGATCTCCCCATAGCCGACCACGCCCATTATCTTGCCGCGCAGCCAGTCCACTAGAAAATCGTCCCACCGGTGAGCGCGCTGATTCTCAACCAGACGCCGTACTCGTTTGTAAAAATAAAGCATCCCGAGAATCGCGAATTCCGCCAGTGATGGCGCGAATACGCCGCGTGCATTGGTCAATGGAACGCTGCTGGTCACGAATTCGGGAATCAGCGCGCTCTCTACGCCTGCCGATAATGAGTGCACCCACTTTACGTGGTTCGCAACGCGCCACACTTCGGCAAACGGCACACCGCCCACCATGCCGGAGTAGAGAATCACGTCCGCCGTAGGGCCGTACCGCCTGAGCGTCTCGGCATCCACGCCAACGTGTATCTCCGCCACCTCACGCAGTGGTTCCAGGTTGCGCAGAGCGTAGTGGCCCGGTGGCATCACCACCAGCAAATTAGGTTTCGGCATCCTGAGTCCTTTGTCATCTTAGCCGTACACTAGAGGTGTGAGCCCTCGTTGTACCTGCGGCGCCGTTCTTCCGGACGATGCTCGCTTTTGCCATAAGTGCGGCAAGCCTCAATACGAAGAAGATCTGGCCCGGCTGGCTGCGCAGGAAACGGCGCCTGCGCCTGTTCCGCTGCCGCTATCCCCTTCTGCGCCTGCTGCCCCCGGAGTATCGTTTCGCAATTCACGAGCGCTGTGGATTACTGTCGGCGTAGCCGCAGTAACGCTGGTGGCCATGGTGGTAGTTGGCATGCTATTCCAGCCCTTGCTGCCCGTTGTACTCTGCGCGGCTGGATTTATCGCCACGCGTTTATATAACCAAAAAGCCAAACAACCGCTCACTGCCGCGGCCGCCGCACGCCTTGGATGGATGACCGGCTTCTGGCTGTTTCTTGTCTTCGCCGTGATATTTGCAATGACCGCGGTCGCCGTCTCGGACCCGCAAGGCTGGGAGCAGCTCAGAGGCATGTGGGCTCGCTTCCCGCAGTATTCGCCACTCGCTTCGATGAGCCAGCATCAGTTTCTTATGCAGTTGCTCATTGCCTTGCCGTTCTTCTTTTTGTTACTCACTGTGCTGCCGGGTTTAGGCGGCATCCTGGGAGCCAAGTTTCCGCGGAGACGCTCGTCTTGAGAAACGCACCGGCAAAACGGGCGCGCTTTCAGGCGCGCCACCGGAAAACCGTAGGCATTTCATTTCTGTTTGGCGGCGCCGGGGTGTCCTCCGGGCCGCGTCCTTTGCCCTTCTAGTGGAAAAAACAATCCTTACACTCACCGTCAATCCGGCGGTCGATCGAATTGTCACCGTAGACCGCCTCGTCTTTGAAGACCGGGCTTATATCGAATCCACTTCCGAAGCCGCAGGCGGCCGCGGAATTAACGTTTCGCGCGTCCTCACCAGCTTTGGCGCAAAAACAACCGCCATTACCACCTCATCAGGACGCGATGTGGGGCGGAAATTTGAGGAGGAGCTCAAGCAGGATTCCTTCGACAAAGAGCTGGTCAAAATTCGCAGCAATATCCGCTTGAATATCACGATCTCCGACCAGCAGGGGCTCTCCGTGAAGCTGAACGAGCGCGGCCCCAAGCTCAGCGATATTGAGCAGGACCGCATTTTTGAGTCGGTAAAAAAGCTGCTTCCAAACGCTTCCTGGCTCATGTTGTGCGGCAGCGCGCCGCCCGGAATGGACACGCACTTTTATACAAAGCTGATCGAACTAGCCGCCCGGCATGGAGTGGAAACATTTCTGGATACCGACGGCGACTCGCTGCTTCACGGGCTCGAAGGCCAGCCCACCATCGTAAAGCCGAATCAGTCCGAAGCCGAACGCCTGTTGAACACAGCGCTGATCACGCGCTCCCAGCAGATCGACGCCGTGCAGAGCATTAAGGCTCTCGGCGCCAAATCGGTCATCTTATCGTTAGGCAGCCGGGGTGCGATTGCGGCTACCTCATCGGAAGGCGTGCTCGAAGTGACTCCCCCGCAGATCCGTTCCGTGTGTCCGATCGGTGCAGGCGATGCTATGTCGGCCGCAATCGTTTGGGCTCTGACGAATGGGGAATCCTTTGGCGACGCGCTTCGCTGGGGTGTAGCTGCGGGCACCGCGTCATCGAAACTGCCGGGAATCACGCTCGCAAACTTTGAGCAGACGAAAGAGATTTACCCGCAGACGCAGTTGACCAGGATCATTGTCTAGTCGTACTTCTCGTAGATAATCTGCTTGCGGTCGAAGCCGCGCTGCTTCAGCTCTTTGCGCACGTCATCAACCATCTCTTTCAAGCCGCAGATGTAAACGTCCACTGTGCTCAGCTCTTCCGGAGTACGAATCGCGAGCGCTTCATCGAGATGCGATTGCACGCGCCCGGTGCGGCCGCGCCAGTTCCCGGTCGGGCGGGTGATCGTAGGAATGAATCGGAAGTTCGGATATTCAGCCGCCAGTCTTTCAAGCTCATCCCGGTACAGCAAGCCCTCTTCATAGCGGACGCCGAACAGCAGCGTGACGTGCGGCTGGGTGCGCGGCAGATGGTCGAGCAGCATCGAGCGGAAGGGCGCGATGCCTGTGCCGGTCGCAATAAAAACCGCGCGTCTTCCCGGATGGCGCAGCGTGAAGTAGCCGAGCGGCTCGTGTATTTCCACCTCATCGCCAGGACTCAATTCAAACAACCAGCGCGACACGATGCCGTTGGGCACGCGATTCAGGCACAGGGCGAATTTGTTGCCGCCGCGCGGCGATGCAATCGAATAGGCGCGTGTAATCTCTCTGCCGTTCTCGCGATCGATTACGGAGATAAACTGGCCCGGCGTGAACGAGAAGTCTTCGACGCCCGGCACCTCGAATTCGAAATGATGCACCTCGGGCGCCAGCTCTTTCCAGTTCAGCAGTTTGGCTTTCAGCATTCCCTCTCTATAGAATGATGCTCGGAGCGCCTTCTTCGACTCCCAGATTCAGGTCCTGCGTCATCCGCCGCAGCAGACCCAAATACATGCGGCCGCGCGGACGCCCGTTCTGATTCTGCTGCCCCAGCCGGTGTAGAAAAACAAGCACCGACAGCACATCGGAAGTCCGAGGTGCGGAAAGACCTTCGCGCTCCTGCCGCAGCTTCTCATAATCGGCAAGCGACTTGGAAAAATCGCGTTGAATGGCCGCCGCAATGGAATTCTCGGGCCGCGTCTCGTACACCAGGCCGGATTGCAGTGTTCGCAGTGTCTGTATCAGCGCTTCGAGCGCCGGCATCACGTCCGCATCCACCGCGCCGGAAGTTCTAAGCGCGGCCTGCAAAAGTGAATAAACGCAGAACAGCACCAGCTCTTCATGGTCCCGGAGGAATTCTTCTGTGACGCGTATCTCCGGATAAAGAATCTCGTCTTCCCGAACCGGCACGGGCTTTTCATGCAGGTGCGCCTCCTGGAGATATTCACATTCGAGCGGGCAGGAGAGTGAAACTTCCCGTTCCGTTCCGCAGCACAGGCTACAAATATCGCCCTGCACGGCCGGACAGAGCCGGCGTGCGCGGCGCTTGCCGCAGATTTTGCAAAGAACCGGATTTGGCATGGACTACCGGCTATTATCGGATCAGTCGAAATGAAGAGAGTCGATCTGTACATCAAAATCGAGCTGGAACTGGACGAAGACGAAAAGACCGAGCGTGTTGCAAACGAGATCTGCCGCCAGCTCGAAAAACTATATTTCGTCCGGCGCGCAGAAGTTTCCAACACCGTGGCGCGCGATTAATTTCAGTGAAGCTGTGGATTGAAGATGTCCAAGGGCGTGAACTCGACAATGCTCCATTTGTTGTCCACTAGAGCCAATTTGGCGTGAATCTCTCCTGAGCGCCGCCTGGACTCACTCATTCCTAAATCGGTTAATGTGATGTCCCAGGTGATGGTGAAAGCGGCCTGTTTCTCCGAGTCCTGCTCATCGGTGATTTGTAATTCGTTTTCCACCTGGAAAGCTGCGAGTCCTTCAAAATAGCGCCTCAGCTTGTCGTAATCGGGCAGGGATTTCGAAAAGTGACTCATGGCTTCGGCGGCATCACCCGCGCTAAGCGCTTCGGCCACTGCGGCAACTTGCGCGCGTGCAGCGGAAGAGGCGCCGGTTGCCGGCTGAAACGGGATGCTCGCGATCAACGCCGCGACCACCGCTAGCTCACGTGCGATAGCTGCCATTGATCTCAATGTAGCCTTCGGTGAGATCGCAGGTAAAGAAACGGGCTTCTCCTTTGCCTTTCGCTCTCGATGCAATCCGGATCCGCACTTCCGCCTGATCCAGCTTCTGTTTCAATTCAGGTTCATCGTATTCGGCAGCAACGCCGCGGCGGCAGACCGGAACACCCTGCAAGTCAATCTCAATATCGGCAGGATCAAACTTGACGCCCGAATATCCCGCCGCAGCAAGAATGCGCCCCCAGTTGGGATCGCTGCCCGCAATAGCAGTCTTCACCAGCGGCGAGTTTGCAACGGAGCGCGCAATCCGGCGCGCGTCGTCATTGGTTTTGAAACCGCAGGCGCGAATAACAATCAGCTTGCGTGCGCCTTCGCCGTCGGCGGCGATCTGTTCGGCCAGCGATTCCATCACCCAGGTAATCACTTCCTGCAGAACCAGCCGCTCCTTGCCTCCCGGCCTTACGCCGGAAGCGCCATTGGCGAGCAGCAGCACCATGTCATTGGTTGACGTGTCGCCGTCCACGCATAAGGAGTTGTAGCTGCGCTCGGTGGCTGCTCTTAGCAGTTTGTGTAACTCACCAGCATCCATTGCGGCATCCGTCATCACGAATCCGAGAGTCGTTGCCATATTGGGGTGGATCATGCCGGATCCTTTCGTCATGCCCGCCACGCGCACAACGCCGTTCTTAAGCTTCAGTTCCTCAGATGCCACCTTCCGGCGCGTATCGGTGGTCAAAATGGCGTCCGCGACGGAGTCGAACGCATCAGGCGCGAGCTTCCCGATCAGTCCAGGAAGAGCATCCAGGATGAGCTTGGAATCCAACTCGACCCCGATCACGCCGGTAGACGACGGAATCACGTACTCGGTTTTGGTTCGCAATGCGCGCGCCAGCGCTTTACACGTCGCAAGCGCGACTCTATCGCCGGTGCGCGTGGCGCAATTCGCATTGCCTGCGTTCACCAGGACCGCTGCTACTTTGCTGTTCGAGCGATGCAGATGTTTGCGAGCGAGCCGTACCGGCGAGGCTTGCACGACATTCTGCGTAAAAACCGCGGCGGCTTGCGCAGGGCTGTCGGGAACAATCAGCGCAAGATCGTCCTTTTCCTGTTTGCGAATGCCCGCATATTCCGCGGCATAGCGGTAGCCCAACGGAAGAATCACGGTCTTGTCACCCCAGCCGCTCACCTGATTCCAGTTTGTATCCGTTCAGGAATGCGGCGGCAGCCATTTTCTTTTTTCCGGCGGGCTGCACTTCCAGCAGTTCGAAAACGGTGCCCTCGCCACAGCCTGCAAACAGGCGCCGATCGCGAATTTGAACAGTTGCCTCAGGAACGGCTTCTGCTTGCGCAAGCTTGCCCCAGGTAATCAGCAGCGGCTGCTGGCGAAAGCTGGTGTACGCGCCCGGCCAGGGCGTAAAGCCGCGCAGCCGGTTGTAAATCTGTTGCGAAGTGCGCGACCAATCGATGCGTCCATCCTCTTTCTTCAGAATCGGCGCGTAGGTTGCTTCTTCATCATTCTGCTTTTCCCGCCTGACGGTTCCGCTCTCGATCTCCGCGATCGTTTTGATCAGCAGTTCGGCGCCGAGCGGGGCCAGCCGCGCGCTCAATTCCGGTGCGGTCTCATCCGCTCCGATGCTCACTTCACTTTTGAGCAGCATGTCACCCGTATCCAGCCCGGCATCTATCTGCATGATAGTGACGCCGGTTCTGGATTCGCCGTTGGCAAGGGCCCACTGAATGGGAGCGGCGCCGCGATACTTCGGCAAAAGCGAGGCATGGACATTGAGAATTCCATATCGTGGTATGTCGATAATGCTCTGCGGAATGATCTGCCCGTAGCCCACCACCACCATCAGGTCAGGAGCGATTGCGCGCAGCTCTTCAATGCACGGTGCTCTGCGAATTCTTTCCGGCTGGCGCACTTCGACGCCGAGTTTTCCAGCCGCTATCTTTACCGGGGATTCCGCTAGCTGATTGCCGCGCCCTTTGGGCCGGTCAGGTTGCGTATAGACGGCCACGATTTCGTGCCCGGCCGAATGCAATGCTTCGAGAGACGGAACAGCGAATTCAGGCGTGCCCAAAAAAACTGTGCGCAAGCGTCAATCCCACTCGCCCGCTTTCTGCAGCTTCTTGATTTTCCGGCGAATAATATCGCGTTTTAGAGCGCTCAAATGATTGATGAACAGGATGCCGTTCAGATGATCGATCTCATGTTGAAAAGCGCGCGCCAGCAACTCCTCGCCGTCCAATTCGATGATTTCTCCTTTTTCGTTTTGCGCCCGAACTTTGACTTTATTGGCGCGTGAAACAGGCTCGCGGAACCCCGGTATGCTGAGGCAGCCTTCTTCACCGCTCTGCTTGCCTTCACTGAACGTGATTTCGGGATTGATAATGACGATCTTCTGCTTTTCGTCCTCGCCAACACTGATATCAATCACCGAAATCCGCTTGCTTGTCCCGATCTGCGGCGCCGCCAGGCCGACACCCTTTGCTGCATACATCGTTTCCCACATATCGGCGATCAGCTCGCGCAGCTCAGCGGTATCAAACTCCGTTACCGGCTCGGCTTTTGTCTCCAGCACCGGCTCGCCATACTTTAAAATCTTTCGAACCATCAATCAGTAACTCTTAACCTGTGCCAGATAATTTTCGTAATTGCGCCGGGTCTCACCGAGCCAATCTCCTCCAAATTTTTCTAAAAACGCCTGGGCGAGGATGAGCGCGGTCATCGCCTCGCCGATGACGCCCGCGGCCGGCACAACGGCTACATCGCTGCGCTCGTAGGCAGCGAGCGCCGGATCACGCGTCGGCAGATCGACCGATTCCAGCGGCCGGCGCAGCGTCGAAATAGGCTTCAGGAACCCTCGAACAATAATGTCCTGGCCGTTTGTAATGCCGCCTTCCAGTCCTCCGGCCCGGTTCGATCCACGAAAGAACATCCGCTCCTGCTTGTCATAGTGAATCGTGTCCTGAACCGTGCTCCCGTAGGCGCGCGCCGAATCCTCGGCGCTACCGATCTCGCAGCCTTTTACCGCTTGAATCGAAACAATAGCCTGTGCCAGGCGTCCGTCGAGCCGCGTGTCCCACGCAATATGCGACCCCAATCCCGGAGGCAGGCCATGTGCGACTACTTCAAAGATGCCGCCAACGGTATCTCCGGTGCGGTAGGCGTGATCCACCGCTTCTTTCATTTGCTTCTCTGTATCCGCGTCCACGCAGCCGAGCAGAATCTCATCGCGCTCGCTCAGCCGGACCAGTTCCTCCCATTTGGCCTGCCGCTGCAGCGTAACTGGACCAACGGCAATCACGTGGCTGAGCACTTCAATGCCGAACTGTTTCAAAAACGTCTTGGCTAATGCGCCCAATGCGACCCGCGCCGCCGTTTCGCGCGCGCTGGCGCGTTCCAAAATGTGGCGGGCGTCGGGGAAATTGAATTTGATGGCCCCTGCCAGATCCGCGTGACCGGGGCGCGGTCGTGTCACCGGCTTCTCTTTGGCCGCTGCCGCATCTTCTGTGAAAACGGGCAGCGCCGCCGTCCAGTTCTTCCAATCCTTGTTTTCGATCAGGATGGCGATAGGCGATCCAACCGTCAATGAGTTACGGATGCCGGAAACGATATGGGCCTGATCTGTTTCGATCTTCATCCGTCCGCCGCGCCCGTAGCCCTGCTGGCGCCGCCAGAGTTGCCGGTTGATGTAGTCTAAACAGACAGGGATTCCCGCAGGCAGGCCAGTCAAAGTCGCCACCAGGCATTCGCCGTGCGACTCGCCTGCCGTCTCGAAACGCAGCATTACGTAACTACATGGTAACGAACAGGTTAATGCAGACCAGGCGAGGCGGTTCCGGTTTCCTTTTCGCATGGGATAATCGAGGGAACGGAAGCAAGTTTGGTCCCTTCGCAAAATCGCGTGCAAGAGGCCGTGCGGTGTGCGGCCCGGCGGCATTTCGCTGTGGTTGCACTTGAACAGCTCGCGTTTGCTTTCGCTCCGGTGCTGGCAGGCTGCATCCTGCTTCTGCTGCTCGGAACACAGATCCTGCATTGGTACTGGCTCGTGCTACTGGCGGCCGGCGGATTGGTGGTCGCGGCCGTTCGCATCCGTCGCCGAATTCTATCGGCCTATCAGGCGGCTCAGATTCTGGATCAGCGGCTCGGTTTACAGGATTCGCTTTCGACGGCCTGGTTCCTGCAACACAGCAGCGATCGGCGAAGCAGCGCCGCAGCGGCATTCCAGTTGCAGCAAGCCGAAGAACTCGCGGCAGCCATTCAACCGGCCAAGGCTTTTCCACTGCGCTGGCCGCGGGCCTGGGCATTGACGGCGGCCTTGGCAGGTGTGGCGTTTGGACTGTTTGCCATCCGCTACCTGGTTACCAAGAGCATCAGCTTTGAGCAGTCCTTAATTCCGGTTCAAATCACGCCCGTATTCGAGCGGCTGGAAAATCACCCTTTTGCAAAAAATCACCTGCCTGCTGATGAAGCCGGCGCGCGCGCGCAACGAAACGCGCAGGAGGCCGGCAGCCAGTTGCCGGAGCATAAAACAGGCGGTGTAGAGCAGGGCGAATCGGAACAGCCTGGCGACGCCACGGACGCGAGCGAAAAAGCCGCCACGGCGAAACCCGCCGAATCGGGCAGGAATGACGCTGCACAGAATTCGCCGGGGCAGAACAGGGAAGCGGATTCCGGCAGTTCCCAGGCGAGCGAAAAAAAGCCTGATCAGCTCGCCAGTAATGAAACCAACCCGCAAAATGCGGACGCCAAGCACGAGTCCACCGGCGGGCAGCAAGGCGCGCAAGGCTTGATGGACAAAATGAAGGACGCTTTGTCCAGCCTCATGGCCAAAATGAGGCAAAATTCTTCGCAGCAATCCCAGCAGAATAGCCAGCCGTCGGAGGACGAAAAAGCAGCCAGCCAAACCTCAGCAAAAGCGCAAGCCGGCCAGCCGCAAGACGCGCGCAATGCGCAATCGAGCCAGGAGCAGAGTTCGCAAGGACAACCGCAGGCGCAGGCCACCGAACGAACGCAGGCCGCACAGGGACATAGTTCCGACTCGCTGCCCGAGAAAGGCGCGGACGCCCATTCCGGAATCGGCCGCCAGGACGGCGACAAAGCGCTCAAAGAAGCCGAGCAACTGCAGGCGATGGGCAAGCTGGCCGAGATCATCGGCAAAAGATCCACCAACGTGACCGGCGATATGGCGGTCGAGACGTCTTCGAACAAGCAGCAACTGAAGACTGCTTATTCTCAGAAAATAGGCCGTCACTCAGATTCAGGCGGTGCGATCAACCGCGACGAGATTCCGCTCGAAGATCAGCAGTATGTGCGCACATACATGGAGCTGATTCGCAAGCAGCCGAAAACGGCGCGCTGAGTTCGCGCTAGCCCGGCTCGCTATTCATATCGCAAGGCCACCATCGGATCGACTTTAGTAGCCCGGCGCGCCGGAATATAGCCCGCAAGCAGCGCCACAACCAGCAGGATTAGTGAAACGATCCCGAACGTCTGTGGGTCATAGGCGCTCACCTCAAACAGCAGGCTGGACAAGAAGCGCGTCAAAGCCAGGCTGCCCGCAATTCCGGCCGCCAGCCCGATCGCCATCACTCGGATGCCGCGTCCCTCAATACCACGCAGCACGTCGCCCGGTTCGGCGCCCAGAGCCATTCTGATCCCGATCTCGCGCGTCCTCCGCACCACTTCATAGGAAAGCAATCCGTATAACCCTGTGCACGTCAGAACCAACGCCAGCAGACCAAAGAACGTGGCAAGCCGCGCCAGCACTCGCTGCTGTCTGAGCAGATTTTCGATGCTCCCTGTCTGCGTTGTCACATCAAACAGCGGCAGATTGCGGTCCAGCCGGTTCACCGTCTGACGAACCGCGGGTATCAAAGTCGTGGGATCCAAGGCTGTGCGCAGCTCGAAAGAGGCTCCGCCGCCCGTGAGCGGAACAAAAGCCATAGGCCGGATCGTACGGGTCAGATTCGCGTACTTCGTATCGCCTACCACGCCGGCAATCTGCCACCTGCCCGTCACCGTTCCGTCTTCATTCTGTTGCGTGATGAGCTGGCCGATTGGGTTTTGCTTTGGGAAGTACTGGCGCACAAACGCGGCATTCACCAGCATGGGAACCGGAGGACCTGAGGCCGAAACCGGTGCAGATGGAGCGGGCACCGAGCTTTGAGCAGCCGGCCTGAAATCCTTGGCAGTGAACACGTGGCCGGAAAGCAGCGGAATGCCTAAAGTATGGAAGAAATCAGGTCCCAGCGCGAGCATGTCCACTTCTGCGGTCGCCTTCTGCGGCTGGCCTGGAATATGGACATCTTCGCTCCAGTACCCGCCGCTTAGCAATGGGCCGGAGGAATAGCTGGCCGAGAGCACGCCGGGAAGCGCCGCCAGGCGCGCTTTGATCTCGCGATAAAGATTCGGAATCTCGGCGTCTTTATAGCCTGATTGCGCCGGATTGATGCTGAAGAGCAGAACGTTCCTGGTATCGAATCCAGGATTGATATCGTGCAGATTTCGCAGCGTGCGCACCAGCAAGCCAGCACCTACCAGCACCAGTACGGACAGGGCTACCTGCGCGGCGACCAGCATGCTGCCCGGTTGCATACGGCCACCCGCTGGTCCAGAGCCGCCCGCGCCCGTCGAAGTGGTTTGCTTGAGCGCGGGCGTCAGCTCCACTTTCGTGCCGAGGATGGCAGGCGCAATGCCAAAAAGAATTCCAGTCAAAAGAGTGATGGAGGCTGTGAACACCAGAATGCGCCAATCGGGTGAGACGGGGAAAGGGAACGCCGTGCCGTTGGGATCTGCCAGCAGCGCAATTGTCGCGTGGATGCCCCAATAGGCGAAAACCACACCCAGTGCGCCGCCGGCGATCGAGAGAATCACGCTTTCGGTGATCAACTGGCGGGCAATTCGATAAGCGCCTGCTCCGAGCGCCAGCCGAACCGCCATCTCTTTCCGGCGCGCGCTGCCGCGGGCGAGCAACAGCCCAGCCATATTGGCACAGGCGATGAGCAGGATGAGCGCGACGGCGAATAGCAGTGGATAAAGCGTCTTCGAATAATAGCCGCGCCTTCCCCGCAGTGCCTCGGGCGCCGGGACCAGCGCTATCTTTGGATCGTCCGCTGCGCGAGAAAGCGGCTTCGCGCCATACAGGACCTGGTTCCGAAATAAAAGGCTGACTTCCGCCTGAGCCTGTCCCAACGAAGCGCCAGGACGCAACCGTCCGATAATCACGAGCCACCAATCGTCAACTCGTTGGATGTCACTCACCCAGGGAATCTTCAGCCGCGGCGCCATCGCTACCGGCAACCATAAATTCTGTCTTTTGCCTGGCGTAAGGCTCGCAAATCCGGGCTCAGCAACGCCAGCGATTGTGAACGGAACGCCGTTTAAACCGACGATCCGTCCCACTACGGAGCGATCTGCACCGAATGCGCCTTGCCACTCCGCATAGCTGAGCACAAGAGCCGGTGAGGCTGACGGTGAATCATCGCTCGGCTGTAACGGGCGGCCAATGATTGTGCTTACGCCTAACGTTGAGAAGTAATCGCCGGAGACAATTTCTCCGTCTACGATTCGCGCGGGACCGTTGCCGCTCAGGGAGAGCCGTATTGGGCCGGCAAACGCGCTGACACCCGAAAACGCCTTTGTCTCTCGCCGAACTTGCTCGAAGAACGGCAGCGATAGCGAGCAGCCGGAAGGACTCCCGTGACTGCTCTCGCAATCGCCAAACGAACTGCTGCTTGCAAGATGTAGCGCCTTATGCGCGCTCCATCGGAGCACCACGAGTTGCGATGGATTGCGCACGGGCAAAGACCGCAACAGTACCGCGTCAATCAGGCTGAAAATGGCCGTATTGGCGCCGATGCCGAGAGCGAGCATCAGCAACGCGACAATGGTGAAGCTAGGGCTTCCAGACAGCAGGCGCGCGCCGTAACGGACATCCTGCAGAAATTGTTCTAATCGCGTCCATCCCATATTCGTTGCGTCTCCTCCTTTATCAAGGTAGTGTTTGCGAAGGAATCGCCGGACTGAATTCCTCGCGCCACGACACTCTCAATGACATAGAGCGGCCGGCGCTTTGCCTCGAGATAGAGCCTGCCCAAGTATTCGCCGAAAACTCCGAGTAGAACGAGCTGCACACCGCCGATGATGAGCACGATGGTGGCGACGCTGGTCCAGCCTTGCACGACGGAGCCGAACGCCCAGCTACCCAAGGTGTACGCCAAGCCCAGAATTCCCAGAATGCCGATCAATACGCCAAAGAGCGATGCGAGTCGCAGAGGCAATACAGAAAAACTGGTGATGGCATCCATGGCGAATCGAACCATCTTGACGAACGAATAGCCGGTCTCACCCGCGACACGCGCCGCTCTGTCATAGGGAAACGGAATCTGCCGCAGGCCGATCCACGCTACCAGCCCGCGAACAAAACGGTGCTGCTCGGGCATCTGGTTCAGCACGTCCAAAGCGCGCCGGTTCATCAGGCGAAAATCGCCGGTATCGAGCGGTACGTCTATGTCGACCAGCGCACGAAACAGGCGGTAGAAGATAGCGGCCGTCCAGGTCTTGAAACGCGTCTCGCCGGCGCGCCCGCGCCGCTGGCCGTAGACGACATCGGCGGCGGTCGAATCCATCACCTGCATCATGGGCACCACTAATTCCGGCGGGTCCTGCAGGTCGGCATCGATCATCAGCACACGGTCGCCGCGGCACTGCGCCAAGCCGGCGGTCAACGCGATCTGATGGCCGAAGTTACGCGCCAGGTTAATCGCGATCACATGAGGATCTGATGCGCAGAGTTCCTTCATGACTTCGAAGGTGCGATCGCGGGAACCGTCGTTCACCAGCACAATCTCCCAATTGCCTGATGGACCGGCAACGGCGGAACATGCCTTCGACATGCGTTCATGGAAAGCCGCGAGAGCAGCTTCCTCATTGAAACAAGGAGCGACGACAGAAAGGGCGACAGGAGGGGGCGAGCCCACGAGCTTACTTTTTATCCCGGGTTTCTAAAACCGATTCTGCGTAATAGTTGACCACTTTCGCTTCGCTGCGCGCAACTTCATAAAAGGCGGCGCGCAGCACCTGTTCCTTGCCTTGGAACAGGCCTTGGCGAATCTCTTCCTGCACGCGCGGGTCGCTCAACTCACGCTGGCCCGCCGGTTCCTTAGAGATCAGCTTGATGATCCGGTAACCTTCCGGTGTATGAATCACCGGCGAGACCTGGCCGGGCGTCATGTCCAGAATGAGTTTGCGAAGCTCCGGGTTCGCCTGGCCTAGAGCGGATTCCGGTACGAATCCGATATCTCCGCCGTTGGCGGCAAACTGGTCTTCTGAATAGTTCTGCGCCAGCGTGGCGAAATCTTCGCCCTGCCGGATGCGCAATTCAATCATTTTGATTTTGTTCTGCGCCTGCTGATCGTTTTGCGCCTTGTCGTTTTTCAGATTGTTGATGGTGGATTCAGGCGTTGGCGTGACCAGAATTTGCGCCAGCCGGACTTTGTTTTCCGGCAGATTGAAGCTGGCTTTGTTGGCGTTGTAGAAATCGGCCACTTCTTTGTCGGTGATGGTGATGTGCGAGCCGATCTCCTTATTGAACAGCTTCTGGACGCTCAGCTCACGCCGGATCTGTGCTTTGAGATCCGCGACTGACATTTTGCGCTGCG
>JAJPJN010000057.1 GCA_021324185.1 Terriglobia bacterium | reverse complement strand
GGCGGATCACCGTCTAGTGCAGCGTCGCGTGGGGAGAGGGTGTCGATCTGGGTGGTCGTCGTATCATCAAAAAAAACATCCGACGGCGAGGTTCCGCAGCACGAAGCGCCACCTGAACGGGCGCGCTCCGCGGCTTGCCCGTATTTTTCCTTCACCAGTTCCTTGAGTTCCATTGATCAACACCAGTTTCTCTCGGCTCGAATGGACTCGCGTGTAAAATTAAAGCGTCTTTCGTGGAGAGTGTTAGAAATCACGGTTCAAGGGCCTAGCAACAATACGAGTTAAAATTCTGCTATTTTGAAGTCACCCCCACACTAAGTAATCAGAGGAAGTCCTTTCAGTCTCGATGTCCTATCAGATACAACCATTACGTGAATTCCTTGTTCGGCCGGCACTACCAGCGGCCCTCAGCCGGCTTTCGGAACTTGCGTACAACCTGCTGTGGAGCTGGGATCACGGAATCCGAACGTTGTTTCGCAGGCTGGATCCCATTTTGTGGAAAGAATCGAACCACAATCCGATTCAGCTTTTAGGCCGCATCTCCCAGGAAAAATTGGATCGGGCGGCTGCCGACCCGCGCTTCATCTCTCTCTACCGGCGGGCCTGCGAGCGCTACGATTCTTATCGCCATTCCCTGGCGGCGAATGAGAATACCCCTCAGATCGCCTATTTTTCGATGGAATATGGACTGCTCGATTGCATGCAGATTTATTCGGGCGGCCTCGGCATTTTATCCGGCGACCACCTGAAGGCGGCGAGCGATCACGATTTTGCGCTTACCGGAGTGGGTCTTCTGTACCAGCGCGGCTACTTTCAGCAATATCTGAATCCGGATGGCTGGCAGCAGGAACGAACACCGCTGAACGACTTTTATACTTTGCCGGTTCGGCCCTGTTTGGGTGATTTCGAAGAGGAAGTGATTGTCAACGTAACGCTACCGACCGGTGAGGTATTCGTTAAGGTCTGGCACATCGATGTGGGGCGGGTGAAGCTCTATCTGCTGGACACAAACATTCCGCAGAACAAATCCGCAGAGCACCGCGAGATTACCGACCAGCTCTACGGCGGAGACATTCACAAGCGCATCCGGCAGGAGATCGTGTTAGGGATCGGCGGCCTGCGCGCGCTGAAGCGACTGGGAATCAAGCCGACCGTTCATCACATGAACGAAGGACATTCAGCGTTCCTGGCTATTGAGCGTATCCGGCTCATGATGCAGGAAAACGGGCTCACATTTGAACAGGCGCTGGAAGCCACGCGGCTGAGCAACGTGTTTACGACGCATACTTGCGTGCCAGCCGGTATTGACCTGTTTGATTCGAGCCTGGTCTACGACTACTTTGCGCGCTACTGTGAACAGGCCCAATTCCCTTTCGAAAAACTACTGGGCCTGGGGCGTAACAACCTGCAGGATCCGTCGGAACGCTTCTCGATGGCGGTTCTGGCGCTGAAGACATCCGCTTTCCGGAACGCGGTGAGCGCGATTCACCGCAAGGTGTCGCAGGAGATGTTTCAGGATCTCTGGCCGCGTCTGCCGGTAGATGAGGTACCCATCACCTCGGTGACCAACGGCGTGCATTCACCGACCTGGATTAACGGCGACCTGGCGAGCTTGTACGATCAGTACCTCCAGCCGGATTGGCGCGACCGGCTGGAAGATACGAGCCTTTGGGAACTCGTGCATGAGATTCCTGCGCAGGAACTCTGGGAGATGCATCGCAAGCGGAAGCGCCGCATGGTGGCGTTTGTTCGCGAGCGTTCAGTCGCCTCGGCCACGCAACGCAAGGCTTCGAACGCAGAGGTCAAGCGGCTTCACGACGTGCTTGATCCGGACGTGTTTACGATCGGCTTCGCACGGCGGTTCGCCACGTACAAACGAGCGACGCTGATTTTCCGCGATGTCCCGCGCCTGAAAAAGATCATTAACAATGCCAAAATGCCGGTGCAGATCGTGATTGCCGGAAAGGCACATCCGAAAGACACTCCGGGAAAGACGCTCATCCGTGAAATTGTCGCTTTATCGCGCGATCCTGAGATTTCCAAACGCCTGATCTTTGTGGAAGATTATGGGATCCAGGTAGCACGCGAGTTAGTGCAGGGCGTGGATCTTTGGCTCAACAACCCGCGCCGCGGCGAGGAAGCTTGCGGCACGAGCGGCATGAAAGCTTCGATGAACGGAGTACTGAACCTTAGCGTTCTCGATGGCTGGTTTGACGAAGCCTTTGAGATGTCGGGCGGCTGGGCGATTGGAGACCGCGTGACGTATTCGGAGGATCAGGATGACATTCACTCGAGCGCTATGTACTCGATCCTCGAAAACGACATTGTTCCGTTGTATTACCAGGGCTCGGAAGACGAGATTCCGCTCGAATGGGTGAAGCGCATGCAGACGTGTATCGCGAATATCACGCCGCGGTTCAGTTGCGGGCGCATGGTGGCCGAGTACATGTCGGAACTGTATCAACCCGCGCACAAGTTCTGGACCAATATCTCGAAGGACAATTTCGAAGCGGCGCGGCAGAAGACGGTGTGGGATGCACGCATGAACAGTGCCTGGAATATGATCCGGTTCCTCGACTTCGGCGATACGCCCGGGGAACAGGTGATGAGCGGCTCGGCCGTTCCCTTGCGCGCCACCCTTGATCTTGCGGGCCTAAGCCCGACAGAAGTTCGCGTCGAAGCAGTAATCGGGCAGATTGGGGTCAACGGGCAACTGCAACAGACGTATACCTTGCCCCTAGCTCCTGTCGAGGAGAAGGGGAGTGCCGTTACTTTTGCCAGTGAGTTCACTGTTCAGCAGACAGGGCGGGTGGGTTACTCGGTCCGAATCAGTCCGAATCATTTCGATAATCCGCTGACGAGGCCCTGTAATGCCCTATTGAAGTGGGTCTCCGACTGATTTCCGACGATAAGTTGTATTTGATACTGGCGCTGCGCATAGGAGTTGTGGTACATACTAAGCAGGTGCTGGCGGGATCTTAAATTAATCCACGTCCTCCCAAGACCCCGTCCTCTTCTGAGAAGCCAGCGTACTAGAACTTTTCTCTCGAACACTGGAACTGCACCAATTGTCATCCGGTCACGGAAACTGCTCTGCTGAAACATCGCAATCATCGCGGCCGGACGCTCTCGAAGGAGTCGATCAACGAGAATGGACGGAGATCGCAAATACCGGCAACGCGGCTATCAGGATTCTAACCGGAACGAGTCTTACCGCTCGGAACGGCCAAGACCCGCGGGGCCTAAGCTGCCGTTAGATGTTACCGGGCCAAAACTTCCCCGACTGGTACAGACCGTTGCCGCTGCGCGCTGCTTTAACTGCGCGGTTGCGTTAGCGCCGGACACCGATTTTTCTGGTAAATGTCCGAAGTGTGGCGCCGCGCTGCACTGTTGCAAGCAGTGCGTGAACTTTGATTCATCCACCCGCTTCCAGTGTTTGAAACCAATACCCGTGCGAATTGCCGTTAAGGATCAGGCGAACTCGTGTGAGTTGTTCTCCCCGCGCGTCACGGTGGCGCGGGATTCCGCTCCCACCGGCATGGTGTCGCAATCGGCGGCAAACGGCTCGGCGCCGGCGCCCCGTAACGCCGATGATGCTCGGGCGGCGTTTGATAGTTTGTTTAAAAAGTAGCTTAGGCCACACCGAGGCAAGCGCACAGGCCATGGGTGCGGTTGTGCGCGTAAATAAATGGCCGGTCCCAAAATCAAGAAGAAATCCTCCAGCTCCAAAACTTCGGCGGTGCCGAGGCAAGGGGCGATTCCCTGCCTCGTTTTGCTCGTCATCGGTTTACTGATCCTGGCGTTCTTCTTTTTCGCCGGTTTTCACGCCGGTTAAACACAGGCGCGCAGGCACAGGCGGTAGACGCCTTGTGCACGGCTAGAATTGGAACTTGCGGACCGACGGCAGACAAGCGGATCAACTTAGAGCCACGAAAATCACGCCGGGCTACCTGATGACAGCGGAAGGCTCGGTACTGATTGAAACCGGCAACACGCGCGTTCTTTGCGCGGCCACAGTGGAGGACACGGTTCCAGGTTTTCTACGCGGGACCGGAAAAGGTTGGGTCACGGCGGAGTACGCCATGCTGCCGAGGGCCACGGTTACGCGCACGCCGCGCGAGGTGACGAAAGGCCGGCCGTCGGGCCGTACACACGAGATCCAGCGCCTTATCGGCCGGTGCTTACGCTCGGTCGTCGACCTTGCCGCGCTCGGCGAGCGCAGCGTTATCGTGGATTGCGATGTGCTCCAGGCAGACGGCGGCACGCGCACCGCGGCTATTACCGGTGCTTACGTAGCGCTCGCCATCGCCTTGAGAACACTCGTCAACTACAAGGTGATAGCCAGATCGCCCCTATTGAACTCCGTCGCTGCGACGAGTGTAGGACTCATCAGCGGCGTTCCTATGCTCGACCTCTGCTACGAAGAAGACTCACGCGCTGAGGTCGACATGAATGTCGTTATGACCGGCTCCGATCAATTTGTGGAACTCCAGGCAACGGCGGAGCGCGCGCCGTTCGAAGACGGGCAACTGAGCGAGATGCTACGGCTGGCGCGAAAAGGTATTCGTGAATTGGGCGATTGGCAGAAGCAAGTGCTGGCAGGCCTGGGCAGGTGATACGCATTTATGTCTGCTCGAAAAACTCCGGCAAGCTGAAGGAATTCACGCTTGCCGCGCAACAGACCGGCTTTGAGGATGTGACGTTCGAGCCGCTACCCGGCTTAGCTCAAATTGCAACGCCGGAAGAAACCGGAGCGACTTTTGAAGAGAACGCAACCGCAAAGGCGCTCTATTATTCGGGCTTCACGCACAATGTCGTTGTGGCGGACGATTCCGGTCTATGTGTCGATGCCTTGAATGGCGCGCCGGGTGTGCAGTCGGCGCGATACGCCGGCCCGGATGCGAGTGATGAAGACAATAACAATCTCCTGCTTCGCGATTTGGGGACCGCTGCTCATCGCGAGGGGCGCTTCGTATGCGTGCTGGCTCTCGCCCAGCAGCGCCGGATTTTAGCTATCACAAGAGGTGTGGTAGAGGGCACGATTCTGCCTGCTCCGCGCGGGAATAACGGGTTTGGATATGATCCGCTGTTTTTTTATCCGCCCTTGAATCGCTCCTTCGGTGAATTGTCACCGGAACAAAAGTTTTTGGTGAGCCACCGCGGCAATGCGATTCGTGCGCTGCTGAAAGAATTACCGCCGCTTGCCGCAAAATCGCCATCCTCGGCCGTATAAGTGCTTCCGGGTCATGCGTACGCGTAATCCATACCGCCGGGCGTGAGCCAAAGCGCGAAAACCGGGAGCCCGTTCCGTTCCGTTAAAATACGAGCAAGTGCATCGCCACCTCCTTCATAACGCGGATATCCGCGACACGACAGAACCTCTGCTTATGCCCGGTCAAGTCGGGTTCATGAACGGCTGGGGCGTCTTCAGCACATTGCGCGTCGCGGATGGTGTTCTATTCGCGTTTGAGCGGCACTACCGCCGGATGCTCGCCGATGCCGAGCGCCTGCACGTTCCATTTGCGTTTTCCGAACCGGAATTGGAAGGCTTGCTGCTCTCGCTGGTTGAGGCAAACGACGCGCGGAATGCCACCTTGCGTGTGGCTGTCGTTCGCAATCGGGGTGGCTTGTTTGAAGCGCCCAATCTGTCGCGAGATTCAGACCTTATCGCGTTTACCGCTGACTTGAACCAATGGGGAAACGGCGTAAAGCTCGGTTATAAGGCGAACGCCCGCCACGGCGCCTCCCCGTTCGCCGGGGCAAAACTCACATCCTGGGCCCAAAATCTGGCCTGGTATGAGGAGGCGCATCAGCGAGGTTTTGACGAGTACATTCTGCTCAATGAAGAAGGCCACGTCAGCGAGTGCACGTCGGCCAATATCTTCGCCATCAAAGGAGACGAAGTCTGGACGCCGCCGATTGCTACATCCGGTTGTTTGCCGGGGGTAACTCGCGCGCTATTGTTCGAAGAAATTCGACTGCCTGGAATCGTAATCTCTGAGCGGGAACTTACGCCGTCCGAGCTGGAAGGTGCAGACCAGATTTTCGTAACTTCTACGACGCGTGATTTACTTTCGGTGCTGGAAATCGATCACGAGCCTATGCCGCAAGCGCCTGAGCTGCTGGAAGCGCTGCGACAAGCATTTCTCCATTACCAGAGGGAGTACGTGGCGAAGCGCAACGCCGATAAGATTGTTGCGGCATGATTTACCCCGTCAGTTGCGATTTTTGCGGCAGCACTCATCTGCGGCGGTCGCGGTGGCAGTCTAAGTCTGAAATGCTGAAAATGGCAATCGGGACTTATCCGTTCCGCTGTATGGATTGCAACGGCCGCTTCTTTGTAAATGTGCTGTTATTGTCCAGGCTGGCATACGCCAAATGCCCTAAGTGTCTGGGCTGGGAACTGACGAACTGGCCTCGCAGGGCCTATCACATTGGTTTGGCAAAAAAGCTGGCACTTACTTTTGGAGCGCGCCGTTACCGCTGTCTGAATTGCCGCTACAATTTCGTTAGCTTTCGCCCGGCAGCACCTCAGCCGGTGGTTGCGCAAACTTTGGAAGAAAAAACCGGCGGCGCTTCCGAAGCACAGGCTTAAACTTCCGCTACCGCCCGCGCGCTTTTCTGCTGCGAGAGCACCAGCAGGCAGCCGACCTGTTCACCAATCGTGCTCAGCATTTCCATGTCGCTGCCGGAGTGCACGCGGGGTTCTTTATGCTGGACGTTGATAACTCCGACGACTTTTCCCTGAGAAATGATCGGCACAGAGAGGAAGGCTTCGAAGCGGTCCTGCGGAAGATCCTTAAAGAATTTGAAGCGCGGGTCATTGTACGCCTCGCGAGAGATAGCAAGCAACCTGCGCTCGCGTGCGACCCATCCGGTAAGTCCCTCATCGATGCGCAACCGGACCTTGCCGATGTTGGCGCGATTGGCATCGCTCGATGCAGCAAGCACCAACTCCCCCTCTTCGACCAGATAGATGAGGCAAGAGTCGCAGGCGAGAAAATCGCGGACCAGGCCGACAATTTCGTGCAAGATGTCCTCGAGCTCCATGTCGCGGGTCATCAAACGGCTGACCCGCTGGAAAACCCGGAGCTGCTGCTCCGCGCGCTCCAATCGCAATTCGAGGTCCCGATGCTTCGACACCGCCTCCATTATCACAATGTTGCGGGCCGGGCAGACATAGGCGTTTGCCATATCGGTACCGTCTAGTCCGGCCGATAGTTCTGCAGTAGTACGATTGGAAGGAGCCATTTCCAGGAGATCCCTGTTTCATGTGGAGCAAACGAAGAGAAGACGAACTACCGCAGCAGCCCCAAAGGCCCGCTGGCGTGCCGGCTCCGCCTGCACAACCAACGGTGGAAACACAGAGGAGAGAACCGCAGACCATGTCATCGCCATCTAGAACTTTTGAACCCGAGACCCCTTCGACGCGCGGCGGATCGGCCGCTTTAGGCAAGAATGTGACCGTTAAAGGCCAGATCTTCGCTCGGGAAGATCTGACTATCGACGGTGAAGTGGAAGGCACCGTGGAGTGCCAGGAACACCGGCTGACGATCGGGCCAAATGCCCGTGTACAAGCCGGCCTGAAGGCGCGTGAAATCATCATTCACGGCTCCATTCAGGGCAATGTGGATGCCACCGATAAGATCGACATCAAAAAAGAAGCGAAGCTGGTCGGCGATATCAAAACGAGCCGTATCGTGATAGAGGACGGGGCCTATTTCAAGGGCAGCATCGATATTTCGAAGGTGGCGTCAGGCAAGCCGGCCCAGGCGCCCGCCCCGCAACCTTCACCCGCAGCGGCGCCTCCAACATCCCCAACCCCCGCAAGCACCGTAGTCAAATAGAAATAAATAGGAGAGGCGCGGCTTTTTTGGAGGTTCGCGCCTCTACTTGATTTTCGGGGAGCAAGGTTGCCCTCATTTCCTATGAGATTCGGCGTTCAAAAAGAGACGCCGGCCAAAACACCAGGCAAGGGGCTGCCTTCCGCTGTTACCCGGCAAAGCAGCGGATTTGAGCAGTTCTGCTCAACGCTCCGGAGCAAAGAAGGTCTTTCGATTCTGGACATGTCCGGAGCGAGCCAGGCAAATATCAGCTTCATCACCGGAATGGGCCACCGCATCTCGTCTGACGACATCGTCGGGACTATGCAGGAGTGCTTCGGGGCAGACTTTCTCGAAGCGCAACAAGCTCCGAGTCTGGCGCAGCGATTCCTCGATCAAACCCTTACATTCCCGGACGAGTTTTTTGATGGCGCGCTCGTGTGGGATGCGCTGCAACTGCTGACCTCGCCGTTGCTTGAGCACACGGTGGAGCAATTGCTTCGGGTGCTGCGGCCCAACGGGCAGATGCTTGTCTTCTTCAACGCCGACGAGAAGGCAAAACAAATTCCGGTGTACAACTACCGGATACAGGATCAGAAAACGTTATTGCAAACGCCACGGCCGGGAACGAGCTTTCAACGCAGTCAATTTTTCAATAACCGCAGCCTGGAAAAACTTTTCCAGAAGGCAGCCTCGGTAAAGTTTTTTCTCACGCGCGATCATTTGCGTGAGGTGATTGTGCGCCGGTAGCTTCAGAGCACCTCCTTCGCCGAACCCCGCACGCCTCTTACAATTGAAGTTCAAGGAGCTCTTCTCTGGCATTAGAAGATGAACTGCTGCGCCAGCGTCACCAGCGGCTGGCGCAAATACGTGAACTTGGCTTTGATCCCTATGGCCGCGCTTTCGAGCAAACCGATACCATTCCGGACATTCTGGCGAGGCACGGCTCAAAGACGGCTGAGGAACTGGCCGCGCATATCCATGTGCAGTTCGCGGGACGTATCCTGACCATCCGGCGCATGGGCAAAGCCGGCTTTCTTCATCTTCTGCAAAACGGCGAAACGCTCCAGATTTACGTCAAGAAAGACGCCGTAGGCGAAAACGCTTACAGACTTTACGAACTGCTCGATATCGGCGACATCATTGGCGTATCGGGTTATCTGTTCCGCACGAAAACCGGCGAGCTGACGGTGCATGTCGAAGACCTGACGTTTCTCTCGAAGATCATGCTTGCCCTGCCAGAGAAGTGGCACGGGCTCGAAGATGTGGAAACGCGCTACCGGCAGCGGTATCTGGATCTGATCGCGAATCGCGAGGTGCGGAAAATTTTCATCACGCGTTCAAAAATCATCAGCTCCTTGCGGCGGCATCTGGATGAGCGCGGGTTCCTCGAAGTGGAAACGCCGATGATGCAATCGCTATATGGCGGCGCGGTTGCCCGGCCATTTGTCACCCATCACAATGCACTGGATATTGATCTGTATCTGCGCATCGCGCCCGAGCTTTACCTGAAGCGTCTGGTCGTCGGCGGCATCGAGCGCGTCTACGAAATCAACCGGAACTTTCGCAACGAAGGCATCTCGACGCAGCACAATCCCGAGTTCACGATGCTCGAGTTTTACCAGGCCTATACCGACTACCGCGGAATGATGCAGCTCTCTAAGGAACTGCTGGCCGAAGTGGCGATGGACGCAACCGGATCAACCAAAGTGGAGCGCGAAGGCAGGACGATCGATTTTGCCAATTTCCGCGAGTTTTCGATGCGCGAAGCACTGGTCGAGTTCTGGCACGGCGATGGGAAGCCGACGCTCGATAACGTAAAAGATCCGGAATGGCTGCAGAGGCATTCCAGCGAGCCGGGTGCGGGCCCCGCTCTGGTCGATCTCTTTGAGCGCCATGTCGAAGATGAGCTCTTTGAACCGACCATCATTTACGATTTCCCCGTTGAGATCTCGCCTCTGTCCAAGAACAAATCCGACGAGCCTGCTTTTGTGGAGCGCTTCGAAATCTACGCCGGGGGCATGGAGATCGCAAACGCTTTCACAGAGCTGAATGACCCGCAAGAGCAGCGGCGCCGTTTCGAGGCGCAGCTTGCGCGTAAGGCGGGCGGGGATGAAGAAGCGCATGTGATGGACGAGGATTACATACGCGCTCTCTGCTATGCCATGCCGCCCGCTGGAGGCGAGGGCATCGGGATCGACCGGCTGACGATGATCCTGACCGGTGCTCGCTCCATTCGCGACGTCATCCTTTTCCCGTTGCTGCGGCCGGAGGGCGAAATCGGAATCGCCGAACGCTTGCGCGCTCTCGAGCCATGACGCGCTCCGCACGAGGCTGATGTCGCTCTTTGAATGGCTTGTCGCCATACGTTATTTGCGTGCGAAGCGCAAGCAAGCAGTCATATCGGTCATCACTGTCATTTCCATCCTGGGCGTTGCCGCCGGTGTGTGCGCCCTGATTATCGCGCTGGCCATCAATAACGGTTTTCAGAGCACGCTGCAAGCGAGCCTTCTTAGCGCTACTGCGCACGTCACCATACTCGAGCGCGAACCATCCTATGGCATTCAGAATTGGGAACAGCTCATTCCGAAGTTGAAACGCATCCCGCACGTGGTCAGCGCCACGCCGGGTCTCTACGGTCAGGTCGCCTTGAAGGGACCGCTTGCCGGGGCAGGCGCCGTGCTGAAGGGCGTTCCCCTGGGCAACGGCGCGCCCGTACCGGACATGTTGCGGCACCTCAAAAGCGGCTCACTTGACGCGTTCAATAAACCCGGCGTGGTTTACGAGGTCGTTCTCGGCTCCGATCTGGCACAACAAGCCGGCGTCATGTTGCACAGCCCGGTAACGATTATCAGCTACCAGGGCGAACTCACGCCGGTAGGCATTGTTCCGAGCATGTATCAATTCCGCGTGGCCGGCATTTTCCAATCGGGTTTGTATGGACTGGATTCGCAATGGGCCTTCACGTCGCTTCCCGCTGCGCAACGCGTGCTGGACCTGAACGATGTCGTCAATACCATTGAGCTGCGCCTCAATGACATTTTCGATGCGCCGCAAGTCGCTCGCGAGGCTGAAACAGTGATCGGCCCAAATCTGGTGGCGCGCACCTGGATGGATGAAAACCGCTCATTACTAAATGCATTGAAGCTCGAAAAGACCGTGAGTGTCATCACCGTCAGTCTGATCGAACTGGTGGCGGCGCTGAACATACTAGTTGTGCTGGTCATGCTGGTGATGGAGAAACACCGCGATGTCGCAATTTTGATGTCGATGGGGGCGCGGCGCGCGCAGATTCAGCGAATTTTTGTTCTGCAGGGTCTGATCATCGGCGGCATCGGATGTGTAATCGGTTTGGCCGCGGGCTACAGCATAGACGCGCTGTTCAACCATTACCGCTGGCTGAAGCTGGATGAGCAGATCTACGCCTTGAGCTACGTGCCTTTTCAGAGCCACTGGACCGATGGGGTCTGGGTGGCGGCGCTGGCGCTGTTCACCAGCTTCATCGCGACGCTGCATCCTTCACGCACAGCTTCCCGCATCGCACCGGCAGAAGCTCTACGTTACGAGTAGCGCTACCTGGCCGCCGGAGCCACGGCGAAATCCCACACCAGCAGTTCGATATCCTTTTGATCCTCGCTATCAGCAAACTCGACCAGCGCGTACTCGCCGGGCTCGAGTGGCTTCTCCGGCCAGATCTTGTACAAGCCATCCGCGAGTTGCTGCTCGAAGGTCGCCATCTGTTTACGTTCTTCAAGAGCTTCCTTGCTGACGGGTATGATCGCAATGTCCTCCACCAGGCGCGCGTCTTTTTTGGGACTCAGGCGGATGATGCCGAACCGTTCTTCCTTTGCCAGGCGCATATAAAAATTCGGCCTGGCCTCATTTACGACGTACGTCGAATGACTCCCCTTGATCACTACCGACGCCTTGCCCGGAACCAAGGGAACCGGTGACAGGATCTGCAATGCTTTCCGCTTCTTATCGGTGATGACCTGGTAATCGGCAAGTTTCAAGGCTTTCACTTGCCCGTTCTGGTTGTAATAGCCGCCCGGGTCCGTGGGAATGGAGGCGATTTCACGCCGCAGTTCGCGCAAAGCCTGATCTTCTTCGTCCTGCTCGCGCGCAGCCTGCTGAATCTGTTCTTCACGGGCTTTGTGCTCGCGCTGGGTTTTCTCCAGATCGACCAGCGCCACCGGCATCTCTTCCCACTGGCTGCGCTCGGTGCTGTAGAAGCGAACTCGATCGCCTTGCACCTGGTATTCGCGTACCAGGTGATAGCCTCCATCTTTCAAATACAGCTTAAAAGTGTCGCCGAAAACGAGAACCGCCGCGAACAGTAACAGCAGAACTACCCGCACACTTTCATGGTAACGAGCAAGAGACCTGTCCGGTCCAGGCAATGATAAGACCGGCATGCATTTTCCCAAAAAAAATTTGGCAGCCGATGTCGATTTCGCAAAAGTCAGGCGTCGTTCCAGTGGAGGCACAAAAACCATGCAGTACGCGTTATTGATCTATGAAGATGAAAAGCGGTTTGCAACAAGTGGATATCCCGAAGACGAGTTGAACGAGTACTTCGCCTTCGGCAAAAAGCACGCGGGCGCCATTCAGGGCGGCAATGCGCTTCAGCCGACGCACACGGCGAAGACGGTCCGCGTCCGCAACGGGCAGGCACTCACAACCGATGGCCCGTTTACGGAAACGAAAGAACAACTTGGCGGGTTTTATCTGTTGGAAGCGAAGAGCGCGGAAGAAGCGGCGTCCCTAGCCGCGGAAATTCCGGCTGCGCGCTTCGGTTGCGTGGAAGTCCGCCCCATTCAGAAGTTTTCCTAAGAAGAATTCGATCAGGAGCCAATATGACGACCAATGCTGTTTTATCTCAGGAACTCACCGCATCTGAAATCGCCGACGCACGCCGGTATCTGGAGAAGACACGCGATGACGTGTTCGCTGCGACCGAGGGGCTGTCGGAAGCTCAGTGGAATCACCGGCCCTCTTCGGGAGGCTGGTCCATCGCTGAAAATGTTGAACACATAGTTATAGTTCAGGATCGAATTCTGGGCCCGCTCAGCCAAGCGCTTGCCGGCGCGCCGGAAAGCTCCAGTGACCAGGCGGAGGTTATTGACGGCATCATCAAAGCAAAATTCGCGGATCGTAGCCGCAAATTCAACGCGCCCGAATTGGTGCAACCGACGGGGCAGTGGACACCCGCTGAGTCGCTGAAACGCCTCAGCGAGAATACCGACCGGCTGATCCAGCGTCTGGAAGCCGGGCCGGGATTGCGGCGGCATCGCATATTCTCGCCGCCCTTGAATGCGCTCACAGAGGGCGCACACACTTTGATGGATGGCTACCATTGGATTCTGGCGGCCGCGGGACACACGGAACGCCATACAAAACAGATTTGGGAGGTAAGAGCGGGCGCGGATTTTCCCGCAAGCTAAAGCCGATGCGCTACATGATGCTGATCTACTCGAAAGAATGGGAGGGCGGCCTGCCACCGGAAAAGCGCGAACAGCTCAAAGCCGCCCACCGCGCTTCCATAGACGCGGCCCGCCGCAAAGGCATCCTGCTTGCGGCCGAACCGTTAGCACCTACTTCTACGGCAACCACGGTGCGCATGCAAGATGGCAAGCCGCTCATCACTGACGGGCCATTCGCGGAGACGAAAGAACAACTAGCCGGGTACTACATTCTGGATTGCGAAAATCTGGATGAGGCGATCGAATGGGCAACGCGCATACCGACGTCATGCAAAGGCGGGGAAGGCTGCATCGAGATTCGTCCCATGCCGGGCCTTCCCCGCGATGATTGATTGCCGTTCGCTGGCGGAAAACGTATTCCGGGAAGAATCAGGCCGGATTATCGCCGGCCTGATTCGAATTTCCGGATCGTTCGATCGAGCCGAAGAGGCGGTGCAGGAGGCATTTGCTGCTGCACTTGCTGCCTGGCCGGAGCACGGCGTTCCTTCCAATCCAGCCGCCTGGATCACGACGACGGCGCATCGCAAACTGATCGACGCGGCGCGCCGCCATCGCACGCATGTTGAAAAACAGGAGTCGCTGCGCTATGAAATCGAGTCCGGCGCTTCCGGCGGCTCGGAAGACGGCGAAGAGGTCATGTATTTCCCCGATAACCGCCTGCGACTGATCTTCACGTGTTGCCATCCGGCGCTCAATCGCGAAGCGCAAGTCGCGCTGACACTGCGCACACTGGGCGGGCTAAGCACGCAGGAGATCGCCAAAGCGTTTCTGGTTCCGGAGGCTACACTGGCGCAACGGCTCGTGCGCGCAAAACGAAAGATTCAGGAAGCTCACATCCCCTACGAAGTTCCGCCGCCGGAGCGTTTGCGGGAGCGGCTAGCCTCCGTCCAAGCGGTGATTTATCTGATCTTCAACGAAGGATACACCGCCAGTTCAGGCGCCGGACTCATCCGTGAGGATTTGTGCGCCGAGGCCATCCGCTTGGGCCGGGTCTTATGCGAACTGCTTCCGAACGATGCAGAAAGTTTGGGACTGCTGGCGCTGATGCTGCTTCAGAATTCGCGCCGGGCGGCCCGCGTGAGGGAGGGCTCGCTGGTCACGCTCGAAGAACAGGACCGCTCGCGCTGGGATCAAGACGCCATACAAGAGGGACTCGCCCGGCTGGACCAGGCGCTTGCTCTCCGGCAAGCTGGTCCGTATCAGGTACAAGCGGCCATCGCTGCGCTTCATGCGCGGGCGAAGGCGCCCGAAGAAACCGACTGGAATCAAATCGCGCGGCTCTATGAGACGTTGCTCGAGTGGAACCCGTCCCCGGTGATTGCGCTCAATCATGCAGTGGCGGTGGCCATGAGCAGCGGCTTGGAAGCGGGCTTGAGGCAAATAGATGCACTTCGAGCATCGCTCGATCACTACTATCTTTTCCATGCAGCCCGAGCCGATGTGCTGCGCCGGCTCGATCGCCGGGCCGAAGCAGTAAAAGCATACGAGCGCGCGGCGGCGCTCACCGCCAACCCGGTCGAACTCGAATTCCTCAATAAGCGGCTTCGGGAACTGACCTAGTCCGGCCGCCTGCTTCCCAGAATCGGACAGTTCCCGGTGCAATGGCCGCGGTGAACATTGCCCGTCAACAACTTAGCGTGCCCTTTTTGGGAGAACCGCTTGCGATGCTACGGATAGACGACATGAAACAGATACTTCGCAGGCTGTGGCGAAGCCCGGGATACACACTCATTGCAATTGTGACGCTCGCCATCGGAATCGGCGCGAATTCCGCTATCTTCAGCATCGTAGACGGGGTGCTGCTCAAGCCTTTAGCATTCCCCGATCCGGCCCGGCTCGCCGGCGTGTGGCTGAATGCGCCTGTGATGGGTTGGAAACAAGTATATCTTTCGCCCGCCACTTACTTTACGTTCCGCGAGTACAACCGCAGTTTCGAAGACATCGGCCTGTATCGCTCTGACACGTTCACCGTAACGGGGATTGCCGAGCCGGAACAGGTCCATGCCCTTCAGGTCACGGACGGAACGCTGCCGCTTCTACGCGTCCGCCCGGCAATCGGCCGCCTTTTTACGCGTCAGGACGATACGTTCGGGAATCCGGAGACGGTTCTGCTGTTCTACGGATATTGGAAACAAAAATTCGCGGGAAGTTCTGCTGTCATTGGCCACAGCATCAGAGTCGATGGCAAAATGCGAACCATTATCGGGGTACTGCCGCAAGGATTTACGTTCCATGACCCAAAAGCCGTTCTGGTTCTGCCGTTTCAGTTCAAGCGTAGCGAAGTGTATCTCGGCAATTTCAGCTATCTCGGCATCGCGCGGCTACGCCCGGGAGTTACCATCGCGCAGGCGAACGCCGACGTAGCTCGAATGCTTCCCATCGTTTTTCAGCAGTTTAAGCCGGCGCCTGGCATCACGCTCGACATGTTCAAAGAGGCACACTTCGGACCCGATGTGCATGCGCTCAAACAGGATGTGGTGGGCGACGTTGGAAAAATTTTGTGGCTGATCATGGGCGTGGTCGGGGTTGTCTTGTTTACCGCGTGCGCGAACGTGGCCAATCTTTTACTCGTGAAGACGGATTCACGGCAGCAGGAACTGGCCATCCGCATGGCTCTGGGTGCGGAGCGAGGCCGCCTCGGCCGTGAAATTCTGCTCGAGAGTTTTCTGCTGAGCCTGGCAGGCGGCGCTGTAGGGCTACTGGTCGCTTCTCTCGTTTTGCAACTCCTGGTTGCAATCGGGACGGCGAATCTGCCGCGATTACAGGAGATCACGATTAACATACCGGTGCTGCTGTTTACGTTCGGCGTCTCGATGTTCGGCGGGCTGCTTTTCGGCAGCGCCTCGGTTTTCAAGTACACCTCGCCGCGCATCGGCGCGGGGTTGCGCCAGGGAGGCCGAACCATCAGCGATGGCCGCGAACGGCATCGCGTGCGCAGCGCTTTAATCGTCGTTCAAGTCTCTTTAGCCCTTGTGCTTCTGATTAGCTCCGGCCTCATGATTCGAACGTTGCAGGCGATGCGTCACGTGCAGCCCGGCTTTTCGAATCCGGAATCGATTGAAACGTTCCGCACTTATATTCCGGAGACGCAAGTGCGCGAGCCGGGACGTGTCGCCCGAATGTTGGAAGAAATTGACCGGAAGCTTGCCGCACTGCCGGGAGTTACATCGGTTGGCATCACAAGTTCCGTCACCATGGACGGGAATGTCGATAATGACCCTGTTTTTGTCCAGGATGATTCTGAAGCGGAACACAGAACGCCTGAACTTCGCCGCTACAAATGGATTAGTCCCGGGTATTTCCGTGCAATGGGCAATCCGCTGCTGGCGGGGCGTGACATCACCTGGGAGGACGTTTATCAGCACCATCCCGTCGCACTGATTTCGGAGAACCTGGCGCGCAAGTACTGGCCAAGCCCGGCGGCAGCTCTGGGCAAGAAAATACGGGACAGCCTAAACAGCACCTGGCGCGAGATTATTGGCGTGGCCGGCAATGAGCTCGATGATGGCGCCAACAAGCCGGCTCCTCTCATCGCATATTGGCCAATTCTCCTGACAGGCTTCTGGAGCCAACCGGAAACGGTTCCCCGCGACGTGGCATTTGTCATTCGCAGCGATCAGGCGGGTTCTGCCACGTTTGCAAGTGAAGTGCGGCGCGCGGTCTGGTCGGTGAACCCGCAGATTCCAGTTGCAGAATTGCAGACCGTGGCCCAAATCTATGACAAATCGATGGCGCGGACGTCGTTCACATTAGTCATGCTGGCAATCTCCGCCGGCATGGCGTTATTGCTGGGCGTGATTGGGATCTACGGCGTGGTCTCTTACGCTGTCTCGCAGCGCACGCGCGAGATCGGCATACGCGTGGCGCTCGGGGCTTCGCCCCATGCGGTCCGCCGCATGTTTGTCCAGCAGGCGCTGGTACTGGTAGTCATCGGCGTAGCTGCCGGGATCGCAATTGCCGCGGCAGTCACGCGCACAATGCAGGCCGTGTTATTCGAAACCAGCCCGCTCGATCCGCTTACTTATGCCGCCGTATCGATAGTCATTATTGCGGCAGCCATTCTGGCGAGTTATTTACCGGCACATCGTGCCAGTGCAGTCGATCCCGCCGAGGCGTTGCGCGCAGAATAGAGTCAGCGGGAAACGGAGGTGCGCTGCGATACCTGCTCAAACGCCTCTACCTCCGCTTTACTTCCGATCACAAACGGCGTGCGCTGATGGATTTCACCGGGTTGAATCTCTAAGATCCGGCGTTGGCCGTCAATCGCGGCGCCGCCCGCCTGCTCCGCAATAAACGCCAGCGGATTCGCCTCATAGAGCAGCCGCAATTTGCCTTGAGGATAGCCGTTTGTGGGCGGATACAGAAATACGCCGCCTTTCAGAATCGTGCGATGAAAATCGGCCACCAGCGAGCCGACATAGCGCGAGCTGTACGTCCGGCCCAATTCGCCGTTTCGCAAATTGGCGAGATACTGCTGATACTGCGGCGGAAACGTGTGCGCTTGCGCCTCGTTGACGGAATAGAAATTGCCGTGCTGCGGCATGCGGAGATTATCGTGGCTCAACACATAAGCCCCGATCTCCGGATCAAGCGTAAAACCGAAGACGCCGCGCCCGGCCGTGTAAACCAGGATGGTTGACGATCCATACACAACATAGCCCGCCGCCACCTGCCTGAGGCCCGGCTGCAGCACTTCGGACATCGAGGTTTGATCGCTCTTCGAGGGCCGCCGGAAAATCGAAAAGATAGTCCCGACGCTGACGTTTACGTCGATATTCGAAGAGCCATCGAGCGGGTCAAAAAAGATGATGTACTTTCCGGTTTCGGGCGCGCGCTCGAACCGGACCGGCTCTTCGTTCTCTTCGGAAACCAGGATCGCGACAGAATCGCGCAGCCCAAGGCAATGCAGCAAGGCTTGGTTAGCGTAGACATCCAGCTTCTGCTGCGTCTCACCTTGGACATTCGTTTCCCCCGCGCTGCCGAGTACATCCAGGAGCCCGGCTTGCCGGATCTTCGCCTGGATCATTTTGGTCGCGAGCGTGATGCCGGAAAGCATCCAGGAAAAAGTGCCGCCGGCTTCCGGGAAATACTGCTCCTGCTGCCGGAGGATGTGCTGCTGCGCCGTGATGATCATGACTCCAGCGATTTTTTCACGGCGGAGCACGCAATGTCGAGCGAGAATGAATTGTGCCGGTTTCGAGAAATTCGTGCAAGGCAGGCTCGGCATCCAGAGCGCCCCGCGACGAAACAGTGGATCAACGTACCGCCTCGGAAAACGCACCCGCGCCCTTTGCGCTCCTGACGAACACTTTTTTTGAGGAACGAGTGGAACGCCTCTTTGAACTGGCGGCTGTGATCGAGAAGGCATTTTCCGCAGCGGGAATTGAGTACCGCGTTGCCGGCGGTCTGGCTGTCTATCTCTATGTAGAAGAAGTTGAGCCGGATGCAGGACGGTTGACGAAAGATATTGACGTCGTCGTACGCCGCGAGGACTTGCAGCGCATTGCCGCGGCTGTCCAGCCGTTCGGCCTGGAATACCGGCACGTTGCTGGAGTAGACATGCGGGTGCAGCGCGGCGCTCCTTCGGCGCGACGGGCCGTTCACCTGCTCTTCGCCGGCGAAAAGGTCCGCCCGGAGTACGTCGAACCGGCGCCCCCGCTTTCGGGAGAAACAAAGCTGCATGGCGTGCGCTTGATTCCGTTGCCGGATTTGATCCGGATGAAGCTGACCAGCTTCCGCGCGAAGGATGAGGCTCACCTCAAGGATCTGGACGAAGCGGGGCTCATCACTCCGGAGATGGAACGCGGTCTGCCACCTAAACTATTGGAGTGATTGCAGCAAACGCGTAGCCGGTAAGCGCTGATAAACTGGAAGTTTCCATGCCTGTCAGCAAAGAATTGCTGGAAATCCTGCGGTGCCCTGTGTGCAAGGCCGAAGTCGTTTTAAAAGAAGATGGAAGCGGCTTGAAATGCGTCCAGTGCCATCGCGTGTATCCCATACGCGATGACATTCCGGTGATGCTGGTGGATCAGGCCACCATAGAACCGTAAAGAAAGTCGTGACGATTCTCGAGCAATTGCCGGAGGGTTCCCGGGTTTGTATCATACGCCTGCGCTCGCTGGGCGATTGCGTTTTGACGACCCCCGCCATCGGGTTGCTGAAGAAAAGGCGGCCGGACCTGCAAATCGGTGTTGCGGTGGAACCACGCTTCGCTGCAGTATTCGAAGGAAATCCGGATGTAGCGCACCTTATCGGTCCAAACTGGCGTCAAGTCCGCGCCTTCCGGCCGGTGCTGTGCCTGAATCTGCACGGCGGAACGCGCAGCCAGTGGATGACGGCGCTCTCGGGGGCGAAATGGCGCGCCGGGTTCGCACACCACAGTGTCACGCTCACCTATAATCTCAAGATTCCGCGGGCGCAAAAAATTTTAGGCGTAAACGGCGTCGTACATACCGCTGAGCATCTCGCTTCGGCCATGTTCGCGCTCGGCGTCCCCATTCAGCCGATCCCCCGCGCATCCCTGTTTGCAGACCTGTCTCCTATTTCGGGGCGCTACGCCGTCATTCATCCGTTCGCTTCCGCGCCCGATAAAACCTGGCCGGCCGAACGCTTCTGTGAAGTCGCGCGGTATCTTCAACTCTCCAGCATCAAGCCGGTTTTCCTCGCGGGACCCGGCGATAACGCCGCGCCGTTCGCCACCCACACCATAGTGCAGGGCAGCTTGCGCGATGCAAAAGCAGTGATCTCAAAAGCCGCGGTTTTTGCCGGAAACGATAGCGGCCCCGCTCATATCGCTGCGGCTTTTGGAGTCCCCTCGATTGTGCTATTTGGCAATTCCAATCCGGCGATCTGGGGGCCATGGCAAACCGAATCAGAGATTATTGCCGGTTTCGATGGGCTTGACAAAGTCAGCGTTTCCCGGGTGATCGCGGCATTAGAGCGGCTGCGCGTAATGGAAGGGGCGCACGCGTGAAGGATCTCTCGCGGCTGCTGCGCTATGCGCGTCCGTATAGTTCGGGGCTGATTGCAGCCGTGATCTCCATGGCCATTGTGGGTGCATCGCAAGGCCTGCTGGTCAAGCTGATTCCACTTATTTTCAATCGCGTTTTAAATCCGCATCCGGGCGACAACGCACCGGCCCTGCTGTTCACGATTCCATTTACAGGTACCCGCGTTTATCTGGCCGATATGGTGCCCCCTTTCATTCACAACATCTGGTGGATGGTGGGGTTCGGCATGCTGGTGTGCTTTCTTGCAAAGGGTATTTTCGACTACGCCGGAAACTATCTGGTCAATTGGGCCGGCATCAGCGCCATCATGGACCTGCGGCAGGAGGTCTACGACCGCGTTTTGCGGCAAGACGCGCAGTTCTTTGAGAACCAGAGCACTGGCCTGATCATGTCCGCCGTGATGATCGATATTGACAAAATTCAAGTAGCTGTCTCGACCATGCTGGCCGACTGGCTGCGCCAGATGTTCACGGCGATTTTCCTTGGTTTGACGATGGTCAGCTTCGACTGGCAATTGTCACTGGTCAGCCTGATCATATTTCCCGTGGTAGCGGTTTTGACGTTGCGGCTTGGGAAACGGATTCGCCGGACCACACGGCACGCGCAAGACATGGCCGCCGGGCTGAACCAGATCTTACAAGAGACGATCAGCGGGCACCAGGTAGTAAAAAGTTTCGGCGCCGAGGCTTACGAATCGGCCCGCTTCCGGGTCGCCGCGCAGCGACTGAAGAGCGGAAATTTGCGCTATGTCGCGCAGCAGGCGATTGCTTCGCCGATTATTGAGGTTCTGGGCGCCTTTACGTTGATTCTGCTGCTTACGCTCGCGCGCGAACAGGTAAAGGGCGGCGCCATCACAGCGGCAAACTTTACCGCCTTTGCCCTCGCTCTGGTCATGCTGTATGAGCCCATCAAGCGGCTGACCAACATCCACAACATCTTTCAGCAAGGAATTGGCGCAGCACTCCAAGTGTTCACTTATCTCGATCACCAGCAGGATGTAGCGGACGATCCCAGCGCCGTACGGCTCACAAAATTCGAAAAGAGCATTCGTTTTGACAACGTGTCTTTTCACTACCCCAATGTGCCCCAGAGAACCGTGCTCGACGGCATCAATCTGGAAGTGCACGCGGGCGAGATTATAGCGCTCGTAGGGCCGAGCGGCGCCGGGAAAACGACACTAGCCAACCTGGTGCCGCGTTTTTATGACGTAACCGAAGGATCCATCCAAATCGATGGCCGCGATATTCGCACGCTGCAACTCAGCAGTCTGCGCAAAAAGATCAGTATTGTTGCGCAAGACACCTTCCTCTTTAATGAGACGGTGTTCGACAACATTGCCTATGGGCGGCCGGACGCAAAGGAAGAAGACGTGTTTCGAGCGGCCGAAACGGCGTGCGCTCATGAGTTTATACTCAAGCTGCCCAAAGGCTATAACACCATGATCGGCGAGCGCGGGTTGAAATTGAGCGGCGGCCAGCGGCAGCGGCTGGCGATTGCGCGCGCGCTGCTCAAAGATGCGCCGATTCTCATTTTGGATGAAGCCACTTCCCATCTCGATACCGAATCTGAGCGGCTGGTCCAGCAGGCGATCACGGCACTGATGAAACGCAGAACCGTGCTGGTGATTGCGCACCGGCTTTCGACGATCCGGCAGGCCAACAAAATTGTGGTGCTCGATGCCGGGCGCATTGTCGAGATAGGCACCCACGACGAACTGCTGGCCGGGCGCGGCGTCTATCACCGCCTGCACGAACTGCAGCACGCTGAGCCGAATGCCATCATCGGCTAAACCAGCGCCGCAGCAGAGCGATCGCGCCGCCCGGCCCGTTCGCAGCATGACCGGTTACGCGCTGCTTCGAACCAAGACCAGCGCGGGAGAACTAACCATTGCCTTGCGCAGCGTAAATCATCGTGGCCTGGATCTGCACTTCTATCACGCTTCCGAGCTGGCGCCGTTTGAGAACGCGATGCGCGATCTCCTGAAGCAGGAGATGGGACGTGGACACATTGAGATCCGGGTCGCTTTGCAGCGTGATCCAGCCACAGCCGCCGTGGGCAACTCGCAAAAGCTGCGGCAATACGTGAATTTGTTCCAGCAGTTGGCGCAAGAGCTCGGATTAGAGGCCAAGCCGGATCTGAACATGTTTTTCACGCTTCCGGGCGTTCTCGACGCCTCGCAGGAGAGGGCGCTGGGCGACGATTTCGGCGCAGAACTCCAATCCGCACTCGCCGCCTGCATTCGTGATCTGAATGCCTACCGCGAACGCGAAGGACGTGAGCTACTGCAAGCACTCGAAGCAGAAACCGCGGCCCTCGAACAGCAAGCGGCTGATATTACTGCGATACGTTCGGAGGCGATTGCCCACTTCCACAATAGATTGCGGGAAAGGCTGCGAAATTTGTTGAACGAAAGCGGCATCCCGGAAGCCAGGCTGATGGAAGAAGCCGCTTTGCTGGCCGACAAGTCGGATATCCAGGAAGAATTGACGCGGCTGGCCGTGCATGCCGGTGAACTGCGGCGCATCCTGCAGGAAGGCAGCGAGGCCGGCAAAAGGCTCGATTTTCTGTTGCAGGAAATGAACCGCGAAACCAACACAATGCTTTCGAAAACGTCAGGGATCGGTGAGACCGGCCTGACGATTACCAGCCTGGCGCTGGCCATCAAAGCTAACATCGAAAGAATGCGGGAGCAGGCTCTTAATCTTGAGTAGCCAATTGCTCAATCATGTGACAGGCCGGGAGGGATACCGTATGCCCACGGTCTTCATTATTTCGGCGCCCTCCGGCTCAGGTAAGTCAACGCTGGTATCGCGGCTACTGGCGAGCGACCCCGGCCTGCGCTTTTCTGTTTCCTACACCACGCGCAAACCTCGCGGCAATGAGAAACCAGGCGAAAACTACATTTACATCTCGCGTGAAGAGTTCCTGGAACGGATTGAGCGCAATGAGTTTCTGGAATACGCAGAGGTTTTCGGCAACTACTACGGCACCAATCGCAAGAATCTGGAGATGGCCATAACCGAGGGCAAAGACCTGATACTCGACATTGATGTCAAAGGTGCGAGACAATTAAAAGAAAAGATCCCCGAGGCCGTCACCATATTTGTGCTCGCTCCCTCCCGTGACATTCTGGAGCAGCGCTTGAGGGCCCGGTCGGAGGATTCGCAGGAAGTTATTCAGCGCCGGCTGAGAGATGCGGCTGAAGAGATCCGAAATTACAAACAATACGATTATGTGCTGGTGAATCACCAGGTGGAAGAATCCGTGGCTACGCTCGCCGCGATTGTGCGGGCTGAACGCGTGCGGCGCATCCGTATGGAAGAACAGATTCGCCCCATTCTCAGAAGTTTTGAGGAACCGAATCCGCGGTTATTTTGAACGGGATTTTGGCACGGTTGAGAGCACGTCGTTAAAGGCACGTCATTGAAAGGAAAAATGGCTGAACACAACAGAAACACAATGTATTGCATTCCAGACGATCAGGATGCAAGCACATACCGATTTATCATCGTGGCGGCAAAACGCGCCCGCCAGCTACAAAATGGCCAGCGCAGCGTGTTACCGGCCACCAATAAGAAACCGACCGTACTGGCGATGGAAGAGGTCCGGCGCGGCCTGGTTCCGTATTCAGATCCAGTGGCCGAGCAGGCGGCGGCTGAAGCTTCCGAGTAAGCGCGCAGGCTGTTTGGTTACCGTTGTGCGCGGAGAATAAAGGGAGGACGGCGATGCGCGTCGTTTTGGGCGTAGGAGGGGGCATTGCCGCTTACAAATCGGCAGAGCTCGTGCGCGCCCTCCAGCAACGCGGTCACCGCGTTCAGGTAGTGATGACAAACGCGGCGCAGCAGTTCGTGCAGCCGCTCACCTTCGCCGCGCTGACCGCTCAGAAGGTCATCACGGGACTTTTCTCACAAGAAAGTCCTCAGGATACGCTGGGAAGCGCCGTCGAGCACATCGCTATCGCGCAGGAGAATGATCTGTTGGCCGTTGCGCCCGCTACGGCTGATCTCCTCGCGAAATTCGCTCATGGGCTGGCGGACGATTTTCTCTCCACACTGTATCTGGCCTTCACCGGGCCCGTTCTCGTCGCGCCCGCGATGAACACCGCAATGTGGGAGCATCCAGCTACTATCGCCAATCTCAATCTCTTGCGAGAGCGCGGGGTCTCCATTGTCGAGCCCGATGCAGGGTGGCTCGCCTGCGGCACGATGGGCGCCGGACGCTTGCCGGATCCTGAACAGATTGCAGAAGCGATTGATTCCATGACAGCCGCCCGGCGCGATCTTGAAGGTGAATCGATTTTGATTACGGCCGGCCCTACACAGGAGCCGATCGATCCGGTTCGCTACATCAGTAATCGCTCGAGCGGAAAGATGGGTTACGCGCTCGCATCGGAGGCGGTGCGGCGAGGCGCGCGAGTGACGCTCATTTCCGGACCCGTAGATCTGCCTGTGCCGCGCGGCGTGGATCTGGTTCGCATCCGAACCGCCAGAGAAATGTACGACGCGGTTTTGGCGGCCTTGGAACCGGCCACAATTATCATCAAGAGCGCGGCCGTTGCGGATTACTATGTTGCCGACGTTCCGAAGCAAAAAATTAAGAAAACCGCTACGCGTTTTTCGCTTGATCTCGAACCCACTCCGGACATTCTCGCCGCCGTAGGCGAACGCAAAGGAGACCGCCTGTTAATCGGCTTTGCGGCTGAGACGGAAAACATGATTGCAGAAGCTCGCAGGAAGATGGTCTCGAAAAAATGCGACATGGTGGTTGCCAATCTGGTGAACCGGGATGGCTTGGGATTCGAGTCCGACCAGAACGAAGTCGAGATTCTGACCCGCGCCGGCCAGATCGTACATGCAGGCCCTGCCGGCAAAAAAGAGATTGCCGCTCGCATTCTGGATCAGGTCGCCAGGCTGCGCCTGGCGCTGCAAGCGGTCGAAGCGTAACGGAATGACGACAAACGCTCTGCGGCAGTATCTCGAGTACTATCGCGATTTGGGGATCGACTCGGTTTATCGCCGTTCGGCTCCCTCTGAGCCCGCGCCTTCTGCCGCCGTCTCAATTCCGGTTGTCCTGCCCGATTTAGCGCCACCGGGCGATACCCTACCGGCCATTCTCTCCGACATCGGCGATTGCAAGCGCTGCCGGCTCCATGAGGGCCGAAAGACCATCGTCTTCGGTTCCGGCAATGAGCGCTCCTCGCTCGTGTTTGTGGGCGAAGGGCCGGGGGCGGATGAAGATGAGCAGGGGCTGCCGTTTGTCGGGCGCGCCGGCCAACTGTTGACGCAGATGATTAACAATACAGCCGCCAAAGAAGGCATTCCCATCCGGCGCGAAGATGTCTACATCTGCAACGTCGTGAAGTGCCGCCCGCCGGAGAATCGAACGCCGCTACCGGACGAAATGGAGATTTGCGGAGAATTTCTCTTCCGGCAGCTCATGGCCATTAAACCGAAGGCCATCTGCGCGCTGGGGGCCACGGCGATGAAAGCCTTGCTCAATACCAAGGAAGGCATCACCAAGTCGCGGGGTAGATGGCACAAATGGCGCGGCATCCCGGTGATGATTACATATCATCCCTCGTATTTGCTGCGGCAGTACAATCAGCAGGCGCGCCGCGAAGCGTGGGAAGATTTGAAAACGCTGCTGCATTACGTCTATGACTGAGCGCGGCGCATTCATTTCATTCGAAGGGGCCGAAGGCAGCGGAAAAACAACTCAGATGCGGCTTCTGGCGGCTCGCCTGCGAACGCTGGGGTTCACGGTAACGGAAAATCAGGAGCCCGGCGCCACAGCCATCGGCAGCCAGATCCGGCGCATCCTGCTGGACCCGGCGCACGACGAAATGGAATCAATGACTGAGCTGCTATTGATGTTCGCCTCGCGCGCCCAGGCAGCAGCCCAGATCATCCTTCCGGCGCTCCAACGCGGCGAAATCGTCCTCAGCGACCGTTTCACCGACTCGTCGCTGGCCTATCAGGGCGCCGCTCGGGGATTGGGTTTTGAAACGATCATGCAAGTGCATCGCCTGGCGCTGGGCAGTTTGCTGCCTGACCTGACGATCTGCGTGGATTTCAACGTGCAACAGGGTCTCTCGCGTGCTCACCGGCGAAACCTGGAGCGGCCCGGGGAAGTGCGCCTGGACCAGCAATCACTCGACTTTCATCTGCTGGTAGCCGAGGGCTACCGGCAAATTGCCGCCTCCGAGCCGCAGCGGTTCAGGATGGTGGATGGAACCGGAACGCCCGAAGAAGTTGCCGAACGCGTGTGGACAGAAGTCGCACCCCTGATTGAACGTTGTGCTCATGCCGTTCGCTAATTTCTACGGGAACGCCGGCGCGGCGCAGACGCTGGCCCAGATGATCGAGCAAAAGCGCCTAGCGCAGACCATCCTGCTAACCGGGCCGGAAGGCGTCGGAAAGGCAACGCTCGCGCGGCGCTTCGGAGCGGCGCTGCTTGGGGACGCCGCCAAAATCGAACACGACGACCTCAGCCTTCCAGCGAATCTTGAATTGATCGAGCAGCGTGAGAAGTGGACATCCGAAAAACGCGCGGAAGATCCTCTGTTCTTTTCTACTCACCCGGATTTCGTCACATTTGCCCCCGAGGGCCCGCTGCGCCAGATCAGCATTCAACAGATGCGGCTGCTGCGTGAACGCGCCCAACTCAAGCCTTTACGGGGCGAATATCGCGTATTTCTGATCGATCATCTCGACCGCGCCAATGAGCAGTCCGCCAATTCGCTACTGAAAATTCTCGAGGAGCCCCCCGAGCATCTCGTCATCATCACTACCGCCGAGAATCTGTACGACCTGCTGCCCACCATTCGATCGCGTTCGCTGGTTCTGCAAATGTCCCGACTGGAAGACGAGGAGATGAAAGAGTTCGCGCGTGCAAAAGGGCTTCCAGAAGCCGAGTTGCGCATTGCTCTCGCGGAAGGCAGCCCCGGCATAGCGGCCAGGCTCGATCTGGATGAGTTTCGAAACCGGCGTGCTCTGCTTCTGGCCGCCTTTGAGTGTTCTGCCGGCCTGCGGCCTTTTTCCGACTGGGTGAAAGAATCGGAGTGGTTTGCAAATAGCCGCTCAGAGAAGCTCGATGCTTATCTCAAACTCGGATATGGGCTGCTGCACGACATTTTGCGCGCGCTGAATGCCAAGGACGTACTCAACAATCGCGATGTTCAGTCGCGTATTGCCAAAATCGCGGAAGTGGTCAGCTTCGAGTGGCTCGATCGCGCGGCGCGTCTTCTCGATGAACTCGTCCTTATGGCGCGGCGGAATATTCAAAAAACTGCAGCCATGGACGCTATGATTATTAATTTGCGTAACACCTGACAAGAGAGAAGCACCTAAATAGCAATTACACGCCCGCCCACCGGGCCATCACAATCATCCGAGAACTCAAGAGGAGAAATGATAGAGGAGAGGCGTCTGGAATCTCTTATCCGAAAACCTGCGCGCAACGTCGTAAATGAAAACAAAGAACAACAAGTACGCCGTCCGCCTAGCGTAAAAAAAGGTACTCCGCCAGACCAAACGAACGCCGAGCAGTTCTACTATTCAAAGCAGATGCAAGGGAAGACTCACATGGTGGTGGTGCTTACCGATGGCGAGCAGTTGGAAGGCGTCATCGAATGGTATGACCGCGATTGCATCAAGCTGAATCGCACCGGCGCGCCGAATCTCCTGCTCTACAAGCACTGCATTAAGTACATGTACAAGGCCGAACCGGAGTAGCCAACCTTAGCAGTTGAGATATAAACTGTGGCTTTGCGTCGGTAAAATGTCGCGCCACTCGCGAATGATCTCGCGATACGTTTCCCCGGCCGGCCTGATCTTGCGGTTCAGATCGTACAGTCCAAGTGGATTCACATTGCCGTTGTCGCCCACCAACGCGCTGTCCCAATCCACCTGGTCCGTCAAGCTGTAGTAGGTGAAGCCAACCAGCGGCACCCCGTCTTCGCGCAGACGGTGGGCGTTGGCCCACTCCTTTCGTATCCAACTCGGCGCTCTTTCGGCATCGGGCAGATTCGTCTCGGTGTGCATCACGGGCAGGTGATAGCGGTCGAAGTATTGATGCGTGATCACGTAATAGCCGAAGATCTCGCCGGAGGGCGTAGTGGAGCGGTCGCTAAGTACTAGCTGCTCGTTCATTTCGTAATAATCCGTCCCCATGATGCAGTGCTGTTTCCGGTGGTTGTTGCAGAACCAGTGATATTCTTCCCGCTTCATTCCGTTGTCCATCAGAAATTCATACATATCGAAACTGACCGGGTGTCCGAAGGTTAGATCGAGCGACAGAAACCGCCTCTGGTTGTAGGCATAGGCGGCCGGCGTGCAAGACGGATTTATCGGGTGATTAAATTCCGAGGCTTCACTCAGGATGAAGATCGCTTTCGGATGTACCTGCAGTATGGAGTGCATCGCCAGCACATTGGCTTTGGCCAGATTGTGCAATGCGTTGACAAACGAGCGATCGTCCTTCAGACGTTCGTTCCACCAGCCGAAGCTGGCGGAAAAACGGGCTGCAATCATGATCTCGTTAATGGGCGTGAAAAACTTCAGCCAGGGATAGCGGGCCGCCAGCGCTCCTGCATACTCGGCAAAGAGGCGCGGAAAATCGCGGTTCTGAAAACTGCCGATCCAGTCAGGCACTCCGAAATGGCAAAGATCCACGATCGGGGCAATTCCCATTTTCTTCAACTTGTGAAAAGTCAGGTCTGAGAATTCCCAATCGTACCGGCCCGGGCCGAGATGGGTCTTGTAATAAGGAGGACCAAAGCGCAGAAACTCAATGCCGAGCTCACGGACCAAATGAAAATCCTCTTCCCAATGCCGGTAGAATCCGCATTTTTCCATCTCGTCGACGCGCTTGGTTGAACCGTCAGGGAGCTGGATGGTGGGATAGCTGTTTTCTATCCCCGTTGCAAACATGAACTGAGCCAATTGTTTTCACGGGCAGACGTCAGGCGAAAAATCTTTACGGCCTGCTGATCGTCTGCTCCTCCCTGGTTCTATCTTTGAAGGCCAGCCGGTATGCCCGGCGTTCCGCCGCTTCTTCATAACGGCGCTTCTCGTCTTCGCTTTCCGGCACAATGGGCGGCAAAATCACCCGGTTCCCTGCCCGGTCGAGCGCGACAAAGGTGAGATACGCCGAAGACGTGTGTTTCAGTTCCCCGCTCTGCAAATTTTCCACCCAGACCTTCACGCCCACTTCCATCGAGGTCCGGAAAACGCGATTCACTTGCGATTTAAGCCGGACCAGCTCGCCGATGTGTATCGGATGCAGAAAAGTCATCTGGTCAATGGCGGCGGTCACGACCGTGCAGCGCGCATGGCGCATGGCCGCAATGGCGCCACAAAGATCTACCAGATGCATCACATGACCGCCCAGCATGTTGCCCAACAAATTGGCATCATTTGGCAGGCAGACTTCGGCATAATCAGACTGCGTTTCCCGCACCGTGCGCGGCCGTCCGGCATCGCCGGTATCCACAAGCATTGAGTTTGCCTTTAAGTTATCCATTGTTATCTGCCGAGCCGCCGCCAAAGTGCGCCAGATAACTGCGGCAGAACGCGATCACTTGCGCGCGCACGCACAAATCGTCCGGCTCCGGGCTAACTTGCCCGTCAATGCAACTATATTGAACTGCATACCACCGTAGCGGCGCGTACGATTGCTCTTCGATGCAGAGAACGCACAGCGACTGCGCGTCACGCTGTATCACCTCATAGCGCAAACAGGACCGATTTTCCCGCGCTGGGAAGAAAACGCAGCAGCCTTTTGAATTGCCGTGGTTACAGCAGCGGAACCGGGCAGATTCGGACACCGCGACAGGACTTGTCCCCGCATGGCACAACCCGTCGTATTCATCAACCAACGGAAGCCGGCCCGTAGCAACCGCGCTCGCGATTCGCTGCGGCTCGAAGAACGGGCACGCCATAACATAGCAGTATCACAACCACTGGTCTCAACGGATTCCGCCTCCGCGCTACGATCAAAGCGACGGCAGCTATCCAATGAAGACGACCCTTGAACGTCCACGTACGACCATCAGCGGAGTCCCAATTGAGCCTGTTTACGGGCCCGGAGATTTGAAAAATTTCGATTACCAGCGCGATCTGGCAGAGCCGGGCCAATTTCCCTACACCCGCGGCATTCATCGCGACATGTACCGCGGCAAGCTCTGGACCATGCGCCAGTTCTCCGGTTTCGCCACCCCGGAAGAAACCAACCGGCGTTACCACTACCTGCTCAGCCAGGGGCAGACCGGTCTTTCTGTTGCATTTGATCTGCCCACGTTGATGGGCTATGACGCCGATCATCCTATGAGCGAAGGCGAAGTAGGAAAGTGCGGCGTCTCCATTTCTTCACTCGAAGATATGGAGATCCTCTTTCGCAACATTCCGCTGGGAGATGTGTCCGTCTCCATGACCATCAACTCGCCGGCCGCCGTGCTTTGGGCAATGTACCTGGCGGTAGCCGAAGAGCAGGGAGTCAAATGGCAGCGCCTCTCGGGAACGCTGCAGAATGACATCCTTAAGGAGTACATCGCTCAAAAAGAGTACATTTTTCCGCCGCGGCCTTCCATGCGCCTGGTGACCGACACGATTGAATTCGGCGCGCTGGAAACTCCCAAATTTAATCCCATCTCCATCAGCGGATATCACATCCGGGAAGCCGGTTCCACCGCCGTTCAGGAGCTGGCGTTCACGCTTCGAGACGGCATGGAGTACGTGGATTGGGCGCTCGACCGCGGCCTGCCGATTGACAAATTCGCGCCCAGACTTAGCTTCTTCTTTAACGCGCATAGTGATTTCTTCGAAGAGATCGCCAAGTACCGGGCAGCGCGTAAAATCTGGGCCCACGTCATGCGCGACCGTTACGGCGCCAAGGACGAGCGCAGCATGAAACTCCGGTTTCATGCGCAAACGGCGGGTTGCTCCCTTACCTGGCAGCAGCCGTACAACAACCTGATGCGTACCGCCTGGCAGGCTATGGCTGCGGTCCTCGGCGGGGCGCAGTCGCTGCATACGAATTCGCTCGACGAAGCCTACGCGCTGCCAAGCGAGGAGGCCGTGACACTTGCGTTACGCACCCAGCAAATCCTGGCCTACGAAACCGGCGTGCCCAATACCGTTGATCCGCTGGGCGGCTCTTACTTTGTAGAACGTTTGACGCTCGATACGGAAGCCGCGGCCAACGAGTACATCGACAGGATCGACGGTTTCGGCGGCATGATCCCGGCCATCGAAAACGGTTTCCCGCAGAGCGAAATCGCAAGCGCCAGTTATCGTTATCAGCGCGAGGTGGAGGAGGGCGAGCGCGTTATCGTTGGGGCGAACCGTTTTCAATCCGAAGATAAACCGATTGAGCTGCTGCAAATCGATCAAAGCGCGCAGCGCAAGCAGGAAGCCAAGCTGGCCGGCTTGCGTAAGCGCCGCAATCAGGCGGCCGTTCAGAATGCGCTCGACAATCTCAGCCGCGCGGCGGAAGGCGCCAGGAACACAATGCCGTTCATCCTGGATGCTGTGCGCGCTTACGCCACGTTAGGTGAGATTTGCGACAGTCTTCGTAAAGTTTTTGGCACTTACACTGAAACGACCCACCTGTAGCTTCGCTCCAAAGTAGAAGGAGGCTCGATAAGACCATGAAGAATCCAGGTAGCGGTGTTTGGGGCGCGGTGCTGATCGGCGCCGGCATAGGGCTGGCCGTTGTAGGTGCGGCCATGCTGGTTCCGGCATGTACGAATTGGGCGATGGACGCCATGGATGAAGCCGTGCGGCGCGGGCGCGAAACCATCAATACGGGCGTCGAAACCGCGGCATCTTTGGCGGGCAACATCTCCGGCGTCGCGCAACGGAAGTTTTCCGAGGCTTCTAAAACAGCCCGCGAGCGTGCCGCCAAAGCAGCCGGAGCCGTTGAACAGGCAGCCCGGCACGTACGCCAGTTTGCAGAATCTGAATCTGCCTGACCAATAGCCAATCTGACGCATGGCTACCAACCGGCTGGATGCGCTCCAGCAAATGCTTGCGCAAGACCCGCGCAATTCGTTCGCCCGCTATGGTTTGGCAATGGAATACGCCAATACCGGGGCGCTCGAAAACGCCATTGCGGAGTTTCAACAACTGATCCAGCAGGATGAAAGCTACTCCGCAGCCTATTTTCATGCCGGCCAGGCGCTGGAAAAACTCGGCCGTATCGACGAAGCGCGCGCCGTATACGAAAAAGGCATCGAAGTGACCACGCGCAAGGGCGACGCGCACACGCGCGCGGAAATCGAGGCCGCGCTGAACCTTTTACCCTTATAGCGATGCGCTGGCGGGATCCACTGATCTGGTCGATCGCGACCTTCACCACAATTCTCCCGGCGTCTGCTCAAATTCCGGAGCGTTTGCGGCCGTTCATAAAAGAAGACGCGCGCTCGCTCGTCCTCAATCACGTCCGCGTGATCGACGGAACGGGCAGCGCCCCTGTCGAAGACGCGCGCGTTGTTATCACGGATGGCCGCATCGTTTCCATCGGTTCCGCCGCCGCTGCTAGCGCTTTCCCCGCGGGCGCCAAAGTGCTGGATGCGACCGGCAAAACCGTCATTCCCGGTCTGGTGGGAATGCACGAACACCTGTTTTATCCGCTGCCTGGCGGAGGACCCGATCGCCTCGCTCTATATGGCGAAATGGCCGACAGCGCACCGCGGCTATATCTTGCCGCCGGCGTGACGTCGGCGCGTACCGGCGGCAGTATGGAACCGTACGCGGATCTGTCGCTCAAAAAATTGATCGATTCCGGCCAAATTCCCGGGCCGAAGTTGCACATCACCGGACCCTATATCGGCAGCTTGTCTCCAACACTGGCGCAGATGCACATTCTCACTGGCCCCGACGATGCCGCCCGTCTGGTGGATTATTGGGCCGCTGAGGGCGCCACTTCCTTCAAGGCATACATGGTGATCACGCCTGAGGAGTTAAAGGCAGCTATCGACCGCGCTCATGCGCATAACCTTAAAATCACCGGCCACCTTTGTTCGGTCGGTTTCACGGAAGCCGCAGAAATGGGCATCGACAACCTGGAACATGGCCTGATTGTGGACACGGAATTTTTTTCCGGCAAAAAGCCCGGCCTCTGCCCTGCCCAGGCGGCAAATCAAGCCGAAATGGCAAAAAGCCTGGATGTAGAGAGCGCCAAGGTGCAGAAAATGATTCACGACCTGGTGTCCCATCACGTGGCCGTAACCTCGACTCTGGCCATCTTTGAGACGTCGGTACCGAATCGCCCGCCGCTTTCGACGCTGGCCAGAACGCGCATGGCACTCACCGGCAAAGCTTGGGCGTCTTATCTGGAAGGCCGCGCTCGCGTGGCTGAGCGTGCCGCAACTTCTGATTTTTCGGCACTCTTCCGCAAAGAGATGCAGTTCGAACGCGATTTTGTGAAAGCCGGCGGATTGCTGATGGCCGGCTGCGATCCAACCGGGTACGGCGGCGTGCTTGCAGGTTTCGGGGATCAGCGCGAACTCGAGTTACTGGTTGAGGCCGGCTTCACGCCGGTAGAGGCGATCCACATTGCCACGGAGAACGCCGCAAAATTCCTGGGTGAAGACGGGCTGCTTGGAACCATTGCACCCGGGAAAGCTGCCGATCTCGTGTTACTGAGCGGCAATCCCGCCGCTAACATCCACGACATATCGAGAGTCGAAACCGTATTCAAAGATGGCGTCGGGTACGATCCGGAAAAGCTCATCGATTCCGTAAAAGGCGCCATGGGACTGCGTTGAGGGCCGTGCAACGAATTCCAGCAGGAATCACTCTCATTTGCGGAGGCAGAGATGCCGGAGAAAAAGACACTCGAACGCGCCAAAAAAGACAAGGCTGAAGGCAAGGCTCCTACGACCCAGGCGGGCGAGTTCGTCCGTGAAGAGATGGAGCACATTCGCGAAGGCAAACATGGCGCGCGTTCTACCAAGCAGGCCATTGCCATTGGACTTTCCAAAGCGCGCCGGGCGGGCGTAGATCTTCCGCCGCCTCGCAAAGGCACGACTTCCGAGGAGACTCGCAAAAAGGCCGAGCGCGACCTGGAAAAAGGCCGGAGCGGAAAGCAGGGCAAACCATCCGCGAAACGGTCGCGGGCAAGGCTCGAAGCCCTGAAGCACGAACCACGCTCTGCGGCCTCAAAATCGGCTCTTTCAAAACAGGCGAAACAAGCGGCCGCGCGCCGGCGCAGGCGGGGAAAAACAACGGCCTGAAGGGGCCTAAAACTGTACGGGCAGACCGACGTGCGCGTCAAACCAATCTGTCGCGAGCCGCGCCACCTGTTCCAGCGCGCCCGGTTCCTCAAAAAGATGCGTAGCGCCGGGAACAATCTCCAGCCTCTTTTCGCAGTGAAGTTGCGTGAACGCTCTCTGATTTAGCTCAATGACCGGAACATCGTTGCCACCCACGATCAATAGCGCCGGCGCTTTCACGTCTGCCAGCATTGGTCCCGCCAAGTCGGGACGGCCGCCGCGCGAAACGACCGCCCGTATCCTGCCCGGAAGTTGGGCCGCGGCAATCAGCGCCGCTGCCGCCCCGGTGCTGGCGCCAAAATAGGCCGGAGCCAGGCCGCCCGTCGCATTCTCTTCCGCCGCCCAATCTGTCGCTTGCTTCAATCGTGCCGCCAGAAGATTGATATCGAATCGCAGATGCATGGTTCGAGCATCAACTTTTTCCTCGGCTTCGGTGAGCAAATCCAGCAGTAGCGTCGCGAATTTGGCCTCCTCTAAAACCCGAGCCACGTATCGATTTCGCGAGCTGAAACGGCTGCTGCCGGAACCATGGGCAAAAATGATCAAGCCTCTGGCGTTTTCAGGTATGCGAAGATCCGCGGCAACTCCGGCCGGCGGAATCTCAACGGGCGTTTCCAGAACGGAGGAATTTTCCCGCATACGCCAATGCGACTCGCTCAAACTCGGGTGCCATCTCCGGCCGCTTGTTCCAGCAGCCGCTGGACCTCTTCATCGCTGGTTTGCGAAAAGTCCTGGTACCAGATCCCGACTGCCAGAAACGGCCGCGGCGTATAGGCGCAAATCATCAAATCGACATCCATCTGCAGCTCATCGCATGTTTCGGCGGCCCCTACCGGCACCGCCGCAATGACCCGCTGCGGATGGTGCAGCCGAACCGCCCGCGCCGCCGCTCGCATGCTCGCACCGGTTGCCAGCCCGTCGTCCACCAGAATGACAGTCCGGCCGCGAATCGGGCGCGCCGGCCGGCCCTCGCGGTACAAGTCTTCACGCCGCTGGAGTTCCCGTTCCTCTTGCTTTGCGATCTGATCAATCAGCGTCGGAGAGAGCTGCAGCTCCGCTAGTAACGATTCGTTCAAAACCCGAATCCCGCCGCTCGCAATAGCGCCAATCGCCAGTTCTTCCTGCCCGGGAAGCCCGAGTTTCCGCACCAGAAACACGTCCAACTCCGCTCCCAAAGCTCGTGCAACCTCGAAGGCCACTGGCACTCCGCCGCGCGGCAAGCCTAAAACCAGGACGTTCGGATCGCGAACGCGACGGATAATTTGTTCTGCGAGCCTCTTTCCGGCATCGGCGCGATCGCGAAAAATCGGCTCAAGTTCCACGGCTATAACTACACCTTCGTTAAGTGAGACGAATCATCGCCTCGAACGCCTACAAAGAAAAATGACGGCCGTATGCTTGGTTCCGAACGGTATATCAGCCGCCCGCGCGAGTGCGAAAGATCGCAAATTCCATGTGGGCCAATTTATCCTCTGATGGAAAGAGCAAATGGAAATAGAACTAGCCGGACAGTTCGGCTAGTATATGATCAACGTGTCCTCGGGTCTTTCGCGCTTTTCTCGCCGAAGGGCCGTTTTTATTTGTGCCGCGGCCCTGAGCATCTCGCTCATTGCATTCTGGCTGCTTGCCTGGCGGGCTGCAAATAATGCCTTGCAATCCGGCCGGCGGCTTGTCGCGACCTCCAGCCACATACCTGTTCGTACCACTCGTCTGGCGCCCGCCAACTCGTCTTTCGAACCTGTTTTGACGGCGGCCGATTTCCGGGCCGCAGTGGAATTTCAAGGCGACGTTTACGTCTGCGGAAAATCGGCGCTGTTTCGTTATCAAGGCAATCAGGCGAATGCCGCCTGGCACGCGGGCCGCGAATTGCCCGCTTATCCCCTCTCTACACTGGCGGTGCGTACCGGCTTGATCCGGCCGGAGCTGTGGATCGGGACAGAGGGCGCAGGCATCTTGATCTTCGACGGCAACCAATACCGGCAGCTTCTGCCCGAGGCCGCGCCCGTCCGCAAAATCTCTGCCTTACTACCGTTGCGAAACGGCCGCATGTTGGTGGGTACGCCAGATGCGGGAGTCTACATCAGCGACGGCAATACGCTGCGCCTGTTCCATCCGCAGTTTGCCAAAACGCAGGTGACCGCGCTGGCAGGCGATGAGGATCAGCTTTGGATCGGCACACGCGATTCCGGCGCGTGGTTGTGGCGCGGAGGCGAAGCGCTACACGTTACGCAGGAACTTCCTGATGCCCAAGTGCTTTCGATTGCGGCGCGCGGCGATCGAGCGTGGATCGGAACACCTGTCGGCGTGGCCGAGTTTTCAGGCGCCGCGCTGCAAAGACATTTAGCCGATGGGCTGTTTGCGCAAGCACTGGCCGAGCGCGAAGAAACGCTTTGGATCGGCACTGTCGATCAAGGTCTGCTTGCGCTTCCACTGGCGGCGCAAAGGCCGCGGCCACAAAATTCCGCGCGCGAAACAGAGGCCGCAGCCATCACCGGGTTCGCCGATATAAACGGCGCTTTGGCGGCGATAACTTCACAGCAGTTGATTGAAGCACGCTCCAAGCGTCCATTAATTCAAGCTTCGGAGACGGCATTATCAAGTGGCCACATTAGCGCGCTGCATGAGGATTCGCTCGGGCGATTATGGATCGGGTACTTTGACCGGGGTCTCGACGTACTAGCGCCTGCAACTTCCACCAACCCTCATCACGTCGAAAACGACGTGCTCTTCTGTATCAACCGCATTCGCGAAAATCCGAGCGACGGCGCCATCGTAGTTGCCACTGCAAACGGATTGGCGTTCTTTGATCGCGCCGGGACGCTGCGCGAAGTCCTGGACGCCACGAGCGGCCTCATCGGCAGTCATGTCACCGACGTGCTGTTTCGCGACAATGGGGATCACGTGCGATCCATGGTAATAGCAACATCTGCCGGATTAACCTTCCTTGAGGGCGGTTCCTTGCGCAGCCTTTACGCGTTTCAAGGGCTGGTGAACAACCATGTATATACGATCGCAGAGCTGGGCGGAACGCTGTATGCGGGCACGCTGGGTGGCGTTTCCACTCTTCGCAACGGATTTGTTCAGGCAAGTTTTACAACCGCAAATTCAGAGCTGCGGCAAAACTGGATGACCGCATCCGCCGTATTCGAGAACCAGCTCTATTTAGGAACGTACGGTTCCGGCGTCGTCCGGTTCGACGATCACGGCGGCGTCACAACTTTTCGCGCGTTTGCGGATCGCCGCGTCGAAATCAGCGCGAATGCCATGCTGGCCACCAGGCGCGCGCTGTATGCCGGAACAGCGCAATATGGTTTGGCCATTCTGCGGCACGGCGACGATCGCTGGCAGTTCGTCACCGATGGATTGCCTTCGCCAAACGTCACCGCCATCGATGAACACGGCGGGCGCCTGTATATCGGTACAGATATCGGCCTCGTCTCCATCTCTGAAAACAGCTTAATTCCATGAACAGGGCCCTTGCGGTCGTCTCCTTTATCTCCGTGTGCGCGAGCGCTGTCTTCGCTGATAGCGGCGTCATCATTCCCTCCGGAAAATCCTCGCCGGACAGCAGCATCTTGTCGACTGAATCGATGGACGTGCAAATCGTCATCGATAACGGCCATGCCACCGTAACGCTCAAAGAGGTTTTTCATAATCATCAGCCGGTCACGCTGGAAGGCATCTATTCGCTCGCGCTGCCCGGCAATGCCGCCGTGTCCGATTTTGCCGTCTGGGATGATTTGACGCGCATTCCTGGCGTGATTCTCGAACGTAAGCGGGCCAGCGAACTGTACAACGAAATTCGCAATCAGTCGATCGACCCGGGGCTGCTGCAATCGGGCGAAGTGAGTGAAAGCAATGCGCCGGGGCAAGCGAAGCGCTCCGCGGAATTTACCGTCAACATCGTTCCCATTCTGGCTTTCGGGTACAAACGCATTGAAGCCGAGTACCGGCAGACCATCCCGGTCTCGCAGCTCGCCAGCGATTTCGTGCTTCCCCTGAAAGCGTCTGTGCCGCTGCGCATCGGCAGCGTTTCCGTTTCGCTCGATCTGCGAAGTGAGCAGGCGATTACCAGCTTTGAAGAGGTTAGCAAAGCCTATCCGCTCAAGATCACCAGGCGCACTCAGAACGCCTTGACGGCTTCATTTGCGCAAAACGATGTGGATCTGACCAGCGATCTGGAAATACGCTACTCGCTCGCAAATGATACGACGCCCCGCGTGACTACGTATCGCACGGGCGAAGCAACGGAACCCGGATATTTCGAAACCTCCGCCATTCTTCAACCGCCGCATGCACAGACGCCGGAACCGGCGGCCGGGCGAACGGTTGTGGTTCTTTTTGACACTTCGCTCAGCATGCAGTGGGACAAGCTGGAGCGTAGCTTTCAGGCGCTGGAGGCCATCCTCCGCTCTTTGAAGCCGGCGGATTCGTTCAACGTCATTACGTTCAATTCCGAGCCCGCCTCGTTTGCGCCAGGCCCGGAGAACGCCACACCGGAGGCCATCGCCAAAGCGCTCGATTTTGTGCGCGCAACGGATCTGCGCGGCGGCACTAATCTGGAGGCGGCGTTCAAACCGGCGCTCGCGCAGTCGAAAAGAGAAACTTACCTTGTTCTGCTGAGCGATGGCGAGATGACGGAAGGCACGATTGCGCCGCGCAAATTCGAAGCATGGCTCGATCAGGCATGGAAAGGGATACCCGCTGCGCAGCGGCCGCATCTGTACACGCTGGCTATTGGCGACGATGCCAATGTCCGTTTCATGCGCCGCGTGGCTGCACACGCCGGAGCGTTCGAGCAGGTGAATACAACCGAGCCGCTTGAATTCAAGCTGGCCGGCTTTGTGCGCGAGATTGGGCTGGCGCCTTTGAGCCCGGTGAATTTGACGGTATCGCCGGAATCGAACACAAGATTCGTTTACCGCCTCCAGGGCGACGATTATCCGGGCACGCGTGCTGCCTGGGTGGGGGAATACTTGAGGCCGGGCCCGGTTGAGTTCACGCTGAAGCTTGGCGGCGCGGCAAGCGCGCCCAAAGAATCAGTGCGCGCGCAACTTCCCGCAATGAATACTGTGCACACTTATTTGCCGGCCACCTGGGCGCGCGCACGAGTCGACGCATTGCTCGAAAAAATCGACCGTGAGGGGGAGGACAGGGCGAGTATTGATGAAATCATCCGCCTCTCGCGCAAGTACCATTTCGTAACCCCGTATACCTCGTTCTTGGCGGCGCCGCGCGCGCTTTTGCGGCCGAGGCTGATTCGGCCCGGCGACCCGGTGCTGCGCGTCCGCACCGATCCCTCGATTACTTCCGTCATTGCTTTGTTTCCGTTCGGGCTAACCAAACCCCTGCGCTATTTGAGCGGTGAGGATATCTGGCAGACACGTTTTGTTGCGCCCGAGGATATGGCTGACGGCGCGCATGCCGTACGGCTGATTCTGCGCGATCGGGACGGGCATGTCTTTCGCGAACAGAAAACCTTTCTCATCTCCAGCCATCCGCCGGTTGTCCGCCTCCGGATGGATCGCAAACAGGTGCATCCGGGCGAGCATCTGGCTTTACACGTCGAGGCGTCGCAAAGTACGCGCACCATTACCGCGCAGCTTTATGGCGCCGAAACGCTTTTTTTGCGCTGGAACGAAAGCGATAAATCCAACACCGGCATCCTGAATATTCCGCCCAATCTGCCACCGGGCCGCTATTCGATACACATCACCGCTGAAGATATCGCCCACAATGTCAGTCATCAGGAGGCGCCCCTTGAGATCCTCCCGTAACGGCACCAAGTGGGCGGCCGGCGCCGTTGCAGTCGTACTCGCCGCGTTGGCGATTGCATCCGAGCTGCCGCCGGTTGCGGCCGATATCGTCGCAAAGAGCGCGCTGGAAACAGCTTTGTTCCGCCTTATGGGCGTGCCGGGCGGCGTCGTGACACATCTCCGGCCACCGTGGGAAGCGCGTTCGCATCTGACCTCTTTACTTCAACAATCGCCCCATCAGGCCGGGTTGTATTCGATTCGCGCGCGCGAAGAAGAACGGCTGCAGGATTATACGGCCGCCGAAGCGGACTGGACACTCGCAGCAGACAACGCAACGGACCGCATCGCGGGCCTGACGGAACTGGCCGAATATTATCAGCGGCGCGTGCAACCGGAACAGCAGTTGAACACCTTGCTGAGGTTGGGCGCGCTGCCGCCCCAAGCAAGCGAACGCTTCCAACCGGATGAACAACAGCCGCAATGGGCCGCATTCGCACAAGCGCTGAATGTTGCCAATGACGCGTTGCTGCCGGCAGTGCGATACCAATCCATCTTCAACGCCTGGATCAATCGTTATCCGAATGAGGCGCAACCATATCAGTCTTATCTCGCCTGGTGTGTTCAGAGAAACGACCGCGCGGGCGCTGCAGCAGTGGCCGCACGCATCAAGAAAACTTTTCCAAACGATATCGTGCTGGATGTCTCAACGGATGCCAGTCTCGCGCGCGTGGAAAACGGGCCGGAAGCGGCGCTGGCGGTTTATTCTCGCGACTTTTCACCGCTTTGGCCGCAACCGCTCAAGGCCCAATACTGGCAGGCGCTGGGCGAGGCGCATCAGTTGCGAACATTTCTGGCAAACGCGCAAGCCGCTGCTGCATCGCACCCCACCGATCTGGAGCCTGCGGTTCGATTGTATTTCTATTACGAACAGGAGAACCGTAAGGAAGCTGCGGATCAACAGTTACTGCTGCTGATGTCGCGCCGGGCGGCGCAGAACACATCCTGGACGCCTGGGGAACTCGAAACCCTGGCTGCCCTGTTTCGCAACGTGCAAGATTACGATGAATCCGCGCACGCCGCCTACCTGATTTACGAGATGCCGTCCGCAGCGGCCCGTGCGAAAGAATCGGCCTTGGCCGGAATTATTTCGCTGTTGCTCGAAGTGCCCGAAAAGCCGCTGCAATTTGAAAATCGTGATCTGAGCCTGTACAAGAACATCGGCCGGATGGACCGCCATCCAGGTTTCCTGAACGGCATTTTGTCCCTGGCGCTGAACACCACTTATCCGGAGTACCAATATCAGGCCGCTTCGCAAGCCGCGGTCAGCTATTTCCACCGTGCCTCGGCATCCGCCCTGATCGATCTCTTGCGCCGGCAGTTTCCAAATTCTCCTCACCTTGCCGATCTCGAAGCCGAGCTATATCGCGCCTATGAAGTCTACGGGCAAGATGACGCGATCATTCGTTCCGTACCGGCTTGGCTGAATCGTAATCGCAATTCACCCGAGTACGTGGACATCGCATTAGTATTGGCGGACGCCTACATGGTCAAGCAGGACACGGCGAGTGAACTCGCGATCTACGACCGTCTGCTGGCGGAACTTGGGGAGAAGAGCCAGCATATGCCGATCGGCGCACAAGGCGTAACCAACGAGGCGCAGGGGCCGCGTCAAACGGCCGGCGCCATTGCAGTATCCGGCGCCAGAGTGCCCGATTACGCGCGCGTCCTGGACCGCTACATCTCCCGGCTCGTGCAGATTGGCCGCAGCATGGATGCCGTCCGTTTGTTCCGCCGCGAGATAGACCGCAATCCTGATGACCCGGGCATCTACGAGCGGCTGGCCCTGTTTTTCGAACAAAATCAATTGGACAGCGATGTAGAACAGACCTATCGCGAAGCTTTCTCCCATTTCAAAGACATGTCGTGGGCAAGCAAGCTGGCGCGCTTTTATCTTCGCCAGAAACAGGATACGGCCTACGAGCAGCTTTCGCACCAGATCACGGATACATTCAAAGGCTCTGAGGTAGCCCGTTTTCTGGACAGCGTTCCTCCCAGTTCTGCAGTGCTGTACCGGCAGGTGAATTTGTACGCGCACCAGCGTTTTCCGCAAAACCTCGTTTTCGTGCGCAATCTGATAAATGCCTACAGGCGCCGGGAAACGCGCGATAACGCAGCCCGGGCAGCGCTGCTGCGCGAATACTGGTACTACGACGCAACCTTCCGGACCGAGTTCTTCGAAGACCTCAGCGCCTCGGGACAACTGAAGAACGAACTGGCGGCGCTGCCCTCCGTGGAGCGGGCGAGCCGCGAAAGCAATTTGGCGGCCCTTGAATTTCGGGCCGAAGGCCAAGCCTGGCTCACGCACTACGAGACCGCCGCGCCGGCCTTTGCGCGCCTTGCTACTCTCGCTCTCGGCAATGAAAGTTATACCGAGCGCGCGATTTCCATCGAGCGATCGCTCGCGCCGGAGATCCCGGGATCATTCGATTCGGCGATTCGCTTTGCGCAACAGCAGGTGAAATCGATGCCAGGCAATCTGGCCGCCCTGACGCGCGTGGGCGAGATCTATGCGGATCGTGATCAATACGCGCAAGCACGCCCCTGGTGGAATCGCGTGGCAACGGTCGAGCCCGGATCGAGTGAAGGCTATCTGGAATCCGCCACTGTTTTCTGGGATTACTTTCAGTTCCCAGACGCACTGCGCATAATCAGCGACGCACGCAGAACGCTGAAAAAACCTGCTCTCTTCAGCTATGAGGCCGGCGCGATTTATGAAAATGAAGGCAAATACCGGGAGGCAATTGCCGCCTACACCGAAGGTGCTCTGCACGGAGGCTCCGAGCAGGCAAGAGAACGGCTCATCACGCTAGCCGCACGCAAAGCAACCGCGCCTTTGGTGGAGCAAGCCACAGCAACCCTCACGGCAACAGGTTTCGACAGCAACGCCTTCGAGTTGCGCCTCCGCATTCTCGAGAAGCTGAACCGGCGGCAGGACATCGGCGGCTTCCTCTCCGCCATGCTTCCGCGCGTCACGGCGCCGGCCGAAATCACAGAAATACGCAGCACGGCAGAGCGCCTCGGCTTCGACAACATTGCGGCGCAGGCGCTCGAGCGCACCGTAGCGATTACCAGCGATCCCGTGGAAAAGATGCAGGCGCGCATTGAACTCGCGCGCTTTTACGAGTCGCACAACGATATGGCGCGCGCGCAGAGCGAATTTTCGTCGCTGCTGAATGATCACCCGAACATTCTGGGCGTCATCCGCGCCGCAGTCGATTTCGATTGGCGCGCCAAGCAGGGGCAAGCCGCGGTTCAGACACTCGAAGCGGCGGCAAACCGCGCGCAGCAGCCTTATCAAACCCAGCTTCGCCGCGAAGCCGCGCAAAAAGCCACCGATTCCGGCTTGTTTCAGGAAGCGAGAAATCTGCTCGACCAATTGCTTGCCGACGATCCTTACAATGGCGATCTGCTGGCGGCGAAGGCGGCCACCTACGCCAGAGCCGGTGATTCAACCGGATTGGTAGCGTTTTATGCAGCCGAGTTGAAAACAATCCAAGCCGCTCCCTTGCCGCCGCAGGACAAAACGACGCGCCTGGCTGCATTGCGCCGGGGTTATATTCAGGCGCTGATTTCGACCAATCAGTTTCGCGATGCGCTGGAACAATACGAGCAGGTGCTGAATGCGTATCCGGAAGATGCGCCGCTTGCGACGGAGGTCAGCCGCTTCGCCGCCAATCATCAGCTTGCTGCGCCTCTGATCGCTTATTACGAAAAAGCCACCAGCGATTCGCCGCGCGATTATCGCTGGCCTCTCATTCTCGCGCGCATCGATACGGCGCTGCGGCGCTATCCCGAGGCGGTTACCGCCTATAACAAAGCCGCCTACGTGCGGCCGGATCGCGCCGACATCATGATCGCCAAGGTCGATCTCGAAACGCGGCTGCTGCGTTTTCAGGATGTTCTTGCAAGCGATCAGAAGCTCTATGAACTGACCTATCACGATCCGCAGTACCTGGCCGCGCAGGCCGAAACCTACGCGCGCTTGGGCAACAAGCCGGAAGCCATGCGCCTCTTGCGCGCCGCCTACATCGACGCGCACCCGCACGAAGCTTTTGGCTACGTCGCAGCTATGGAACGGGCCCAAAGCTGGAACTGGTTCCATGAGGTGGATGAGCTGTTCAATCAGGTCCGGCCGCTGCTGAGCGCGAGAAGTGGATCTTTCGAGCAGGCGCTGCGAATCGAATCGGAAGCACTCGTCGCCTTGCACCGGCCTATGGACGCAATTCAGCTTGTGGCGGCAATGGCCGGGTCTCCGCAGGAGGCGCAACAATTCGTGCCGGCGATCGGGATGCAAGCTCACGAGCGCCTCACGCCTCCTGAAAAATTCGCCTTCTCGCAGCAGATCGACAAACCCGGCGGTCTGCCTCCGCAGATCCAGGAAATGCAGCTCGCGCAATCCGCCGGATTTGGCGCCATCGAGGCAAAGCTTACCGCAAGAAACGCGGAATCGAGCGAGCGTCCCGAATTTTCATGGCAGCGTCTCAATCAGTTCCAATCGAACCGTCTGCTCTTCGATCAACTCGGACATGAATTGGAGGCGATAGCACTTCGGCACGCACGCTTGCGCGATCATGCGGCGATTCTCAACGCGGCCGCTCTGGCTTACAAAAATGCCGGCGATACCGCTTCGGAGCTGAGGCTCTATTGGTACGCGGGCCGCGACTTTCCGCGTCTGTTTCTGGCGGCCGGAGGCGATCTGCCGGGCCGCTTAGCCACCCTTACGGCAAGCAATCCGAAACTCGCGTATGTGGTTGTCAACTACATCATCGCCAACGGCACGCCGGAGGAAGCCGTTCAAGCCATTGCGGCTTGCGGCAGTCATCAAGGCGCTCTCTGGGCCAACAGCTACACCGGCCTGACCGGCCTCTACTTCCTGTCGCCCGCAACCTGGGCGCGATCCGCCTTTGAAAACGTCTTGGGCCCGCGTACGGTAGGTGCTGAAATTACGGGCGCCGGAAGCGACGCATTGCGCGGTGCCGATTGGTTCTATTACGCCGCCCGCTACGGCGATTACCTTGGCTATCGCAAACAACCAGGGGCGCAAAATTTCCTGCCCGCGCCTGTGGAAGCAAGTCCCGCTGCTTCCAATGCCTACGTGCAGCTTGCAGACAGCTACCGCGAGATGAAAGATCCCGCTCATGCCACGCAGCGGTACGAAGACGCTTTGCAGCTCAGTCCGGAACGTGCCGATATCTATGACCGGCTGGCATTGTTAGCGGTGGATGCCAGGCAGCGCAATCTGGCGATTGAGCGCTGGCGGCGCGCATTTCAGATCCTGACTGCGCGCGTGGAACAAGGGCCATTGCAGCCGGATTATTGGCAAACGGCGCAGACAGTGCTCACTCATATGAATCAGTTCCGGCTGGTCAATGCACTCGAGCCAGATGCAGACACTATGCTACGCGCCTACGCCAAACGCAATGGGAGCTACAATTTCACTCCATTTCTGCAAGGCATCTTCAAAGACACACCTGATCCGGCTGGAGCAATGCATTGGGCTATAGAGCTTTCTCAACTCCCCAACATGGACTGGCTCATCGCCGGGATGATCGACGCGCAATGGATACCACAGGCGGATAAACGGCCGCTGTATGAAGCGAAGATTGCGCGCGATCGAAAAGCTCTGAGCGCCGCGGTCGGGAAAGACCCGATTGAGCAAGCCACGTCGCAACTGGCAAGCGACCTGGCCCAGTACGCGCGTTATCTCGGCTCCGAGCAGCGCTGGTCTGAGGAATGGAACATCTTGCAGGAAATTCAGCCACCCCGGCAGCGGCCGGCAGATCAGGTCTTAGAAGCTGGCGCGATGACCGGAAATCTCGACAAATTGCTGGAGCAATACCGCACCCGGCCCGAAACCGCGCCGACATCACAGCAAGTTTTGAATATCGCCGCCTCTTTGGACCGGCTCGGCAAAAAGGATCTGGCGCTGCAAATCGAAGAGTTTGAATACCAACGCGAACTCGCAGAAGTATCGCCGCCCGCGTCCGCCTGGTTCGGCCTGGCGAAGGTCCGCTTCGAACAGAAGCGCAACGATGATGCGCTCGCGCTCATTCGCGACGTGACCCTTACAGTAGGCGCTCCGTTTGAGAACTTGCCTGAGGCCGTGCGCATACTTGAAGATGCGGGTCTCAAAGAGGAAGCGGCGCGATACGCCTCCGAATGGAAAACCGCCGTGCCTTGGAACACCGAGGCGCAGCTCGCATCTGCGCGCCTGAACTCCGACACTTCTCTGCTGAATGAGATTCGGCGCTCGCCGGATGCGCTTTATTCGGCCCGCGTTCGAGCGGCACGACTGCTGCGTGATTTAAACAGCCCTGCTGCGGGTACAGATGAACTCGCACTACTCACCCATCGCCACATTAGCGCCACCGAAGCACTCCAGCCCTTTTACGTCGAGGCGCGTCTGGATGCCGCAAATGAATCATCCACCGCCGCGGAAAAAATTCCGCTTTATCAGGAAGCGATCGCGCTGGAGCCTGCCTTACGCGAGCCGCGTCTGGATCTGGCCCAAGCCGCACTTTCGAGCGGCCGCGACTCCTTTGGATTGGCAACTTTCTTCACGTATCAAAGCAGCCCGAATGGCGAAGATGAGGCTCCCCGGTTTCGCTCCTTTGCACCTGTTAGCTACCCGGTTACGGAATCTCAGAAGTTAATCGAGGTTCAGCAACTCGCTGCCGCTGCTTTGGTCCGGCAACACGAATACACGGAGGCAGTGCAGATTTACACGGAAGCCATGAATGCCGAGCAGGACGCAGCCAAACGCGCAGAGATAAAGAAGCTCCGGGATGCGGCAGAGCAGAAACAAGCGCTGGTGATGGCGAACGCCGCGCGCCAGCCGCTGGCCGGCGATGGCGTGACGCAAAACAGAATCGTCAAGCCGAAACTAAAAACCTTATCAGCAGACTGGCTCGCAAACACCAGCCTCGAACCAGGAGAGGAGCACTGATGCGAAAACTTGCGCTTTCTGCCGGCGCAGCTTTGGCCTTCGCGGGAGGGTCATTCTGGCTGCGCGCGCAGTTGAGTGATAATCGTCCTCTTCCCGAGCTGATGCCGCCCGGCGCAATCCTCTATCTCGAGGCCAAAGACCTTCACGCCTTATTGAATGACTGGAACAATTCCAACGTCAAAGCGCGCTGGCTGCGAAGCACCAACTATTCCGTCCTGGCCCAGTCACGCCTGGTCCAGCGCCTCGCGCAGGCGCAAGACGAATTTGCCCAGGTAGCCGGAATGCCGGTCGGCATGAGTTTCGCCGATCAAACGGCGGGAACGCGATCGGCATTTGCGTTCTACAACCTGTCTGCACTGCGCTTCGTGTATCTCACGCAGATGCCGGAAAGCCATCTAGACAACGTGCAGCTCTGGCGCGATCGGGCCAAGTACACGCAGCGCGAGGTCGATGGCATTCCCTTCTATCTGAAAATGAACGCCGGCGCTACGCGTACTGTCGCCTTCGCCTCCTATAAAGATTGGTTTGCCGTCACCACGGACGAAACTCTTGCAGCCGATACCCTCGTTTTGCTATCCGGGCGCAAGAATGCGTCCATTGCAACAGAGGGCTGGTTTCAGGCCGCAACGAAGCAGGCGCCTGCGCAAGGCGACCTTCGGCTGGTTTACAACATGACGGCGCTCATCGCGACGCCGCAGTTCAGAACGTACTGGCTGCACCGCAACGCCAGCGAATTGAAGCCGTTCAGCGCCGGAATCTCCGATCTGTTCCGTGAGAATAATGGCTGGAAAGAAGAGCGCGCGCTCCTGCGCAAGAGCGAGATTTCAATCGGCCCTTCAGACCACTTGCTGCGCGATGCGCTGCAGTACGCGCCTTCTACTGCATCTCTCTATCGGGTATGGGACATGCCCGGCCGCGATAAACTCGACGATGCTCTCCAGAGCCTGATCGCACCCGTGCAGCCGCAAGCCGCCGTCTTCGAACCGCCCGCTCCGGAAGTGACCGCCGAAGCCGCTGATACCGGTACGGAAGCAGACCTCGAAGTCCGCATTGACGAACCACCGGTTCAACACGAACGAAATCTCTCGGTCACGCCGGTAGTGGATGCCCTTATGGCGATGCAACCCGTTGCCTTATTGCACGTCCAGACAACCCGTACACTGAGCGATCAGGTCTTTGTCATGCCTGCCGGCGGAGTCGTGGTTATCTGCAAACGTCCGGATCGCGATGCTCTCAATCGCGCGCTGGCGCAAGTCCGCCGGCCACTCGGCCCCGGTTTGATCGATTCGCTAATGATCTCCGCCAACGGCAATGCAATTGTGCTCAGCCGGATCAATTTGCGGCAAAATCCAACTGCCGCAACCATTGTGCCTGCCAATACTCAGTACGCCGCCGTCTACAATCACGCCGAGGAGTGGCCGCGTTATAAGAAGCTATTCGCCATACTTGATCGCACTCCGAGCGGCCCGGAAGGACCCATGACGCCGAATGGCCCGCCATTTTTCTCCAGGAATTTGGAAAGTTTGGGCGATAGTCTGCCGCGCCTGCAGAAAGCCTCCATCTTCAGCTCGGACACAGGCACGGTGGTACACGAAACCGTGAGCTACGCATTCGCACGCCCATGACGCGTCGAACCATCCTGATGGGTAGCGTCGGCGCGTTATGGCCGCGCGCCTCCGCACGATGGATTGCCGCCGATCTCAGCGGCCGTATTCGTGAATCAAACTGGCCGGATAGCGAACAACCCGTCTGCTTTGGGTCGCTGCTGAAGCCATTTCTCGCACTCGCCTATTTGGCGGCACACTCAGAATCTCCCGTCATCGATTGCACAGGCGCCGGCTGCTGGTACCGCAAAGGCCACGGGCGGCAGGATATGATTGCCGGCCTCGCGAACTCCTGCAACGTGTATTTTCTGCGCCTCTCAGAAACCCTGAACCGTGCAGCTCTCGATACCACTTGCCTGTCGTACGGTCTCGCACCGCCTTCGCGATTGTGGCCGGCTTCGCGGCTGATCGGCCTCGGCCCAGGTTGGCCCCAGGCGCCGCAAGCAGTGATTCGCGCCTTCAGCCTGCTCGCCCGCAATGCTTCGGAGCCGCACACGCGAGTCGTGCTGGCCGGTATGTTGCGCTGCTGCGAATCCGGAACGGCGAAAGGGATCGGGCTGCGCTGTTACGCCAAGACCGGAACCGCAGCGCCTTCCGAGCGCCGCTATTCGGGCGAAGGTTACGTAATCGCGATCTATCCTGTAGACACCCCGAGAACGATCCTGCTTTTTTCGCGGCACAATACCACCGGAGCAGAAGCCGCCACACACATACGTCCTTTGCTTGCGGAACTCGGATCATGACCCGCCGCGAGTTCGTCGCAGTCGCCGCCTGCAGCCGCGCAATCTGCCACGCCGCTGCTTCGAACGAACGATCTTTCTGGCTGTTTCGACTTCTGCGGCCGGAATGCGTAATGGTTCACCCCGTTGGCAGCGCGCGCCTGCATTGTTCCGATTCAAGGCGCCGCTGGATCGTAGAAGGAAACGAACCGCTGTGCATTGCAACGAACGCGCCACACACTCGCATCAGCGGTCCGGATGGTGCGCCCGTTATCTGCGCACTCGAAGTGCCCGGAGTCATTCGCCGCACCTTCAAAGGCGTTTTCGAATTTCCAGCCGGAGCCGAATACGTCCTGCCGGTCGTCAGCATGGATTGTGAAACAGCAACAGGCTGCGTCGTCGGTGCGGAGCTTCCGGTCTTCGCCGCGCCCTTTCACGCGTTAGCGGCACAAGCCGTGGTCTCGCGCTCGGTCATTTGTGGGACCGGTTCGCCACGGCACGCCATTGCCGATTTTTGCGATACCACTCATTGCCAGTTCCTGCGCTCTCCGGCTGCGCGCGCTAGCGTGATTGCGCAAGCAGTGGCAGCTACCTGCGGCTGCGTGCTGGCAGATAACGGGCGAGTCATTCCCGCCCGCTACAGCGCGGCTTGCGGGGGCTGGACTCAAGGCGGCCTGGAGAACGGTTATCGCTACGTTCCTGTGCGCTGCGAAGTATGCAGCGAACAGCGCATTGCGCAGCGCGGTCACGGTTGGGGTTTGTGCCAGGAAGGCGCAATGGAGTTAGCCCGCCGTGGCTGGGGCTGGCGCGCCATTCTCGCCAAATACTATCCAAACGCCACTCCGGCGCCGCTTACAGGCGCCGTTTGAGTCCTTTTATCCCGCTGCGCATCCAACCAACATTGGGGTAAATTTCCGATGTCACTTCGGCCCGTCAGACAGATCATTGAGCCAAAACCGACTATCGAAGGCGCCTTTATCACGCAGTAAAGCTCTCTGCCCGCTTCAGATTGCCGCTCGCCTCAGCCGCACTCGCATTCTCGCGGCTCAGGTTTTTCGCAACCGGCTCGAGTTGCGCAAGTTGTTCCGAATCCAACGGCGTCAAAAACGGCAGAACAGGTCCGGTGTCCGCAATACCGGCTAAAGCAACGGCGTGGTGCAGAACTTTTGGAGGCCCCCAGGCATCCCGCAAGTCTTCGAGCGGCAAGAACGCGCGCCGGATCTGTTCGGCCCTCGCGTAGTTGTGCGCCACGCACGCATTCAGCAAATCGTGGCACAGCTTCGGCGCGATTACGCCCGAGCCGGTTGTAAATCCGGCCAATTTGAAATCGCGCAAGTGCACCACGGCCGGTCTCTCGCCGATTCCGCTGATCACGCGGGAAGGCGCAACACGCGCCAGCAGCGCGCGTAAATAAGCATCGTCACCCGGATCGTTGCGCACCACCGCATATTTGATGTTCACGCATACTTTGGCTTCCATCAGCCGCGCAACCATATCAAGCCCGGCTTCCTTATTCGACCCGAAGTTTGCTTCATCTCGGATATACAAAGTAAGCGGCAGGCCGGCAGCTTGCGAAATCTCGCGCAAGCCGGCCTCAAGGCCTGCGGCATCGCGAGGATCGCTATTACTGGGAAGCACAAGGAGCGAATGAAAGCGGCGCCCGCGCGCAACGGCGGCCTGATCCAGCGCGCGCCCGTATGATGGTCCGACGGCCGGAATGATTTCGGCTTCACTCGTGAGACCCGACAGCCACTCGACCATTTCAGAATATTGGCCGAGCGTCATGTGGTACACCATCGCGTTGCCGCCGTATATCAAGCGCTGGATGCCTTGCTCCCTCAGAAAGCGAAAAATCTTCCCGTTTTCCGCCTGATTCAGTACACGTTTTCCCCGCGACCAGGCTAGCGGCGGCACGGGATAGATTTCATAGAAACCGTCTTGGTAGCTCATAAAGCTGCGCTCCGCTCTTTTAGCATATTTTCCGCACGTTGCAGCGCGTTCACCACCTCCCGGCGCCACTCCTCATCCGCCGCCAATTGGCTTCGCCCCACGTCGAGCGCGCGCGAAGTCTCTTCAGGCGCCGGTCCGCCCAACGTGCGCCGCACTGCAATGAAATGACGCGGGCTCAGAATGCCTGCAATCTCGTCATCGCCAAGCGCGATTCTTACACCCAGCACTTCCTCGGACGCTTCCGCCAATAACTGCGATAACTGCTTCTGCGGATGGGCTGCGCGCAGGCTCACCATGCGAGCCGCAATCCGATGCGCAGCATTGAACGAAACGCCGCGCTGCCGCACCAGCGTGTCTGCAAGCTCGGTCAGTGTGGTCCAGCCATCGCCCGCGCGTGCCTCCAGGTTTTGAGCGTCGAACTCTGCCGTGCGCAGCGCCGCCGCATTCAGTTTGACGGCGCGCGTCGCATCGCGAAACATTGAGTACACAAGCGGCTGCAAGTCGTCTTCGGTATCGACGATATCGCCAAATGGAGTATTGTGAACCGTCGTCACGATCGCAATCGCCTGGCCCAGCGCCTTGCTCCCGATCGCTCGCGCATGTTCCAGCGCCACCGGGTTGCGCTTCTGCGGCATAATGCTGCTTTTTTGCACGAACCCGTCGCCCAGCCGCATATAGCCGAATTCGGCAGTGCTCCACAACAGCAGATCCTGCACGAATCGTCCATGGCCCGTCAGCAGGATTGCCGCGGCGGACACGCTCTCGAGCAGATAATCGACTGTCGCGATACTTCCGTACGTATTCACCGTGGGGCCTGAGAAGCCCAACAGTTCGGACGTCATCCGGCGATCGATATCAAAGCCGGTGCCGGTGATCGCACACGACCCTAGCGGATTGCAGTTGGTGCATTCATACGCCGCTATCAACCTTCGCGTATCCCGCTCCAACTGCTCGCTCACTCCCAGCAGGTAGTGCGCGATGGTGGTTGGCTGCGCGCGTTGCGTATGGGTATGCGCCGCGAAAATCGTCTCGCGATGCGCTGCCGCCAAATCCAGCAGCGTGCTCCGCAAAGCCAGCGTTGCCGCGAATAGATCCAGCAGAAACTCGCGCTGCCGCATCCGGTACATCGTCATGTCGATATCGTTCCGGCTGCGCGCAATGTGCAGACGCCCCGCGGCTTCTTCCCCGCAGCGCGCAGCAATCAGGCGCTCAATGTAAAAGTACAGGTCCTCGCATTCGCCGTCGTACGGCGTACAGCGCACCTCGTCGATGCGAACCTCGTCGAGCGCCTCGCGAATCGCATGCGCATCCTGCGCCGGAATAATCCCGCGCGCTGCCAGCATCACGAGATGGCTGTAGTGAATCGACATCAACGGCGCCAAAAACAGCGATTTGGCGTCTTCGAAAATCTCGTTCAGTACGCAGGTAGTGTATTCCGGGGCAAAGCGGGAACTCACCGAGCGGCCACGTCGTTCTTTGCGGCCGCTCGATTCCCCAGGCTGATCAGATTTGCAAGCAGTTGATAAGCACCTTCGGTTCCCGCAGGCAGTTGCCGCCACAAGCCGAGTCCAAGATAAATCCAGCGCCCTTTACCGGTTTTTGCTTCCACCAGTGAGCCCAGCTTCTCGCCCGGATTGTCTTTGAAGGAATCCGTCATCGCAACCAGGTCGATATAGCGCTTATCTTTTTCACCCAGAAAATACAGGCCGCGCTCCTGCACCCACCCGGCCCACGTCTCAGGCCCCAATTTATTTGGAAAATTGAAAATCGGATCGTTCGGAACCAACACCTTCACCGGCACAGTCTCATCGGAAACGCGATTGCCACTGACCTTTGCCGGATAGGGGCCATAATCAGCCTGATTGAATTCCATTTTGTTGTATTGCACAATGACCGTGCCGCCATTGTTGGCGTAATCGAGCAGGCGGCGATTGTAGGCGCGCAGATCGGCACGTCGCTCATAGGCGCGCACCCCGGTAACAATCGCGTCATATTTGGAAAGATCGCCCCAGGCCAGATCATCCTGCTCGATGAATGTCACGCGCGCGCCCAACTGCTCGATAGCCGCGGGCACCTGATCGCCAACGCCGGCGATATAGCCGACATTCAGATTCGGCACGGTCTTGACATTGATTACTTTCAGGGCAGTCTCGGCCGGCTTCACCACCTGGCGGCGTTGCACATGCGGATACTCGATTTCGTGATAGCCGCTTTCGAATTTTTTGTCCGGCATGGATGGCGAAGTCACAACTGCCTGCAATGTGTATTCGCCGGTTTTTACGCGCGCCGGAGCTGTAATTTGAAAACGCGCCGATAGCGACTCATCTTCATGCGCAAAACTGATGGGAACAGCCGGTGGCGTCACCTTCCAGCCCTGCGGCAAAACCAGCGCCACATTGACCTGCGCAGCGCCTTTCGTTCCGTTCGTAACCGAGACGTGTATCTCTCGCTCGAGCGGCGTGCTCGTACTCGCTGCCGCCGCCGGAACTACCATCAAGGCCGGCGACACGGATACCGAAAACGCCGGAACAACGTTCAACTCCATGCGCTTGTCTCCGGCGAACGGGTCTTTCACATACCGGAACTCCACCGGCAGCTCGTGCGCAATTTCGACATCGCCTGCCTTCACGTGGAAAGTTACGCGGAAGGGCGTCGGGGCAAAGGGAACACCGAACGGGACGTCCGGACGGAAAATTTGAATCGCGTGATTTTCCGGATGCTTCCAGTAGTTGTCATGGAAATACGGCGTTGTCGGTTCGGCGCTGTCGGGGATGTGCGCCTCCAGATTGCATGTGAACGTGGCATTGTGTTTAACTTCGCCCGGCGAGCAGGCGCCCGGATTTTTGAACCCTGCGATGCTGACGCCGGTGATCGAAACATCCGAAGCGCCGCGGTTCTGCGCCGTGACCGAAAGCTTCACCGGCTGGCCGGCAATCACCAAACCGTCATCGGCCAGAGCATCGAACGCAAGCCCGTGCGCCTCAACCAGCGCATTTTCATAATCGTTCTCTTTAATCTTCAAACGGAAATCAATTTCATAGCGTGCAGCCTCGCTAAGCTGCATGCCAGGAAGCTGCGCGCGCAACGCTCGTATGGCCAGCAACCCCGCTTCGACCGGCGCTGCCGTGCCCGCATCATTGCCGGAAGCGAAGGCGTCTTGCGCCTTGCGGGCGTCAGACAGAATGTCGGCCAATGCTGAAGTGAGCGCCTGAGGCGGGTTGGGTCCCGCATATTGCGCAATCGACGTGAGGCTCGTGTCGATACCATCGAACAACGACTTCTCGTCTTTCTCTTTTTCATCCGGAATCGATGTCTCCATCAACTGATAACCCGCCGGACCGCGCATACCGCCACGTCCGCCGTTTGTGCCGGGCAGCGGCGGCAGGAAAGAGCCCATGCCCTGGCATTTGTGATAGCTGCGCGCATCGTTTCCGATCTCCTGATACGTCCGCCCCAGCAACGGATCGTAAGCGCCGGTATTCACCGGGGTCAGCTTGATTTTTGAATCGGGTGTTGCGGGCGCAGCCGCACCTGGACCGCCCCGCCCCTGCGCCGGAACCACTCCGAAGCCGCCCGAAAAATACAGCTTCTTCGCTTGCCACGGGCGCAAGCCCTCGGCGATCTGCTCGGGATACTGGTTCGGATCGCCCGCCGCCAGATAACCTTCGCGCACCAGAATCGTCGTCGCCTCATGCGCCCGGTCTCCGCCCCGCCCCTGAATGTTCATGGTCACAATCACATCCGGCCGCAACGTGCGGATCAAACGCACATAATCGCCCACAATCTCTTTCCGGCCCCACTTCGCAATCACCTCTTGCGGATCAAACGAATATCCATAGTCGATCGCGCGCGTGAAGTACTGTTCCGCACCATCGATGCGATGCGCCGCCAGCAATTCGGAAGTGCGAAGCACCGCGATATCGCGAAACAGCTCCGGGCCGATCTCGTTCTGTCCGCCATCGCCGCGGTTGTTTTGCAGATCGATGACCCGCAGCCCCATGCCGTATCCGAAATAGGCGAACAGCGAATTGGTTTCATCATCCGGATGCGCGGCCGCCTGCATGAAAGTACCGGATACACTCAGTTTCCGCAGCGCCAGCCCGAGTGCGGCATGCCCGCTATCGGGCGAAATAATCGGGTAGGTTAGGCGCGTTTGCGCTCGCAATTGGCGAACAGCGGGCGCTACAGCAAGCAGGGGAAGCAAAGCTAGCGCGCCGCCTGCTACCACAGCACGCAAAGAGTTAGATTTTCTCAAAACTAGGGACCTGGGAGCTAATACCTATGATTTCATACGGCAAGTTGTGCACATGGTTGGATCTTACGTATGCGGCCAGCAGGTTCCAAGCGCGTTGCGCACAATGCCTCGACAGAGCCGCAGCACGATCTCACGTCGCTCCGGGTCGAGGCCGTACGGAACCTGGAGCATTCTTCGGCGCTCCGCTAGAACACGTTCCAGATCGGCTTCTGATGAATAGGTCAATTACTGCTCCCTTGCGGTCGCGGCTCAGCCATGCGTAGCCCTATCACTTGCCCGCAGGTTAGCAGGAGACGCAGATTAAGCGGCCAAACCGGCCTGGGTGATTTCAAAATCGCAGGGTTCGGAGGCTTTGGGGGCGTGGTTTTTGCTCAATAGAGCTACCGAGACCTTGGCGAAACGGATTTCAAGGAGCTGT
>JAJPJN010000021.1 GCA_021324185.1 Terriglobia bacterium | reverse complement strand
GGCGATTTTCGGAGACCTTGGCCTTGGTCTCAGCAGACTTGGGGCCACAGGACTCTTGTGCATTGCGGCGGTTGGCCGCGATCTGTTTGGCGGTTGCCATAAATTTAGTTCTCCAGGTGTGGGCAGCTTTGGATTTGCGCCACACGAGGGAATTATTGGACGGGGGTGTGCGGGGTTCGGGGCAACAGAGAAGTTAAGTTGCTGGGGTGAAAGGAAATATATCGCGGACTACTTTTGTGACTCAGAGAAACGAAAAGCGCGGCTGAACCTGGCGGCAGCCGCGCTTTCCGGATAATGTGTTGATATTTCTGTTCTGTTTAGGCGGCGTTGACGAGCATGTCTTCGAACATCTCGTTGCCTTCGTCCTGATTGCGATCCGCCTGTTCCTGGCACTGGATGCAGAAGGCCGCCCACGGGACGGCGTTCAGCCGCTTGGGGCTAATCTCTTCCTCACAGTGAAGGCAAATACCAAACGAACCTTCTTCAATCCGACGAAGGGCCGATCTCACATTGCGGAGCAGGTTCGATTCGCGGTCGAGATTTCGAATAGCCAGCTCGCGTTCTGCGGCATGCTGCACTTCATCTAATGCGTCGGCGCTTTTTTCAATCGTGATCGCGTCGCGATTGCGAACAATTCGCTCCAGCTCGTCCTGCTTGTTCTCCAGGATCTTCTTGAACTTGTTAAGTTCGGTCTTCGTCATTGTTCTTCTCCTTCTTAACGACTAGCGTTGCCCACTAAAAAGTAATTCGAAGCTGCCAAGTCTTCCGTTTAGACGTAGGCATATTCAAAAAGGGTTCACCAACGGTAGCATAGATTTTCGCTCACCAACAACGTTAGAAGTACTGGTTATGGGAGCGAGCAATCGAGGCAGCGCGTGTGCAACTGCCAGGCTACAGGGAATACGAACGAGCGTTCGAACGCCCACCGCCTTGGGTCCGATCAGGCTACGCTTTTCGGATCTCCGAATCATACCACAACTCGTTAGCAATTCAAGAGCCAAATAAAAAATCTTTCTTGATCTCCTGGTTTCGGAACGCCCAACGTGAAATCTGCTTCCCCTGTTGCTCCTTTCCCTCGAATACAAAACCTAATCGGTCGAATTGGCCAAAACCTTACCCGTCATTTACATGCCCGCCATTCCCCGGAACATGTCTGCGGCGGGCGGCTCGAATTGCTCTGATGGTTTAAGAGTCGACCGGCAAAGCAGAATCTCTCATCCGAGTTGGAAAGAAAGTAAGGGCGGCGGTAAACTCGCCAGTCTCGATGATTTACGAGAGCGGGTGACGATTTGTTGCGGGCGTATCGGAGTGCCCCGTGCGGGACATCACAGGCTGGCTGTGCCCTTGTTGCGGTTCTGTAACAGGCAGTACTTCCACCAAGCAACTGTAGAAAGTAGGCCCGCCGCCGATATCGGTCAACCGTTCGGAAGTGAGTTGATTGATTCCCAGTTTTGCAATCGACGATTTGTTCCAACGGACACTGTGGGCACGTACCACGCCCGGCTGCACGTTGGTGGAAACGCGCGCCTCGAAATAACATTTCCCGCGGCCGTTGTGCGCCCGGACCAGCATGCCGTCAAGAATTTGGCGCGCGGCTGCGTCCTGCGGGTGAATCAGCAGCACGGCTGTCTGGGCATCCACGTCGGGCCGGTTTCCGAATGTCGAATTCATGCTGTCGTCGTTTTTTGCCGAGACAAGTTCGAGGGGATAACGGCGGGCGAGCTCCGCATCTCCCCAGCGCGATTCCGCCGGAGCAGTGTATTTCAAAGTTTCGGATCCGAATTCGAATTTGCCGGAAGCGGTCTTAAACCCGCCTTGCGCGAAGGGGAGGAATGGTTCCCCGTCCGGACCCAGATTCAAGCGAACCGAACCTTCTGCCTGCAATTTTTCGAGCGTGATGTTCCGCAGGTAAGGAGAATCAGCGTCGAGCAAAGAGCGGATCATGTCTTCCTCGGTGTCGTTGAAACAGTCCTCTTCAAAACCCATACGCCGCGCGAGAGCGCGGAAGATCTCCACGTTGCTTTTTGTCTCTCCGGGCGCCGGGAGCGCGGGTGTGGCCAACTGAAAGTAGTAATGCCCGTAGGCAAGGTATAGATCAGTGTGCTCTAAAAAAGTGGTGACGGGGAGCACAAAATCCGCGTAATCGGCGGTATCGGTCTGGAATTGCTCGAGGACAACTGTGAACAGATCTTCGCGGCGCAGCCCGGCGAGGACGGAGGTTTGATGCGGGGCAATGGCAGCAGGATTCGAATTGTACACGACCAAGGCTTTCACTGGCGGATCGTTGACTTCAGCCAGCGTGTAACCGAGCTGCGCCATGTTGATGAGCCGGGCTTCGCGGGCCAGCGGCGAGCGAAGCTGCAGATCGGCTCGCTCGAGAGCTGCGCGATTGATATCAAAGGCGCCGGACGTGCTGAGCTGCATCCCGCCCCCGGCGTAGCGCCAGGCGCCGGTGAGCACAGGCAGGGCGGAAATGGCGCGCACGGCGCTGCCGCCACGCTCGCTCCTTTGTACGCCGTAGTTCACGCGAATGGCGGCCGGTTGCGTGGTGGCGTATTCGCGAGCCAGTGCTTCAATTCCGGCGGCCGGAATCCCTGTCCACCTGGCTACCTTTTCGGGCGAATACTCCGCCGCCAGGCACTGGAACTCCTCGAAACCGTTGCTGTGGTGAGCGAGGTAAAGAGGGTCATGGAGGCCGTCGCGTAGAATGACGTGCGCCATTCCGAGCGCAAGGGCGAGGTCCGAACCGGGGTTGATTGCGTAGTGCCGGTCGGCCAGTTTACCGGTGCGATTTCTGATTGGATCGATGACGTAGAACTTCGCTCCGTTGCGGCGCGCCTCGACAATCCAGGGCCAGAGGTGCACGTTTGTGCCGAGAATGTTGGCGCCCCAGGCGATGATGAGCTTGGATTGCGCGAACTGCTCGGGCGGGGCGCCAAGGCGCACACCTTGCGAGGCCATGAGGGCAGCACTACCGGCGGCCGAGCAAATGGTGCGATCGAGCCGCGAAGCGCCAAGCCGGTGGAAGAAGCGGCGATCCATACCCGAACCATTGAGCAGGCCCATGGTTCCGGCATAGCTATAGGGAAGGACGGCTTCCGGGCCGTAGTTCGTGGCGATGGCCGACAAACGTTCGGCGATCTCATCCAGCGCCGTGTCCCAACTGACGCGCTCGAAGCGCCCGTCTCCTTTTTGTCCGATGCGGCGTTGCGGATAGAGGAGCCGGTCCGGATGGTATTCGCGATCCAGATATTTGGTCACCTTGGCGCAGAGAAAACCGCGCGTGATGGGGTGCTTCGGGTTACCTCGCAGGCGTACCGCGCGTCCGGAGGTATCGATATCAACAAGTACGGAACAGGTATCCGGACAGTCCAGCGCACAAACAGATGTACGGGTTTCGGGCACGATGAGTTTATTGTCGCAATCTATATGAGCAATTTGGCTACGGCACGATGACAGCGGCGCCGTCTATCGCATCGTGCTTCACCGCGAGAAGCGCCTGGTTCGCTTGCTCGAGGGGGAAAGTAGTGACTTTGGGGCGAATTCCGATTTGCGCAGCAAGATCAAGGAAATCGCGCGCATCCTGGCGGGTCATGTTGGCAACGCTGCGGATTTGGCGTTCGCCCCAAAGGAGGCTGTCATAGTCGAACTGCGGCATGCGATCGAGGTGAATGGCGTTGATAGCGACTATGCCGCCTTTGCGCAGGCTGGAAAGGGCGGTCACGACGACATCGCCGCTGGGAGCGAAGGTGATGGCGCGATCGAGTTCCCGCGGCGGTTTTTCCCTTTCCGTGCCGACCCAGGTGGCATGCAGCGATTCCGCCAGACGGCGGTGGGATTCGCCGCGGCTTGAAACATAGACCTCGCATTTCCAGTGCTTGAGCACCGAGATGGCCAGATGGGCGGAGGCGCCGAAGCCGAAGAGGCCGACGCGCTCGCCGGGTTGTACGCCGGCCACGCGAAGGCTTCGGAAGCCGATGATCCCGGCACAGAGCAGCGGGGCGGCCTGGAGATCCTCAAGAGCGGCCGGCAGGGGGAAGACGAAATCCGCGCGTGCGACGGCGTATTCGGCATAACCGCCGTTCAAGTCGTACCCGGTGAAGATTGGGTGATCGCAAAGATTTTCTGTTCCCCGGCGGCAATAGGCGCATGTTCCGTCTACGCCTCCCAGCCAGCAAACGCCGGCACGCGTCCCGTCGGGCAATTCGCCCACGATTTGATGGCCCGGAATTAAAGGTTGGCGGTGAGGAGGTAATTCACCTTCTGCGATGTGTAAGTCCGTGCGGCAGACGCCGCAGGCACGAACTTTGAGCAGCACGTAGCCGGGATCGGGCTGCGGTTTGGGATAATCCTGCGCGATTCGCAGCGGCTGTTTGGTTTGTTCCAGAACGGCGGCACGCATTCAGGGCCTGCTGAGTGGCGCTTCGGTGGCGGCTTGTACTTCGTCGAAGGTGACTCCGGGCGATAGCTCGTCTACAACCAGCCCGCTGGAAGTGACTCGAATGACGGCCAGTTCGGTGACGATCATCTGGACGACTTTCAATCCGGTGAGAGGCAGCGTGCAGCGCTTGAGGATTTTGGGCGCCCCGGATTTGGTGGTGTGCTCCATGGCGACGATCACGCGGCGCGCGCCCGCAACCAGATCCATGGCGCCCCCCATGCCTTTGACCACTTTGCCGGGCACCAGCCAGTTTGCGAGATTGCCCTCTTCATCCACTTCCATCGCGCCCAGAATGCTGAGATCGATATGGCCGCCGCGGATCATGGCGAAGGAATCGGCGCTCGAAAAATAGGAGCAGCCGGGAGTTTCCGTGATGGTTTCCTTGCCGGCGTTGACCAGGTCTGGATCTTCATCGCCTTCGAACGGATAGGGGCCGACCCCCAACATGCCGTTTTCCGATTGCAAAGTGACTTTGATGCCGGGCGGGACGTAGTTGGCGACCAACGTCGGCATGCCGATGCCGAGATTGACATAGAAGCCATCCTTGAGTTCGCGCGCTATGCGACGCATGATGCGTTCCCGCTTATCCATTTCCGGGGTTGGCATGTTTATCTCTTACGGACCGTACGCCGCTCGATGCGCCGTTCGTATTTTTCACCCTGGACGATTTTCTTGACGTAGATGCCGGGTGTGATGATGTGATCGGGATTGAGTTCTCCCGGTTCCACCAGTTGTTCGACTTCGGCGATGGTGACGCGAGCGGCCGTTGCCATCATGGGGTTGAAGTTGCGGGCGGTTTTGCGATAGACGAGATTGCCCAGGCGGTCCCCGCGCCAGGCTTTGATCAATGCGAAATCGGCTGTAAGGGCGCGTTCGAGTACATAGTTACGGCCATCGAACTCGCGAACCTCCTTGCCTTCGGCAACGATAGTTCCAACGCCGGTGGGCGTGTAGAAGGCAGGAATGCCTGCTCCTCCAGCACGGATGCGCTCGGCCAAAGTACCCTGCGGGATGAGTGTGACGTTAAGCTTGCCGGAGAGCACCATGGATTCGAGCAGCTTGTTTTCGCCGACATAGCTGCCGATATGCGAGGCTAGCAGGCCGGCTTCCAACATGAGGCCCATTCCGAATCCGTCTATACCCATGTTGTTGCTGATGGTGTGGAGACCTTTTACCCCTTTTCGGACAAGCGCCGCAATTAGATTTTCCGGGATACCGCAGATGCCGAAACCGCCGATCATGACCGTTGCGCCATCAAAAACGGCAGCGACGGCCTCATCGGAACTGGCTACGACCTTATTCACCAGGGCCTCTCCTCACTCACTGGTCTTCTGCTCATTCACCCGGCCCTCTGCTGGCGCGCATTGCGATGCTCACCTTCGATTGAGGGTTCCGACCCAGTGTATCGGAGATCATCCAACCGGCTTCAGCGAGCTTTTGCAGATTGACGCCGGTTTCAATGCCCATGCCGTTCAGCATATAGACAAGATCCTCAGTAGCCAGATTGCCGGTGGCGCCGGCGGCATAAGGACAACCACCCAGACCGGCAACGGAACTGTCAATGACGGCAATTCCAAGCTCCAGGCTGGCCAGGACATTGGCCAGGGCTTGACCGTAGGTGTCATGAAAATGGACCGCGAGATTCGAAATTGGCACGCGCTGTGCCACGGCCTCGATCAGACGCTGCGCCTTGCGCGGGGTTCCGATGCCGATCGTATCGCCGAGAGAAATTTCGTAGCAGCCGAAATCAGATAGTTGGCCCGCTACGCGAACGACTTGAGAGATGGCGACCTCGCCTTCGTAAGGGCAGCCGAGCACGCATGAGACATAGCCGCGGACTTTGATTCCGTGCGCGAGGCCGGTTTCAATGACCGGCTTTAACCTCTCAAGGCTCTCTTCGATGGAGCAATTGATGTTGCGCCGGGAAAAAGTTTCCGAGGCGGCGGCGAAAACAGCAATTTCCTGGGCGCCCGCTGCCAGTGCAGCCTGGAAGCCTTTCAGATTGGGAACGAGGACCGGATAACTGATCCCGTCCCGCTTTTCTATGCTGGCCAGGACCTGCCCGGTTTCGGCCATTTGCGGAACCCATTTCGGCGAGACGAAGCTGCCGGCTTCTATGGTTCTCAGTCCGGCGGCGGCCAGCTTTTGAATCAACTCGACGCGAACCGCGACGGGCAATATCGTGGATTCGTTCTGCAGGCCATCGCGAGGCCCGACCTCTACGATGCGAACAGCGGCCGGGATCACTCGACCTCCGTCCATTTCTTTTTGTGCTTCGGCCGGGAGCGGGCGGGCTTTTCTTCCAGCACGCGGGCAGGTTTAGGGCTGCCGAGGCGTTTGCGCGCGATAGCTTTAACGGCTTTGGTTTTACTGTATTTCCGCGGGCGCTTCAACTAACGAAGATAGCGCCGGGATTCTGATAGCCGCATCATAGGCCGACTTTGGTTTCGATTGCGGGGTTCACTTCGTGAGCAGTGAGGACGTTAAAGGCGATCTTAGAGCGCGTAGGGAGAAAGCGAAACAGCTTTTCCGCCGCACGGCTGTGTTCGGCTTGAATTTCGCGCGCGAGTTGTTCGGTCACTTGGTCCGCGCCGGCCTGGGCGGCGTGGGCGAGCGTTTCGAACAGGGCGCACGCGCCCCTCTGGAGAGAAAAAGCGTTCACGAGGTTTTGGACCAGGCGTTCTTCCAGCGTGTTTCCTGCTTGCGGAACGGGCACAATATCCAGCAGCGAGGCGAAGGGATTTCGGCCTTCCGGCTGATCACCTGGCAGGGCGGCCAAGCGGCTTTGCAGGCGGCTGAGACGCGATTTTGCTTCGTCCGCGAACGCGGCAAATGCAAGCTGCACCTCCGCATCATCGCCTTCGGCGGCTATGGTGCGGAGATGCTGTTCAAGGGCTTTTTCGGCGGCAATCGCGCCGCTGAGATATTGGCGGATCACACCCGTTAGGCGGCTACCAGTTTCTGAGAAGGATTGGGCCAGATTCCCAGCTCGACGAATTCCGCTTCAAAGCGCGCCTGCTCTCTGGGATCCTCGGCCGGCCGGATTTTGCGGCAACATTCGCGCAGCGTTTCTTCAAGAGGCCGGCGAACAGCCTCGTCGCCTAAGATCAGGCGCACCAGCTCGCGTGCTGCTTTCCGGGCGGCCTCGGGGGATCTGGCAAACATCATTGCCTCGTATCGATCATTGATTAGTGCAGTGTCTCGGTTCATCGTCTTCGGCGCCCCAAATGTTGGATGCGCGAGACCGATTTTTGGTGCGCAAGGAGTGTAATTTCGGGTTGGGCGGGTCATTTTTTCGCCTCCTCCTGCCAGGTGCGCCGAAGCATGTCACGGCTGTATTCGAGGTAGTGGATATCGGGCGAAAACACCTCTAAGGTATGGTTCCGTTGTAATTGCAACGCTGCACCGCACGGACCGCTGCACGCAGGTCCACCGACCCGGTTCCGAGCGGCAGGTGCAGGTCCGCGTGACCTCCTTTGTTGTCATGCAGATGCACATGCCGTAAGCGGCTGCCATAGGCGGCGAGGATCTCTGCGGCCGTGTTTTGCGGGACTTGCAGATTGGCGTGTCCGATATCGAGGTGCAAGCCCAATTGCGGCAGCGGATCCAACAGCTCAGAAAGCTGCGGGGCAGAGTTATAGTCGCCCGGCAGATTCTCGACCATTAAGCCCACGCCGCAGCTTTCGGCGTGCGGCAGCAACTCCCGGATACTCTCCAGGTTCTTTTCGATATAGAACGGCCGGGGATGCCATGGGATGTGGCGGTCGGGATGGAGATTCATCCATTTGGCTCCGATTTCGCCAAAGCGATCCAGGCAGCGCTTCAATTCCGCTACGGCAGCTTGGCGGATTTCGGGAATAGCGCTCGCCATGGGCAGATACCAGGCAGTGTGGCCGACGACTCCCATGCCGCAGCTTTCGAGCTTCGATCGAATGGCTTTGGCATCCACTTGCCAGGAAGCCGCGCCCGGGGGTTCGAGCGTGAGATCGATGAAATCGAGGCCGGCTTCGGACATCCATTGAATCTCATCCAGAACGTTCCGCTCCGGATGATTCATGGCGCCGATCAGCATTCCTTACGGCCTCCATTCAGCAGCGGGGAGAACCAAGGGCGCGTGTCCAAAAGCTGCGCCCTGGGAGGCATTGCAGCGGCATCGAGTCCGGCCTCCGGAGTGATCTGCAACTCTTTCCAGATGAACGCGGGGAATTCCTGCGCGCGGGCGGGCGCTAACCAGGAAAAGATGGAGAGCAGGCCGCCTAACAGGGGCCGGTCCGGACCGAGCTCAGCGAGCAAGCGGCGCCAGTTCAGTTGCGGGCCGATGCCATAGAGCACGTTCAAACAGTCAGGCCAATCGCAACGGTCGTGTTGAAGAACGTACAACTTGCTCCAAAGCACTTCTTCGGGTCGAAGGAGCCGGAAGCGCTCGCCGCCCGCTTCGACTTCAGGACCTTCGAACCAGCTCTCATCTACTTGAGCCCGCTGGTTGGCCATAGCCCAGATGATATCGACAATCACGCCAGCGCGATGAGACCGGTAGATCCATTTACGGTCATAGGCCTGGACTTCGTAATAGTCGTCGAGACCAAGGCTTGTGAGCAATTGGATGATCTGCTGGTTGTCGCGGCTCAGCGAATAGATATCCAGATCTTTGGTATCGCGCCACTGCGCTGCGTAAGTCATGGCGGCAAGGCCGCCGCCGACTGCGAATGGGATTTCGCGCTCGCGCAGGGCGGCCATGACCTGACGGTAGATAGCCCATTGTTCGGGCGGAAATCTGGCTGGCCACTGCGCGCAGGAGGCCAATTTTTCGTGTAGCCCGGATGTTGTCACAGTTAACGTGCTTACGCTGCTTTAAGGCGCCCGCCGTCAAGTCTGTGTTTCAAGTTTTATTGGGGTGCGTTCCGGCTTAGATCGCTGGCAGATAGGCTCATCATCCAGGCAGTGCCTGACGATAAGATCGCTGTGGAGCGCCTGAATCAGCTTGCCGCCTTGTTGGAACACCAGCCGGCTGATTTGTATTTGAAGATTCTGGCGATTACGGTTGCGCTGGCGATTTTGATCTGCTTCCTGATTACGTCCTGGCTGGTGCGGCGCAAGACGCAAGCCGTTCAGAAGGAGCGTGATGCAGAAGCCGCTTTGCGCGAGGCGGCAGAGCTGGCCAACCGGGCTAAGGCGCAGTTTCTGGCCAACATGAGCCATGAAATCAGAACGCCGATGAATGCGATTATCGGCTTCACGGATTTAGCTCTGAAAAGCAATCTGAGCCCGGACCTTCGCGAATATCTGGACACCGTGCGGACCTCTGCCGACTGGCTGATGCACATTGTCAACGATGTGCTGGAGTTCTCGCGTATCGAAGCGGGCCGGCTGCAGTTGGATAAGGCTCCATTTTCGATTGCCGATTGCATCCGGTCGACTATTAAGGTGGTTCAAACGGAAGCTGCAACCAAGGGGCTGATGTTGCGGTACAAGATTGATGCGCAGATACCGGGCCAGGTCTGCGGCGATCCGATGCGCCTGCGCCAGATCCTGTTTCATTTGCTGGACAACGCGGTAAAGTTCACCACGACGGGCAGCGTCATGCTGATGGCGACGCTCGACTCCAAGTCGTCTGATGCGGTGTTGATCCGGATCTCGGTTGCAGACACAGGAATCGGCATTCCGCTGGACAAACAGAAGTACATATTCGAGCCTTTCCGGCCCGCCGAAATGGCCGACCAGACATTTGGCGGATCGGGCTTGGGGCTGGCAATCGCCCGCAAGCTGGTAGAGATGATGGGCGGGACGATCGAATTCACCAGCCAGATCGGCGCAGGAACGACGTTTCAGTTCACGGCCTGGTTTGACAAGGTGCAGCGCAACTCCGAATTGAATCAGTTGGCTTCGGCGCTGGCATCGCCGGAAAAGAAATTGTCTGTTCTGGTGGCGGAAGACAACGGTGTGAATCGCCGGCTGATTACCAAGGTGTTGGAATCTGCGGGTCATCGCGTCGTGTCGGTTTCGAATGGCAAAGAAGCGGTAAATGCCTTTGGGACCGAAATATTCGATCTGATCCTGATGGATATGGAGATGCCGGACGTGAACGGGCTGGAGGCGACGCGCACAATCCGGGCCACCGAGCCCAGAGATTCTCACATTGCTATCTATGCGTTGACGGCTCACATTACAGCAGCCGACCGCGCTCGATGCTTTGAGGCGGGAATGGACGGCTTCATGTCCAAACCCATCGAGATCGATGAGGTGTTGCAGGTGGTGAGCCGGGTTGCATCCGGTTCGCACAGAGCCTGTGCGCCGGTGCTGGAACCGCAGGGCGCGGCCTAAAGGCCTTGGGGGAAACTAAAGCTCCAGATGGCCGCGGTAGATCATATCCTTCAGCCGGAACATTTTTTCGACTCTTAGCGATCCGAATTGAGTCTTGAATACCACGTCCCGGTCGGCTAGCGATATCGGATCCGTTCGCGGAAAGAAGAAGTGAAGGGCGCCGGTGGTTCCGTCCAGCTTGACGTCCTCGGCAGATAGCGCAGGCTTGCGCTTCCGCAGCAGTTTGGCGGCGAGCCCGGTAAGTTCTGAATCGCGGTAGCGCCCGGCGGGGACTAATCCAATAACGGTGATGACGTAGTCTTCTTTGTCATGGGCATCGGGTGCCACGGTTGGCTCACCGACTTTCAGCGCTGCCTCGCGAACGGGCAGGGCGGAATCCCAGCGGATCAAAACGGGCAGTGTTGGAACGCTCCCGCGAGGCATTCTGCCCACGCCGCCATCCCAGTGCCCATCTGTGG
>JAJPJN010000143.1 GCA_021324185.1 Terriglobia bacterium | reverse complement strand
GGTCGACCAGCTGAACGCCTTCGCGGGCGAAGTCACCCGCGTCGCGCGCGAAGTCGGCACCGAAGGGCGCCTCGGCGGGCAGGCCGACGTTCGTGGCGTCGCCGGCACCTGGCGCGATCTCACGGAGTCAGTCAACTTCATGGCCTCGAACCTGACCAATCAGGTGCGCAATATCGCAGACGTAACCACCGCAGTCGCAAAGGGCGACCTTTCGCGCAAAATCACGGTCGATGCGCGCGGCGAAATTCTGGAGCTTAAGAACACCATCAACATCATGGTCGATCAGCTCAGCTCGTTTGCCTCGGAGGTCACGCGTGTGGCGCGTGAGGTCGGAACCGACGGCAAACTGGGCGGCCAGGCGGACGTCCGCGGCGTCGCCGGTACATGGAAAGATCTCACCGATTCGGTCAACTCCATGGCATCGAACCTGACCAATCAGGTCCGCAACATCGCCGGCGTCACCACCGCCGTGGCCAAAGGCGATTTAACCACCAAGATCACCGTCGATGCGCGCGGCGAAATTCAAGAGCTGAAGAACACTATCAACACCATGGTCGATCAGCTCAACGCATTCGCATCCGAAGTGACGCGCGTGGCGCGAGAAGTCGGCACTGAAGGAAAGCTCGGCGGGCAGGCCGACGTACGCGGCGTAGCCGGCACCTGGAAAGACTTAACCGAATCCGTCAACTCGATGGCTTCGAACCTCACCGCTCAGGTGCGCAATATCGCGGACGTGACCACTGCCGTCGCCAAAGGCGATCTTTCGCGCAAGATTACCGTCGATGCGCGCGGCGAAATTCTGGCGCTGAAGGAAACCATCAACACCATGGTCGATCAGCTCAGCTCCTTTGCCTCAGAAGTCACGCGCGTGGCGCGCGAGGTGGGCACCGAAGGCAAACTGGGCGGCCAGGCCGACGTTTACGGCGTCGCCGGTACCTGGAAGGATTTGACCGAGTCGGTCAATTCTATGGCGTCCAATCTCACCAACCAGGTGCGTAACATCGCCCAAGTCACCACCGCCGTTGCCATGGGCGACCTTTCGCGCAAAATCACCGTCGACGTGCGCGGCGAAATTCTGGAATTGAAGAACACCATCAACACCATGGTCGATCAGCTCAATTCCTTCGCCAGCGAAGTGACGCGCGTCGCGCGCGAAGTGGGTACCGAAGGCAAACTCGGCGGTCAGGCGGAAGTACGCGGCGTCGCTGGCACGTGGAAAGACCTCACCGATAGCGTCAACCTCATGGCTGCCAACCTCACGACGCAGGTGCGCGGCATCGCGAAAGTCGTCACGGCAGTGGCGAATGGCGATCTCGAACGCAAGCTGGTCCTCGAAACCAAGGGCGAAATCGCGGAGCTTGCCGACACCATCAACGCCATGATCGATACCCTCGCCACCTTTGCGGACCAGGTGACGAACGTGGCTCGTGAAGTTGGCATCGAAGGAAAGCTGGGCGGGCAAGCGCGCGTCCCGGGCGCCGCCGGCCTGTGGCGCGACCTGACAGATAATGTCAATCAGCTCGCCGCCAATCTCACCACGCAGGTTCGCGCCATCGCCGAAGTGGCTACCGCAGTCACCAAAGGCGATCTGACGCGCACCATCACCGTGCAAGCCGAAGGCGAGGTCGCCGCCCTCAAAGAGAACATCAATGAGATGATCGGCAACCTGGCCGAAACCACGCGCAAGAACACCGATCAGGACTGGCTGAAAACAAACATCGCCAAGTTTACGCGCATGGTGCAAGGCCAGCGCGACTTGTTAACTGTGGCGCAATTGCTGCTTTCCGAGTTGACGCCGCTCGTCAGCGCGCAGCGCAGCACATTCTATATCGCCGAGGAATTGGATGGCGAACCCGTACTCAAGTTTATGGCCGGCTACGCCTATGACGATCGCGACAACGTTCCCACGCAGTTCAAAATCGGTCAAGGCTTGGTTGGTCAATGCGCGCGCGAGAAACAGCGCATTCTGGTGCGCGACGTCCCGCAGGATTACATCAAGATCAGTTCCAGCCTGGGTTCCTCCACCCCGCTCACCGTTGTCGTGCTGCCGGTGCTTTTCCAGCGCGAAGTGAAAGCGGTAGTGGAACTGGCGTCATTTCAGAATTTGTCCGATGTCAACCTGGCATTTCTCGATCAGTTGACCGAAACGATGGGCATCGTTCTAAATACCATCGCGGCCACCATGCGAACCGAGCAACTGCTTCAGCAAAGCCAGGCGCTGGCCGAAGAGTTGCAGAAGACGAATGCTCAGTTGCAGGAGAAGGCGCAACTTCTGGCTGACCAGAACACCGAAGTCGAAGCCAAGAACCGCGAAATCGAGCAGGCCAAACAGGCCCTCGAGGAAAAAGCCGAACAGCTTGCCCTCACCTCCAAATACAAGAGCGAGTTCCTCGCCAACATGTCGCACGAGCTTCGCACGCCGCTCAACAACCTGCTGATTCTGGCCCGCGTGCTGGCCGACAATACCGAAGGAAACCTGAACCAGAAGCAGGTCAAGTTCGCCGAGACCATTCACTCCTCCGGCACGGACCTGCTTGCACTGATTAACGACATTCTCGATCTGTCGAAGATCGAGTCCGGCAAGATGGACGTCGAAGTCGGGAACATCCGCTTTACTGAGCTGCAGGATTACTGCACCCGCACCTTCAGGCACGTCGCCGATGGCAAAGGGCTCGATTTTGTCGTCGATGTCGATCCGCAGCTTGCTTCAGAGGCAATCCGAACCGACGCTAAGCGACTGCAGCAAGTGCTCAAGAACCTGCTTTCAAATGCCTTGAAGTTTACCGAGCATGGATCGGTGCGGCTGCGGCTGGAACGCGTATCAAGCGGCTGGAGCAGCACCCATCCGGTTCTGAACAGAGCCAAGAGCGTCATCGCTTTTTCGGTCACGGATACCGGGATCGGAATCGCCCCGGAGAAGCAGCGCATCATCTTCGAAGCCTTCCAGCAGGCCGACGGAACCACCAGCAGAAAATACGGCGGCACGGGCTTGGGGCTCTCCATCAGCCGTGAGCTGGCCCGGTTGCTCGGAGGCGAAATCCGCCTGCAAAGCAGACTCGGCAGCGGAAGCACCTTCACGCTCTACCTGCCGCAGGCATACAGCTCGCCTGCACCCAAACTCGAAGCCATTGACACCGCTGCTATCCGAAAAGTCGTCGAGAGGCATCCCGAGTCGCAAGTGGATCTGATCCTTCCGGCGCCAAATGGTGTTGAGCCGGAGGACCTCGAAATCGATGACGATAGAAACGTCATCGTCTACGGCGATCGCGTTCTCCTCATCGTCGAGGATGATCCCACTTTTGCGCGCATCATGCTGGATGTCGCTCACGATCGCGGCCTGAAAGTCCTGGTTGCCTCACGCGGCAGCACCGCCATTTCCCTCGCCCGCGAGTTTGAGCCGCGCGCCATAACCCTCGACGTGCGTTTGCCCGACATGAGCGGTTGGACACTCCTCGATCGCTTGAAGCATGATCCGGCCACCGCACACATCCCCGTACATGTGTTGTCCGGACACGAAGAGAACCGGCGCGGCTTTGCTCTGGGAGCGATTAACTGCGTCCCGAAAGGGTCAAGCAAAGAGGCGGTGGAAGAAATCTTCGAATTCATTCAGCACTCCATGGAGCCGCGCAAAAAACGCCTGCTCCTGATTGCGGAAAACGACGTGCGCCGCGACGACATTCACAATCTGCTCGCCGGCGACGACCTGGAAATTTTGGATGTCGCTGATATCGGCTCTGCCGTGGATCTGCTCGGGCGCGAGCCCATGGACGGAATCGTGCTCGATTGGGCCCTCACCACCGACACCGGTATTGAATTTATTGAGACGGTGCAATCAAAACTCGCGCCCTATATCCCGCCGGTTGTGGTTTCTGGGGCGCAGAAGTTATCGGAAGAACAGATTGCGGAAATCCACGACTGCTCGCGTGCCAGCGCGGTCCGGTATGCACCCACCATTGAGACGATACTCGATGAGACCGCTCGCCTGCTGCATCGGGATGAGCGCAACTTTACCGAGCGGCAGAAGCAGATTCTCGCCGAAGCCCGCGAAACCGACCCCCGCCTGGCTGGCAAGAAGGTGCTCGTGATTGACGATGACGTCAGAAATATTTTTGCCTTGGCAAGCGTCCTCGAACAGCGCAAGCTCAAGGTGCTACACGCCGAAAACGGCAAAACCGGAATCGAATTGCTGAAGAACACAAAGGATATCGATATCGTTCTTCTCGACATCATGATGCCCGAGATGGACGGCTACGAAACCGCTCGCGCCATCCGCCACATTCCTGAATTTAAGAACCTGCCCATCATCGCCCTGACTGCCAAGGCCATGAAGGGTGATCGCGAGAAATGTTTGCAGGCCGGCGCTTCCGACTACGTCGCCAAGCCCGTTGACCTCGATCATCTCTTTTCCGTTATGCGCGTTTGGATGACCCGCGACGCCGACAGCCGCTTCGAACACGGCGCACTATCGCTGCCCGCCTGGCTCTCTGAACGGGATCTCATCGTAGATGACGATCGAAATGTCATCGAGGCCGGCGATCGCGTTCTGCTGATTGTGGAAGACGATCTCACGTTTGCCCGCATTATCCTGGATCTTGCCCACAAACATGGCCTCAAGGCCCTGGTTGCCTTACGCGGCTCCACGGCCATCAACATGGCGCGCGAGTTCCGGCCAGCGGCCATCTCGCTAGACGTTCGTTTGCCCGACATGAGCGGCTGGACTGTTCTCGATCTTCTGAAACACGACCCGGTCACGCGGCACATCCCGGTGCATGTGATCTCAGGGGATGAAGAGAACCGCAGAGGTTATATTCTGGGCGCCATGCATTGCGCGCTAAAGGAAGCGAAAACGGACGCGCTGGAGCAGACGTTTGAGGCCATTGAGCGCTCCATGCAGCAGGGTGTCAGGAACGTTCTGCTCGTGAGCGAAGCAGAGGCGTTGCGTAACGAAGTGGAATCGTTCATCGGCGGCCCCGATCTGCGCTTCCTGCACGCGTCTTCGAAAGCGGAGGCGGCCAGCGTGCTCCAGGCGGAGCGCTGCGACGCAGTGATCATTGACTGGGTATTATCTGATCGCCTCGGAACGGAAATCATCGAACGTGTACAAAGCATCGGGTCGCTGGTTAGGCCCTCTGTCCTGGTGTTTGGCGCAAGCAAGCTTCAATCCGCCCACGCAGCGGAACTGAACCGTTTGGCGAGAACCGGTGTGGTGCGCTATGCGCATTCCCTCGAACGCCTGCTTGAAGAATCGGCCTTGCTGCTGCACCGGCCGGATGACTCCTTGTCCGAACAGCAGAAACAGGTCCTTGCGGCGCTGCGGCAAAAAGACCCGATGCTGGCCAGCCGCAAAGTGCTTGTGGTGGATGATGATCTGAGGAATATTTTTGCGCTTACCAGCCTTCTGGAGCAAAAGGATCTACAGGTGTTTCACGCGGAGAACGGGCGCAGCGGCCTCGAAGTCTTGAACGCGCATCCCGACATCGATGTCGTCCTCATGGATATCATGATGCCTGGTATGGACGGTTATGAGACCACTCGGGCCATCCGCAGAGTGCGGGATTTCGAGAGTTTACCCATCATCGCCCTGACTGCCAAAGCCATGAAGGGCGATCGTGAAAAATGCCTGCAGGCGGGCGCCTCCGACTATGTGACCAAGCCCGTAGACCTGGATCACCTCTTCTCCACCATGCGAGTTTGGCTCGCCAAAGCCCAGGAGCAGCGCGAGGTCAGGGTCGGCGCTTCCGAACCAGAACGGAACGACACCCGATGACCGCTCTGCCGGATCTGCATTGTCTTTCGGACTCTTCGTCGAACGTGACCGAGGAACGCACAAAAATCCTCCTGGTTGACGACGACCGGGATAATCTGCTCGCTTTGCACGCCATCCTGGAGCCTTTGGGCCAGGAGCTGATGCTTGCTTCGTCCGGCTTGGAGGCGTTGCGCCTCTGTTTAGATCACGATTTCGCCGCCTTGCTGCTCGACGTGCGGATGCCCGATATGGACGGTTTCGAAACGGCCGAAATGATTCGTGCCAGAAAACGGTCGAGTCACACGCCGATCCTCTTCCTCACCGGATACCGAAGCGATGAGCAACTGTTTCGGGGCTATGATCTGGGCGCCGTCGACTTCTTATTTAAACCGATCGTTCCCGAGGTCTTGCAGAGCAAAGTCGCTGTTTTTGTCGAACTCTCGCGCAAAGAACAGTTGCTTCGTCGCAAAACGGAGGCACTGGAACGGACCGAGCGGAAGTTCCGCGCTGTTCTCGAAGCCGCACCCGACGCCATGGTGATTACCGACGAAACGGGCATTATTCATCTGGCAAATAGCCGTGCAGATTGCCTTTTCGGGTACAAGCGCGAGCAGTTAGTTGGAGCCAGTATCACCATCATCATTCCTGACTGGGCCCCGGTGGCGGACGCTGCTGCAAGCCCGTCGTGCGTTCCGGAAACTCGTGTTCTCGCCGTAAGGAAAGATGGTTCCACCTTCACAGCCCAGATTACAAGCAGTCCATTTGAAGCCGAGGCGACCTGCATTACGACGGCAATCCGGGACGCTACCGAACAGGTCGAAACGGAACAGCGCATTTTGCGCATCAATGCCGAACTGGAGAAACGTGTCAGTGAGCGGACCGCCGACCTGATGCGCTCAAACGACGCGCTCCGGCAATTTGCCTGGGCCGCAAGTCACGACTTACAGGAGCCTACGCGAATGGTTTTGGCCTATTCGCAGTGGCTTGCCCGGTCCGCTAATTCCAAGCTGAACGACAAAGAGCAGAACATGCTTGCCTGCGTCGAGCAAAGCAGCCGCCGCTTGCAATCTCTGCTCGATGCCATTCGCGAATACATTTACATCAGCGAATCTGGCGATGAACAATGGACGGCAGTCGATTGCAACGAGCTTGTCCGGAATGTCCTCGCCAACCTGCAGGGCGCAGTCACGGAATCGAACGCCACCATCGATTGCCGCCCCCTGCCGACTATCGAATCCGTTGAGATTCTCCTAACCCAGGTATTTCAAAATTTAGTCGGCAATGCCATCAAATATCGCGCCCAGGGCAAGAGTCCCATAATCGTCATCAGCAGTCGCAGCGCGGACGACGGTGCCTGGATCTTCTCCGTTCAGGACAACGGGATCGGCATCGAGCCCAAATACGCCAATTACATCTTCAATGTGTTTAAACGGCTACACGGGCAGGATTATTCAGGTACGGGTATCGGGCTCGCAATTTGCAAGGCCGCGGTGGAGAGATTGGGAGGCCGCATCTGGGTGGAATCTGAGCTCGGCAGCGGCTCGACGTTCCACTTTTCTCTTCCCCAGCGCGCGCCGGCAACGAACTAGCTGCCGGGCACAACCTGCAGGTCGTTCTCTACGCTGAAGACGCCCGGAACAGAATTGGCGCGAATACCGATAAGATTTTTGTCTGACTGGCTATCCACCACGCCTTCCAGCTTGACGTGTCCGTTGTTCACGATGATATGAATGCTGGGCAAAGCCTGATGTCCGTACCTGTCCCCAATTTGCGGATCGCCGTAAATAGCGCGAAATTCGGCGCGGCGTATCTGGTTGTCCATGGGCGAAAGCGGTAGAACCTGTATCTCGTTGTTGACTTGTGTTACGCCTTCAATGTTTTTCACCACATTACCGGCATCAGATTTAAGTACCGGGTTTGTTACTTGGCCCATCAACGTAACAGTGCTTCCATCGATACGAAACGCCAGATCGTCAAAGATCGTGTAATAAGGAAGCATCACTAACTGATGCCTGACTTCTTGAGCTAACCGGCTGTCGCTTCGGGCTCCCCGCACGAACGCATCGTTGTGACCGCTCTGCTGCGCCCAGACTGCTGGAACCGCGAATAGCCCGGCAGCCAGCAACGGCAAAAACAGCGACCTACGCATTTCTTTATATCCTTCCTATCTTTAAGACGAGCGAGACGGTCGAGCGTTTCCCCACCAGGAACCGGTGTTTTTACGTTATCCTTTGCCTCTGCCCTGCCAAACCGTGCTTCCGTGCCTCGCAAAGATACTAACCAAAAAGGTCAAAATTGCGATAAAGAAACAAAAGGCCGCGGCATAAATGGGCCAGGAACGGTCAAACGCAAACCATATGAGCAATCCAATCCCGAGCACAAAGAAGATCAGAGCTACCAGTTTCCAGCCCATCCAGAATCACCCGGCTATTAGACGGCAGCCACTGACTTGGTGTTAACAAGTGCTGTCAAGCACAACCGGCAACCTCCTATGCCGTGGCCCGGGGAGCTTCCTCAAAAGCCACCATGGCTTTGCCGGTAGAGAGCTTCTGTTTTTTGCAGCGCACCACTTGGCCCGGTTGAAATTGCCACGTCTCGCCTTCCGGCATCTCATCGATGATGCGATAAAAATCGCGCCCCAGCGGCTCGGCGCGAACGGAACGCAGCACATTCAATCCTTCCCCCAGCAGCGACACGTAAATCGTGGTTTCCTTGCCGGAGCGCGGGATGATGGGCGCTGGTCCCGGGCTTAATGGCTGTGCTTGCGGCTCAGGCGCGGCCGCAGCAGCGGCGGCGAAAAAGCTGGTAGCAGTCGGCGTTTCACGCACCGCCGCCTGAGCTTGCGATGGCCGTACGACTTCCTGTGGAGTCTCGACTGCAACAGGCTCAACCCTGGCAGGCTCAACCTTGGCAGGCTCCACTGTCGAAGTCGCACGCGGCGGATTCACAACAATAGGCGGCGTCGGCGCGGGCGGCGCAGGCTGTGAAGGCGCCATCAAAATGCTCGTTTCGCCCAATGCGCGCGGAACATGAATTGGCGCGATCTTTCGCGCGTTCATCCGCATCAGATCAATCGCCCAGAAAATCGCGGTCGCAAACGCACACGTCAACGGCAGATACTCGGTAGCCCAGCGGGTGCCGCCTAAGTGAATCTCGCCTTTCCTCGCCATCAGCTCGTAAATGATTCCAGAGGCCACTGCCGCGCAAAAACCGCACACCGCTGAAAATGCTAGGCTCTGAAACGGCGTCCGGTAGCCTTCGCGGTCGAATGAAAACAGCACCAACAGCATGATCAAAGCCGCAATGCTGCCCATCCAGGCAAACTCGCCCAGAAGCTGCGTGATGCCAAGCGCCGCTACCGCGGCCGCAAGCACCAGCGTGACGCTATCAATTTGGGATCTCTGCATGGATTATCCGGACGATTTCATCGTAGCGAAGACTCGCGAACCGTAATCTGCAGGCCCCCTGTATATTTGTCGGCGCCACCATAATAACCAGTGAAGCTGAAAACCCCAGCGCCAGGGGAAGCGTTCTCGATCGCACCTTCGAGAAACATCACGTTCGGCACATTTCCTGCCTTTTCCCACGGCAATGCAGGTACGGCAAAAGGCCGGTCGGCCCGCCCGATCACGCGTCGCGGATCCGTCTTATCGAATAAAACCCAGCCGGGTCCGTACACGAGCTGTTCGTTCGCACCGTTGTAAAACAGCAAAATTCCGGCCGGCGTTACCACTGGTGGCGGTCCGGGCTCCATCACGCGGGAATCGAACGCTCCCGGCCGGCGATCCAGCACTGGCTTTGCTGTTGCGTCGCTCCAATGCAGCAAATCGTCCGATTGAGCAAGGCCCATGTAATCTCGCGCCTTGCCATCCGAATCTTTTTTCGTTCCAAGATAGTACATCCACCACTTCCCATTGATCTTTTGCGGGACGATTGCTCCCGACTTAGTCCATTGCTCATTCCATGTGCCTTCATAAGCCGGCAGAATCACCCCTTTTCGTATCCAATGGATCAAATCGTTTGATGTTGCCAGGCATAGCTGGGCAGAATGCAGATCGTAGCCGGTGTAAGTCAAATAGTAAGTGCCCTCTATTTCGGCAACACGCGGATCTTCTACCCCGCCGCCCTTCTCGTAGTCTGTTTCAGGCGACAGCACGGGTTCGGGCCGTACCTTGAAATGTAATCCGTCGGAACTTTCTGCGTAGCCGATTCGGGACGTGTGCTTCGCATCTTGTGCCCGGAATAGAAGCACGGTCTTGCCCCCCACCCGAATCGCTGCCGGATTGAACACCCCAAACGAAGTCCAACCGGCGCCCGGAGACAATAGCGGTTTGTCTGAGATCCGCGTGCAGGTAACCGCCACATCGGCCGCCAGACATCCGCACATCACTCCCAAAACAAGCACCGTCAGCTTCCGCTTCATCGACGGCCATCATATAACGTCAGCTCGCATTTATGCTTGTAATTGGTCTATGCGCATTTCGCTCTTCATCACCTGCTATAACGATCTGCTGTTTCCCGCAACCGGTATTGCAGTGGTGAACCTGCTCGAGCGCCTGGGCCATACCATCATCTTCAGGCCCCGCCAGACCTGTTGCGGTCAGATGCACTATAACACCGGCTATCAGCGCGAAACCATCCCACTCGTGCGCAAATTCGTTGAGGTGTTCTATGATGACGATCTGATTGTTTCTCCCTCGGCATCCTGCGTCGCCATGATCCGCGATCACTTTGAAAAAGCTGCCGTCATAGCTGAAGATGCTTCATTGCTTACCAAAGTAAAGGAAGTTGTGCCGCGCGTATTCGAGTTGACAGAGCTATTGGTGAAAAAGCTCGGCATCGAAGATGTAGGAGCTTACTATCCACATCGAGTCACTTATCATCCCTCCTGCCATTCGCTTCGAATGCTGCGCGTGGGTGATGCACCGCTTCGGTTACTCCGGCGCGTAGAAGGCCTCGAACTCATCGAACTGCCCAATTCGTCAGAATGCTGCGGCTTCGGCGGAACGTTCGCCGTGAAAAATGCCGAGACATCCTCGGCCATGTTGGCCGACAAAGTACGTTGTGTCCTCGACACCGGCGCCGAAATCTGCACCGCCGGTGATAACTCCTGCCTCATGCATATCTATGGCGCTTTGCATCGCGCGCGTCAGCCGATGAAGACAATTCACATTGCGCAAATTTTGGCAGCGACGCGGGAAGCGGCCATCGCATGAGCATTCACATCGGCAATGCGGAAAGCGCTCCGCCGTTCTCCACAGCGGCGCATACCGCGCTGCAAAACCAGCAGCTTCGGCAAAACGTTCGCAACGCCACGAACATCATTCAAGCCAAACGCAACAATATGGCCGGCGAGTTGCCCGATTGGGAAGAGCTTCGCAATGCCGGCCATTCCATCAAAACCCACACGCTCCAATATTTAGATCAATATCTGGAGGAATTCGAAGCCAACGTGACGCGCGCCGGTGGGCACCTGCATTGGGCTATCGATGCCGACGAAGCAAACGAGATCATCAGGCGAATTATTGCGGATCGTGCAGGCAAGGAGGTCATCAAGGTCAAAACGATGACATCAAACGAAATCCGCCTCAACGCATATTTGGAACAGCAGGAAATCACGCCGCATGAAACCGATCTGGCCGATCTCATCGTGCAGTTGGGAAACGAAGAGCCTTCACACATCGTTGTCCCCGCCCTGCACATCAACCGCACCCAGATCCGCGATATTTTTCGCAAAGAGCTGCCGCTCGCCCAACTCGGTATCGAAAATTTAACCGACGATCCGGCGCAGCTCGCCGAGGCCGCGCGGCTCTATCTGCGCCATAAGTTCCTCACCGTCGGCATCGGCATCAGCGGAGCAAATTTCGCCGTGGCCGATACCGGCGCTGTTGTCGTGGTCGAAAGCGAAGGTAACGGCCGCATGTGTCTGACCCTGCCCGATGTGCTGATTACGCTGGTCGGCATCGAGAAAATCGTCCCCACCTTCCGCGATCTCGAAGTCTTCTTGCAGACCCTGCCGCGCTCCGCCACAGGCGAGCGCATGAATCCCTACAACTCCATTTGGACAGGCGTCACGCCCTCCGATGGCCCAAGTGAGTTTCATGTCATCCTGCTCGACAACGGCCGCACAGACGTGCTCGCGAACGGCGAAGGCCGCGAGGCGCTCGCCTGCATCCGCTGCGGCGCTTGTCTAAATGCCTGCCCTGTGTATCACCAGACCGGCGGCATTGCCTATGGATCTGTCTATCAGGGCCCCATCGGCGCCATCATCACGCCCCAGTTGCAATCTCTTGAGCACTCACAAACCCTCCCATACGCCTCCTCTCTTTGCGGAGCTTGCTACGACGTCTGTCCCGTCAAAATAAACATTCCTGAAATCCTGATCTTTCTGCGCGGTGAGATCGTTCGCAAACAGCAGAGCACATTGCTCGGCAAACTCGATCCCGAAAATATGGCGATGCAGGCGATGGCGCTCGTCTTTTCGAGTTCCGGTCTGATGACCACGGCCGAGGCCTTCGCGAAATTTGCGCAAAACGTGTTCGTTCACGACGGTTTCATCCATCGCCTTCCCGGAATGCTCTCGGGCTGGACGAACTCGCGTGATCTCATGCCGCTGCCCAAAAAGTCGTTCCGTGATTGGTGGTCGCATCGCAAAAAGGATTCCGCCCCATGAGCAATTCCCGATCCGCCATACTGGCCCGCATCCGCGCAGCGAATCAAAACAGGCCGTCTGATAGGCAGCAAGCATGGGCGCTTCTGCCCCGCAATTACTGCGCCCAAGGAACTCTGAACCCCACAGAGCGGCTACAGCTTTTTGACGAGCGGCTGCGCCACTACAACGGCACACCGTTCTATTCAACAGGCGATGTCAGAACAGACATCGCAAAAATTCTTTCTGACCGTGGCCGCCGCACCTTGATCGTTCCTCCCGGCTTGCCGGCCGAGTGGCTCCCCGATGGATTCCGCTTCATGCGCGACGAAAATCTCAGCAAACAGGCACTCGATGCCGCCGATGGCGTGGTCACCGGATGCACGCTGGGCATCGCCTTAACCGGAACAATCGTGCTCGAAAGCTCGCCCACGCAAGGCCGCCGCGCCGCGACTCTGATTCCCGATTATCATCTCTGCATCCTGCGAAAAGACGACATCGTCGAGTTGGTGCCGGAAGCCATCCGGTGCCTGGAGCCCGTCAAAGATCATCCGCTCACCTTCTGCTCGGGTCCATCCGCCACTGTCGATATCGAAATGACACGCGTCCGCGGCGTACACGGTCCCAGAACGCTAGACGTTCTGCTGATCTAAGGCCTGCGGTACATTCAAGGGAATCAGGAGATTCGTATATGACTCGATTTGCGGCCTTGCTCGTTTTCTGCTCGTTTACCGCGACAGCAGCGGAAGATGTCGATCTCAGCGTTGCCAACCGCATCAGGACCGAAGCACTTCAGAACTCGCAGGTGATGGATCATCTGTTCTACCTGACTGACGTCTACGGCCCGCGGCTCACCAATTCGCCCGGACATCGCGCTGCGGCGGAGTTCGTCGTGAAGCGTCTCCAGGAATACGGCCTGCAGAACGTAAAGCTCGAAAAGTGGGGACCCTTTGGGCAAAGCTGGCGGCTAACGCACTTTTCCGCCAGTCTTCTCGAACCACAGTACATGCCGCTGATCGGTTTTCCTTTGGCCTGGACGCCAGGCACCAACGGCAACGTCACCGGCGAGCCGGTCTTAGCGATCATTCACAGCGAAGCCGATCTCGACAAATACAAAGGCAAGCTCAAGGGCAAAATTGTGCTGACGATGGAGCCCAAGCAGATCGAGATGATCACCCAGCCGCTCGCGCGCCGTTTGACCGACCAGGAACTTTTGGATCGCCAGAATTCTGATCCCGCGCGCTTCTTCAGAGGGCCCGGCGGCCGCGGCGGCAACTTCGCCATCCCTACTCCGGCTGAGCGTGAAGCTGCCGCAAAATTACGCGCGAAGACGAATCAATTTTTCAAGGATGAAGGCGTCCTTGTCGTACTGCAATATGGAACAAATGGCGACGGCGGTACTGTCTTCGCCACCAGCGCCGGATCGCGCAATCCAAAAGACCCCGTGCCGCCCCCCACCGTTGCCGTCACGCCCGAGCACTACAACCGCATCGCCCGCCTCGTCCAGCACAATATCCCGGTGAAATTGGAATTCGATATTCGTACCGAGTTCCTGAACGATTCGCCGGATTCGTTTAACGTGGTCGGCGAGATTCCCGGCACTACGAAGAAAGACGAACTCGTGATGCTCGGCGGCCATCTCGATTCCTGGCACGGTGCTACCGGCGCAACCGACAACGCAACCGGCTGTTCGGTGGCCATTGAAGCTGTTCGCATTCTCGAAGCCCTCAAGCTGCCCATGGCGCGTACTGTCCGCATCGCGCTCTGGGGCGGTGAAGAAGAAGGTCTGCTCGGTTCCATTGCTTACGTCCAGGAGCATTTCGCGCGCCGCGACACAATGCAACTGGGGCCCGAATACAACAAGCTCTCCGCTTATTACAACGACGACACAGGCACCGGCAAATTTCGCGGGATCAGCGCAGGCGGCAACGATATGGTTGTCCCCATCTTCGAAGAATGGCTAAAACCGTTCCATGATCTCGGCGCCATTGCAGTAGTGGGCGCCACCGCGCCGCCAACGCGCCAGCCCGGCGGCACCGATCATACGTCCTTCACCTGGATCGGCCTGCCCGGTTTCGGCTTCTTGCAGGATCCGATGGAATACGGCACGCGCACCCATCACTCCAACATGGATTTCTATGATCGCGTCCAGCCCGGCGACGTCATGCAGGCATCAGCCGTCATGGCTTGGTTTGTCTACAACACCGCCACACGCCCGGAGATGATGCCCCGCTTACCCATGCCCAAGCCGGCGAAACTCGAAACCGCCTCGCGGTAGCTTCCTCTACCGCTTGCACATCTCAGGAAACTGCTTCTTCAGAGCCGCCAGCTTCGGCAAATCGTTATACACGATGTACGGCTGGTCCATGTGGTTTTCGAGGTAATGCTGGTGATACGCTTCAGCCGGATAAAAACCAGTCAACGGCGCCACCTGCGTAACGATCTTGTGCGAATAAACCTTCGCTTCGTCAAGCTGCTGGATGTACGCTTCCGCCACTCTCTTCTGTTCGTCGTTGGCGTAAAAGATCGCTGACCGGTACTGCGTCCCGTAATCCGGGCCTTGATGGTTTAATTCTGTTGGGTCGTGCGCCACCGAAAAGTAAACCTTCAAAATCTGTCCATAGGTAATCTGCTTGGGGTCAAATGTAATCTTCACCGACTCCGCATGTCCGGTTCGCCCCGTGCTCACCGTCTCGTAATGCGCAGTGGATTTGTCGCCTCCTGCAAACCCGGAGACCACGTTGATCACGCCCTTCAGATGCTCGAAAACGGCTTCCATTCCCCAGAAGCAGCCGCCCGCCAATACAGCGGTCTGCGGTCCCGCAACCTGCGATGCCGGAATATCTATCACCGGATCAGGGAAAGCCGTCTTACTGCGTCCAAAACTCAGCATCGCGCCCAACCCAATAACAGTAGCCGCGCACACAAGTGATCTGATTCCCATAATTGCCTACCCGACTAGATTATCCACCCGGCAGCAAAGCTTCAGTTACTTCCACTCTGGATTCTTTCCCAAACTCACTAAGTTAGCCAGAATGCGGTACGCTCCCGGCACGCCCGCCGGCAACTGCCTGTATAACGCAAACGCGTCGTATAGATAGAAACCCTTGCCATATCGCGCCAGCAGCAGCCCGCCTCGCTGCGGAGCCTGCCCCGGATCCTCTGTCTCCAACAGCGGCTCATAACGCGGGTCCCATTTGCTCATAAATCCGTGCCCGCGCTCTTCTTCCCAGCCGCTAAAATCCGCTTGCGTGATTTTGTTGGGCCATTCAAAAACCGGCGAGTTCGGGTCGAGTAACTTCACCGGTGAATTCTCATCCACCACCTTCTGCGGATTCGCACCCAGCGTAAACGGGTAGGGGCCGTAATTGCGGTCGAAGTTCTGCAGATTGTATTGCACAATCAGCACCCCGCCGGTTTTTACATAGTTCAGCAAGCGATTGTTCGCCCATGCCAGCTCAGGCCGCACCGCATACGCGCGCGTGCCCAGCACAATCACATCGAACCGGCTCAGATCGCCCGTTTCAATGTCATTGGCCGAAAGCGTCGTCACATGCACCCCGAGTTCTTCCAGCGCGCGCGGCACATCATCTCCCGTTCCAGGCAGATAGCCGGCCTGCAAATCCGGCGCTGTCTTCACATCCACCCCCACCGCCTTATAAACAGCGGCGCGGTAGAGCGGATACGGCCGCAAACTCGGATAGCCCGTAAGCCGGTACCCTTCTTCAAAACTGTGGCCGTTATATTCGGCCACCGCGCTGATCTCATACGCCTGCGTGCTGATCGATCGCGGCGTCACCTCAAAATCGACGCTCTCGTTTTCGCCATCGCGAGTAAATGCGAAATCGTACTGCGCCGGCTTCGATTCCCAGCCCTTCGGCAGTTTCAAACGCAGCACACCTCTCGCAGCTTCCTTCACATTCGTATGCACCGTGCAGGAAAGCGTAAACGAATGTGCCGTCAATGGCACGGCCCCCGCCGCCGGTGATATTGAAACCGAAATGGCAGGCGCCATCAGCAGCGGCTCTTCCAAAATCCCGATCCCTTCTACACGATGATTCGTCTGCACGGCTTTTTGCACCGTAATCTCCGCACCATCGAACCGTACCCTTGCCGTCGCATAGAGAGGATATGGGCCGAATGATAAATTGCGATACTGCGGTTCCATCAGGTCGTAATAGGCTTGCTCCAGGTTGGCCCGCGTGAAGTATGGTTTCGTCAATGCCGCATCCGCGGGAGCGTGCACCGCAAACTTCACTCGTACGTCTCTGCCCGGCTGAAGTGCTCCCGCCGCGCTTTTATCGGGTTGGATGTTCCACGCCCTTCCGTCCGCCGCCGTAATCTCCATCGCGCTTACATCCACAGCCGCTCCGCCGTCATTCAATAACCGCGCCCGAACTGGAAACGATTGCCCGGGAATCCCGATCGTGAACGTTGTCGGTGTCTGCGCAAATATCGCCAGCGGCCCGCTCGGCTCCTCTTCCGGCGCCACCGCCGCATCGAAGCTCAATCCAAGCGCTAACGTCAGCGCCGCTTCGAACTGTTTCACCTTTGCCTGCAGCTCAAACTCCACATCGCTTTTGCCCGGCTCAGCCAGCGAGCTCGCATCCACTTGCCGTATCAGCTCCCGCGTAGCGTTCAGACCCTCAGCCAGCGCTCGCGCAATTGCTCCCGGTTTGTCCGGGCGGTAATCCTTGTACGCTTCATCCGCGCACTTTGCAATCCGCTCCAATCCTTCTTTCAAAAAGCCGGTATCGCCCTTCGCAAGGCTCGCGATCCCTTGCAGCGAGATGTCCATGCCTTCATACATCGACGTCTCCTGTTCCGGCGCCGAAACTCTTGCCCCGTACCGGTGATAGTCGCTGCCCGCCAGTATCGGCTGCGGAATCGTGCCCCCGCCGTTCTGGCTCTTCTGCAATCCCCACCCCTCGCGCCCAATCTGCAAAAACGTATACCCGGAAGCAGCGTTCATCGCGCCCTCGGCAACTTTAATGTTTGCCTCCGGCCTCTCCGTCGACCACTTCTTCGTGATGTAGTCGAAAAACCGAATCGGAACGTACTGATCGGTGGCGTAATCGTAGATCGTGTGTTCTTTCGTCGGCGTAAATACCGGCACTCGCTCGTACACTTTTGCCGCGCACCACGGCCGCAGACCTTCCTGAATCTGTTCAGGGAACGCACCGGCGTCGCAAGCCGCCACAAATGCCTCTTGCGCCATCTGGCCCGCTACTTGATGGTTCCCGTGCCCGTCAGTCGGCGCGCCTACAAATACGGACGTAAGCACTAACGGCCTGGTCATCCGCACCACTCGCACCACATCGGAAAGCGTCCGTTCGTAGCCCCACTTTTCAAGCGCCTCTTCGCGCGTCTTCGAAAAGCCGTAATCAATCTCGCGGCCCCAATACTGATCCACCCCGTAGTACTGATCCGACGCCAGCAATTCGTTCGTCCTCACCAGTCCTAAGGCGTCATAAAGATCATTCGACATCGCGTTTTGGCCGCCTTCGCCGCGCGTCAACGTCATCAACGCCGCGCGCGCTCCCAAGTCTCTGCTCTGATATGTCAGCAGACCGCCATCTTCATCGTCCGGATGCGCGACGATCATCAGAATGCTCGCTCGCGTGCGAATCGCAGCCAGCCAGCGCGATAACCCCGGCGCGCCGGCATCGAAATGAATGTGCATGGCATCCGGGCTAACCTGCGCCAATTGAACCGGCTTGTCATTGGTCGAGTCCGCTCTGCCTGAATCCGCCGCAGCCCAAATCGCGCCGCCCAGCGCGCACACGGCCACCACCGTTGTCGTTTTAATCATTCGGTTGCAACCTTCATCTTAGATGCCTGGCCTTGTTGCTTAAACGGCATTAATGCCCGCCGCCTCCGCAGGCCGTATCGCAATACCTGCACAATGCGTCATAGAATTAGGCCGCCGTTTAGAGCGTCCGGAAAGGTCCATGAAGATGCGAACCACAACCTTACTTTCCACTTGCCTGGGAGCCATTTTGGCCGTTACGCTAACGGAAGTCCCCGGCTTCGCGCAGGATCCCAACCAGTATCCGCAGCAATATCCGCCGCCCCAGCAACAGTATCCACAACAGCAATACCCGCAGCAGCAGTACCCGCAGCAACCCTACCCGCAGACGCAACAGTATCCCCAGCAGTACCCGCAGGGCCAGTACCCACCGCAGGGCCAGTACCCACCGCAGGGCCAGTACCCGCCACCGGGTCAGTACCCCGCGCAGAACTATCCTCCCCCGCCACTAATGTCGCCCCAACAGCTCGATCAGCTCGTTGCCCGCATCGCGCTCTACCCCGATGGCCTTCTCGCGCAAATCCTCACCGCATCCACCTTCTCCAACCAGATTCCCGATGCGGCGAACTGGGCCAATCAGCACGCCTATCTGCACGGCGAGCAGCTCGCGCAAGCGATTCAAGCCGACCAGCTACCCTTCGACCCCAGCGTCCTGGCGCTCATCCCCTTCCCGCAAGTGCTCCAGATGATGGCTTCCGATATGGGCTGGACCCAGACCCTTGGTAATGCCGTACTAGCGCAACGCAACGACGTAATGGACGCCGTGCAGCGCGAGCGCCAGCGCGCTTACGACTACGGCTACTTGCGCAGCAATCAATATGAACAGGTGATCGTTGCCGGTCCCGGCGAGATACAGATCATACCGGCCACGCCCGGTTACTATTACGTCCCCTACTACGACCCGTATGTGGTCTACGTGCGCCCGCGCCCCGGCTTTTTTGTCGGCAGCGCCATCCGCTTCGGACCCGCCATTACCATAGGCGCCTTCGTCCCGTTCGGCTGGGGCACCGTTGGGTTCGGCTGGCGTGAACACACCATTTTGGTCGGTGGCCGCCCGTGGGTTCGAACCTGGGGCAATCGCGCGGTCTACGTTCATCCCGGCTACGCCTACCGCGTTCCCGCCGGCCCGCGCGTAGAACATCATGAGATCCGTCGCGAGGACCGCAGAGAAGATCGTCGCGAAGACCGCAGGGAAGACCGCCGCGACCACCACGACCACTGATAGCACTGGGCTTTATAGCGGCAGGATCTCTTCTCTCTGCGTATCGAAATCGATCCTCCGCCGCTGCAGATAAGAGATATTACCCAGATGCGACGCTTGCGCCGAACGGTGGCCAATCAGCACGTCACCGTTCGGCAGCCTCCGGCTCTTGACGCATTCCACAAAATTATTCACGTGACTCTGCGTCAGCGACTCATTCGTTCCAGGGATTACTTCAGCCTTCACCACTTCAGCAGGCTCTTTCGCGCGCACCGGATAGTATTCATACCGTGAGCGATCGATCCAGAGCCGCCCGTTCGTGCCGCACATCTCAATCGCCTCACCGGTGATTCCCGGAACCAGCGTCGCTTCAAATGTCGCGGTGAAGGGTTTCGGCGCGGGATACTGCAGCAGCACATTGATCGTATCCGGCGCTGTCCGTCCATCGTTGTAGTGGTAAACGCCACCGGCCGCAGAAGCGGAGAACGGCACATCCTTCCCCAGGAACATGTGCACCACATCGATCCAGTGCGTGAACAGATCCGTCACTTGCCCGCCGCCATAATCCAGATAGGCGCGCCAGTTGAAATATTGCTGCGGATCATAATCGCGCCATTTCACCGGCCCCAGAAAGCGCGCCCAGTCCAGATCGGCAGGCTTCGTCTGCAGCTCAGGAGGCGCTTTGCGCAGATGCCAACTGTTGCCGTACCACCAGGTCCTAGCCAGCGTTATGTCGCCAATCGCGCCCGAATCGAAATACTTCTCTTTCGCCTGCAGATAGTGTTTCCCGGAGCGCTGCTGCATGCCCACCTGGCAGATGCGATTGTTCTCGCGCGCCGCTTTCACCACCGGCGGCCCTTCCTCCGGAGTACGCGTGAGCGGTTTTTCAACGTAAACATCCTTACCCGCCTCGAGCGCCTCAATCGCAATCGCACAATGCCAGTGATCCGGCGTCCCAATCAGCACCGCGTCCACGTCCTTGCGCGCGAGCAGCGCTCGATGATCCGCAAACCCGGCCGATCCCGGCGCTTTCTGCTGCGCCGCCTGCAAGCGCTTGCCGTAAACATCGCAGACCGCCGTCACCTGAATCGACGGATTCCGTTGAAACAAACTCATCACGTGCGTGCCGCGATCACCCGCCCCAATCAGGCCCAGTTGAATCCGGTCATTCGCGCCCAGCACGCGTGAGTACGACGTTGCCGCAATCGCTGTCGCTGCTCGCGACGTTTGCTTCAGAAAATCACGCCGGCTGTTCGAATCCATCTGCGCGAACCTACCGGAACTCTTCCTGCAATTGCTCTAGCGCCGCCGACCCCGGACACAGCTTCTCGTACGGCATTCGCGCCAGCGGCGTATCGCTTGTGTTGTTCATCTCGTGCATGTCGGGAACATGCTCATTCACAAACAACAGTCCCGTGATAATTTCGCCCTTCTGCTGCCGCTGTTGTAAGTAACTGGTCACCTTCACGCGATCCGTCGGATCATAGCCCTCCGGCACGGAGCGGAACCGCAAAATGCTTCCATCGTGCAATGTCACGGCTGTCACATCCTGCGCCGAAATATTGGCGACGATCTCGCTTGCCGGCGGAACTAAATCCGCATCCGTTGCGCTCACCGCATGCTTGCGCGTATACAGGTAACTCTTGGTCGATCCCGTATGGTCGTTGAATGTCACGCACGGCGAGATCACATCGATCAGCGCCATCCCGCGGTGCCGGAACGCCGCCTTCAAAATCGGCACAAGCTGTTCTTTATCGCCAGAAAAACTGCGCGCCACAAAAGTAGCTCCAATGCTCAGCGCCAGCATCACCGGATCAATCGGCGCAAACTGGTTAGGCTCCCCGCGCTTGCTCTTTGATCCAACATCGGCTGAGGCGGAAAACTGGCCCTTGGTCAGCCCGTAAACCCCATTATTCTCGATGATGTAAACCATCCGCACATTGCGCCGGATCGCGTGGCACATGTGCCCGATCCCGATCGAGAGCGAGTCGCCATCCCCCGATACTCCGATGTACGTCAGCTCGCGATTCGCCGCCGCCGCGCCCGTTGTAATCGCCGGCATGCGCCCGTGCGCCGAATTGAATCCGTGCGCGCCATTCACGAAATACGCCGGCGTCTTCGACGAGCAGCCGATGCCGCTCATCTTCGCCAGCATATGCGGCTGCATCGATATCTCCCACAGCGCTCGCACAATGGCCGCCGTAATCGAGTCATGCCCGCATCCGGCGCACAGCGTCGACATCGATCCTTCATAATCACGGATCGTCAGTCCCAATTCGTTCTGCTTTAGCGCTGGATGGCGCGCTAGCGGTTTAGCGATGGACGGCATGGCCCGCCTCCAGATGATTCACAATTCCTTCAACCACATTGCGCGCGCTCAGCGGAAAACCACCGTACGCCAAAACCGACCGCAGCCGCTCTTTCGGCACGCATGTCTCGAGCGTCAGCAAGGATCGAAGCTGCGCATCCCGGTTCTGCTCCACGATAAACGTAACCTCGTGCGCATACAGAAATTCCTCTACGCTTCTGTGGAACGGAAAGCCCCGAATGCGCAAATAATCAAGCGGAATATCGCGCCCTGCCAGCAGCTCCACAGCTTCGCGTACCGCAATATCGCAGCTTCCGATAGTAATCACACCGTACTTCGACCCCGCGCCGTTCTGTATCTCCGGCCGTGGCGCCAGCTCCGCCGCTGCTTTCTGCTTATGCGCCAGACGGTCCACCACTTCTTGATATTCCGACGGCGTCTCCGTGTAGCCGCCGAATTTATTGTGCCCTGACCCGCGCGTCACATATGCGCCTTTCGGGTCCACCCCCGGCAGCGTCCGCGGCGGAACATAATACTGGTCCTCATCCGAATAACGGTGAAACTTCGGAATATCTTTCAGATCTTCCGCCGATAGCACGCGCCCGCGATCCGGCCGGTACGAATCGTCCCATTTCAGCCGTGGCACAACCCAGTCGTTCATCCCGATGTCCAGATCCGAAAGCATCATCACCGGCGTCTGAAATCGTTCCGCCAGATCGAAAGATTGCACCGCGAAATCGAAACACTCCGCCGGATTCGCCGGGAACAACAGAATATGCCGCGTGTCCCCGTGCGACGCATAGGCGCACTCCAGCAGATCGCCTTGCTGTGTCCGCGTCGGCATGCCCGTCGACGGCCCCACGCGCTGCACGTCAATGATCACCGCCGGAATCTCCGAATAATACGCCAGCCCGATCAACTCGTTCATCAGCGAAATGCCCGGCCCCGACGTCGATGTAAATGCCCGCGCTCCGTTCCAGCAGGCGCCGATCACCATCCCGATCGCCGCCAATTCATCCTCCGCCTGCAGAATCAAAAAATTGTTGCGCCCCGTCTCCGGATCTTTTCTGTATTTTTCGCAAAAGCCCCGGAACGCATCCATCACCGACGTCGCCGGCGTAATCGGATACCACGCCGCGAAACTCGCCCCCGCATAAAGACAGCCCAGCGCCGTCGCCGTGTTCCCATCGATCAAAATCTTTCCATCGTTGGCGTTCATCTTTGCAAGATGGAAATCCAGCGGGCAGCTAAAATGCTCCCGTGCATAGTCGCGGCCCATGTGCAGCGCCTGGCGGTTCGATTCGCGCAGCGCCGCCTTCCCCGCAAACGTCTCCGCCAGCAGCTCTTCCACAATCGGCAGATCAATATCCAGCAGCGCCACCAGCGCTCCCGCATACGCAATGTTCTTCAGCAGAATCCGCTGCCGCGCGTCCGCGAATTTTTCGTTCATCATCTGCGCCAGCGGAATCGGCAGAAAGTTCACATCGTCTCTATACAGATTCCGGTCCAGCGGCCAGCTCGAATCATAAAGAACGTACCCGCCCTGCCGCACCTCGCGAATATCCTGCCGGTACGTCTGCGCATTCATCGCCACCATGAGGTCGTAATCAAGCGACCGCGCCGTGTAGCCGCTGCGATTCACCCGAATCTCGTACCACGTAGGCAGGCCCTGAATATTCGAAGGAAACAGATTTTTTCCGGATACCGGAATGCCCATCCGGAAAATGGCTTGCATGATCAGCCCGTTCGCACTGGCCGATCCCGTTCCGTTGACGTTGGCGAGCTTGATTGCGAAATCGTTTACGCCGGGACGTAGCTGTTCATGCATGATGTACTGTCTGCGTACGCGATCGCCAGCTCGAACTTCTGCATGTCCCACGCTGCCGTGGGACACCGCTCGGCGCATAACCCGCAGTGAACGCAGATATCTTCGTCCTTCACCATGATGCGTTGCGTATGCGGCAGAGGCGGTGAAACATAAAGCGCCTGATCCAGGTTCAGCGCCGGAGCCGAAAGCCTGGAACGCAGATCCAGTTCCTCTCCATTGCGGGTAATGGTCAGGCATTGCACCGGGCACACGTCGATGCAGGCATCGCATTCAATACAGCGCGGCGCGCTGAATACGGTTTGAATATCGCAGTTCAGACAGCGCTCTACCTCCCGCGCCGTTTGTTCCGCATCAAAGCCGAGCTCTACTTCAATATTCAGCTTGCGGAACCGCTCTGCCAGATCCACATGCTTCATCTTCTGCCGGTGCACGGGATTGTAATCGTTGTGGTAGCTCCACTCGCTGATTCCCATCTTCTGGCTCATCAGTTTCATGCCCGCTGCCGGCCTTTCCGTCACCGGAATGCTGCGGCAGAAATTGTGAATCGATATCGCAGCCTGATGCCCGTGCTCCACGGCCCAAATAATATTCTTCGGTCCAAAAGCGGAATCGCCGCCAAAGAATACACCCGCACGCGTCGATTCAAACGTGGTCTCATTCACCACCGGCAGGCCCCATTTATCGAACTCGATCCTCAGATCGCGCTCAATCCACGGAAACGCATTCTCCTGCCCGATGGCCAGAATCACATCGTCTGCCGGATAGAAAACCTCGTCCAGAGTGCGCGACTTCTTCGCTTGCGCGTCCCACTCCAGCCGCTCGAAAATCATCCCGGTCAGCTTCCCGTTTTCAATCACAAATTGCTTCGGCGCGTGGTTGACCACAATCTCCACGCCCTCTTCCTCGGCATCTTCCAGTTCCCACGGCGATGCTTTGAAATACGGACGCGGCCGCCGCGCCATTACCTTGATCTCTTTTCCACCCAGCCGGCAGGAAGACCGGCAGCAATCCATCGCCGTATTGCCCACACCGATAATCAGAACCCGCTCGCCGATCGAATGGATATGTCCAAACGCAATCGATTCCAGCCAGTCGATGCCGATATGAATGCGGTCGGTCTCGTGCCGCCCCGGCAGTTCCAGATCCTTGCCGCGCGGCGCCCCGCTCCCCACAAACACAGCATCGTACCCGCTCGCGAGCAGCTCCCGCATGCTCTTCACCGGCGAGTTATAACGAATCTCGACCCCCATATCGAGAATCAGATTCACTTCCTCGGTAAGCACCTGCTCCGGCAGCCGGAACGCAGGAATATTCGAGCGCATCAAGCCGCCCGGCTTATCCAGCTTTTCGAAAATCGTCACCTCATAGCCAATGGGCATCAGGTCATTGGCAACCGTCAGCGAAGCTGGTCCTGCGCCGATGCAGGCGATCCGTTTCCCGTTCTTTTGCGCCGGAATCTTCGGCAGCAGATGCTTGATCTCGCCCTTCAGATCCGCAGCCACGCGCTTTAACCGGCAGATCGCCACCGGATGCGTGTCCACCCGGCCCCGCCGGCAGGCAGGCTCGCAAGGCCGGTCGCACGTTCTCCCCAAAATAGCTGGAAAAACGTTCGATTCCCGGTTCACCATATACGCATCGGTGTACCGTCCCTGCGCAATCAGCCGGATATATTCGGGAACATTTGTGTGCGCTGGGCACGCCCATTGACAGTCAACCACTTTGTGGAAGTACTGCGGGTTATTGATGTCAGTAGCGTCCAAGCTTGCTGCCTCCGATCCGTACAGGGATCGAATGTCTCTGTTGGCCTAATATTATACGAGGTTCGCTTTTTCGAATCGCGCGGATCCGGACGTAACTTCCGCTTGCGCGCGCCCGTCGCTTTAGATAATCATCAATTAGTTAACGGAAACGGAGGCTTCGTTGCCTGCCATTGTTGGAGTTCCTCGTGAGACGTTCCCCGGAGAACGCCGCGTTGCACTGGCGCCGCGCCACTGTGAGGCGCTGCGCAAAATCGGTCTCGACATTCTCGTTGAGACAGGCGCCGGAACCGAAGCCGGCTACCCCGATGAGACCTATGTATCCCGCGGCGCCCGTTTCGGCAGCCGCGCCGATGTGTTTGCCGAAGCCGATATCATCGCGCAAGTGCGCTCGCTCGGCGCCAACCCCGAGCAGGGTGAAGCCGATCTCCCGCTTCTCCGCCCCGGCCAGATCGTCGTAGGCTTCGGTGAACCGCTCACCGCCCTCAAGCAGGACCTCCAGTTAGCCCAAACCGGCGTCTCCTTCTTCGCGCTCGAGTTAATGCCCCGCATCACGCGCGCGCAAAGCATGGACGCGCTCTCCTCCATGGCCACCATCTCCGGCTACCGCGCCGTTCTGATCGCCGCCACGCATCTGCCGAAAATGTTCCCCATGCTCATGACCGCCGCCGGCACATTGACTCCTGCTAAAGTCTTCGTTCTAGGAGCAGGCGTCGCCGGCCTCCAGGCCATCGCCACCGCGCGCCGCCTCGGCGCCGTGGTCTGCGCCTATGACGTTCGCCCGGTCGTCAAAGAACAGGTCGAAAGCGTCGGCGCCAAATTTATCGTGCTCGATATCGAAACAAAATCTTCTGAAGATAAAGGCGGCTACGCCAAAGCGATGGATGAAGCGTTCTATCGGCGCCAGCGCGAGCTGCTCACCGAGGTTCTTCGCGAGCAGGACGTCGTCATAACCACCGCTGCCGTCCCCGGCCGCAAATCGCCCATCCTGATCACCGGCGAAATGCTCGAGGCCATGCCTCCCGGTTCCGTCCTGGTCGACATCGCGGCCGAGCGCGGCGGCAATTGCGAACTCACCCGCCCCGGCGAAGTCTTCCTTCATCAGGGCGTCACCATCGTCGGCCCCGTCAATCTGCCGTCTATGGTCCCCTATCACGCCAGCCAAATGCTCTCCGCAAACATCAGCTCCTTCCTGAAGCTGCTGGTGAACGCAGGCGCAATCAACATCAACATGGAAGACGAAATTATCCGCGAGACTCTGGTCTCTCACAACGGCCAGATCTTCAACCAGCGAATCGGAGAACTCATCGCCCCCTCCCAATCCGAAGAGAGGAGCGTCCGGACATGAACAAGTACGAAATCGCCATCTGGATCTTCATGCTCGCCGCTTTCCTGGGATTCGAGCTCATTCGCCGCGTATCGCCTCTGCTGCATACCCCGCTGATGTCCCTCACCAACGCAATATCGGCCATTGCCGTGGTCGGCGCAATTCTTATTACGGGTGAAAAAGAGGCCACTCCGCTGACCCGCACGCTCGGATTCATCGCCGTTGTGGCGTCCGTCACCAACGTCGTCAGCGGCTATCTCATTACTGACCGCATGTTGAAGATGTTCAAAAAGCGGGAGCGGGAGCCCGGCAAGTGACCATCGACAATATCTTCCCCGCTCTCTACATCCTCGCTGCGGCCGGCTTCATTCTCGCTATCAAGTGGATGAACTCGCCCGCCACCGCCCGCCGCGGCGTCCTTGTCGGCGAGCTCGGCATGCTCCTCGCCGTTGTAGGCACGCTGCTTCGTCACGAAGTCGTCAATTACGAATGGATACTCATTGCCTTCTTCATCGGCTCAGCCATCGGCGTTCCCATCGCCTACATCATGCCGATGACGGCTGTCCCCCAGCGAACCGCTTTTTCGCACGCATGCGGCGCGCTCGCCTCGGCCTTGATCGGAACCGCCGAATACTATCGCACCCTGCCGCATGGCTTCGTCATGACGGCGCTCATCGTCGAAACACTGCTCGGCTTTCTCACCTTCACCGCCAGTCTGATGGCCTTCGGCAAGCTGCAGGAAATTCTGCCCACGCGCCCCATGACCTATCGTGGCCAGAATTTCGTCAATCTCGGCATCTTCGGCGCCGCCATCGTCCTCGGCGTCATTCTGATTTTTCATCCGGAGCAGATGGCGCTCTATCCCATCTTTGCCGCCCTCGCGCTCATCTTTGGCGTGCTGCTGATCATTCCCATCGGCGGCGCGGACATGCCCACCGTCATCGCCCTGCTGAACTCCTATGCCGGTCTGTCCGCCAGCGCCATGGGTTTTGCGCTGGATAACAAGCTCCTGATCGTCGCCGGCGCGCTTGACGGCTCTTCCGGCTTCATTCTTTCTGTCATCATGTGCCGCGCCATGAATCGCTCCTTCAGCAATGTTCTGTTCGGCGCCTTCGGCGCCATCCAGACTAGCGCCAAGAAAGCTGTCGCGCGCCCCGTTCGATCCGCTTCCCCGGAAGAAGCGGCAGAAATTCTCGATGCGGCTCGGACCGTCATCGTGATTCCCGGCTACGGCATGGCCGTTGCGCAGGCCCAGCATAAACTCCGCGAGCTGCACGATGTGCTGATGAAGCGCGGCGTCGACGTCAAGTTTGCCATTCATCCGGTCGCCGGCCGCATGCCCGGCCACATGAACGTGCTGCTCGCCGAGGCCGACGTTCCTTACGATCGCCTCTTTGAGATGGACGACATCAACCCCGAATTCCCGCGCGCCGACGTCGCCTTGGTGATTGGCGCCAACGACGTCGTCAATCCCGCCGCCCGTAACGACAAAACCAGTCCCATCGCCGGCATGCCCATTCTCAATGCCTGCGAAGCCCGCACCGTTATGGTCATCAAACGCAGCATGAGCCCCGGCTTTGCAGGCATTGACAACGAACTCTACTACCTCGACAAAACCCTCATGCTCTTCGGCGACGCCAAAGCCTTCGTAGGCAGCATTGTCAAGGAACTAAACGTGACCGCCGGCGCCGCCGTCCACTAAACACCCGCGTGGAGCCGGCCTTTCTAGTCCGCCGCCGGTTTTTTCAGCCGGCGCTACTGTGGAATAAGATCGACAGTATGGAGACGATTCAGGTGGTCCTTGACCGGAAGCTGCTAAGTGCCGTCGATCGCGCTGCCCGCCGGATGAAGCAGCATCGGTCTGCGCTGATTCGCGATGCGCTCCGAGAGCACCTTCGTAGGCTGGAACTCCGCGCACTTGAGCAGCGCGACCGCGAGGGCTACTCGAAGCACCCTCCAACCGATGAGCCATCGCGCTGGGAAGGCGAGGCGATGTGGCCAGCGGAATAAGCAGAGGCGATATTCGTCTGTATCAATTCGCACCACCTGACAAAAGTAGACCCCTTGTCGTGCTCACCCGTGATAGCGCGATCAATTACCTGAGCACCGTGACCATAGCCCCGATCACATCGGCAATACGCGGGGTGCCCTCAGAGGTCTTGCTCAGCGAGGAGGATGGACTGAAGACAGTCTGCGTAGTCAATCTCCACAACGCTGTCACCGTCTCGCAGGCAAGATTAGGAAGGCGAGTAGCACGGCTGAATTCGGCGCGCATGGACCAAATTTGTGCGGCGCTCCAGTTCTCCCTCGGGTGCGATCGCGCTTAACTCGAAGAACGATCTCCCCATTACAAAGCGCTGTTGGGTCCGCTCCCTTGCCCGGTTCAATTTTTCAAAATTTTCTATCTGCCGCCGCGCCAACGGATCACGCCTCGCATAACTTCTTCCCCGCACACCCGGGCCTCAGAGTAATCAGCGGAGCCGCACGCACTAGCAAGCTTGTTGATCAATGGTGGTCCCCAACTCTGTACTCGCGCGCTGGATCATGACATCGACTGCGTCGGCATTCACCGTAACAGTGTGGTTGGCCAACCCTCGCGTTCGGGCATCTGAGATATCAGGCAATCTGTGCTGATTACCCGGGTTCACTTCATCTCTCCGCCGCTGCGCTGTCGAGAATCGATGCAAGCTCTCCATGGCCAGCATTCTGCGCGAGATCTTTCAATGCCATGCCTTGAGGCGACCGCAACGTGGCATCCGCCCCGCGCGCCAGCAACAGGCGGGAGATCGCTGCATTCCCGCGCGTAACGGCATAGGCCAGCGGCGTGTACCATTCCTCAGCATCCCAGGGAAATAAACCATAGTCCCGGAATGGCCGGTTGACAGAAGCTGGATCCTCTTCCAGGACCTTGACCACGCGATCGATCAGCCCGTATTGGATCGCCTCAATGATGTCGATGGGTCCAGCCAGGATGAGATCGCGAGCTTCTTTGTGACCCGCATAGTCCGCCCAGCCGGCGGGGGTGCCGTGATACTTCTCTTCGCGGGCACGGACATCGGCGCCGTGATCCAACAGCACGCGAATTGCGTTGAGATTGCCGTGCCATGCCGCGGCGTGCAATGGCGTGTAGCCGGCGGTGGCGTCGATGGATGTTTTGGGATCATCGCGGATATTCACGGAGGCGCCATTGGAGAGGAGGGTTTCGATCATCCCGGCCGAACCGTACTCGGCGGCGCGGACGATCAGGCGGCTCCAGCGGCCCCCTGGCTTCAGAGCGCCGGGGTCGCGGCGTAGCAGGCGCGCTACATCGGCATGGCGGGCGAGGGCGGCAGCGGCAGGAAGACGCAGCTTGGCTCCGGCGTCCATGAGAATAGAAACCATGCCAGATGCGCCGATAACAGCGGCATGATCGAGGGGAGTGAATCCGGCCTCGTCAAGGCTCTCGATGTTTGCACCCAGATCGAGAAGCGTGAGCAGCGCCGCTGGCTGGCGATGGATAACGGCCAAATGCAGCGGCATGGGCCTCATTCTCGATCCGTTCATCCGGCGTTCCAAGTCTTCGGGGCGGCGCGCTATGAGGCTGCGAATGGCCGCGACATCTCCCATTGCAACGGCTGAAAAGATATTGTGGCGCGCGCCATGAGCAAGCAGATAAGCCACCGTCTCAGGGTCGGGCTGAAAGTGCTCCCATGCAGTGGCCCAGCCGATAACCCCAAGCTCGTGGTAATCGCCCTCACCTACCGTATCCGCGCCATGCTCGACGAGAAGGCGGATGATGGGAACGCGGTTCTTTTCGACAGCGAAATGTAACGGGTAGGCATTGTCGCCCTCGCAGCGAATATTAGGATTAGCTCCGCGCTCCAGCAGCAGCTTGACAGCCGCTTCGCTGTTGCCAAAGACGGCTTGGTGGAGCGCTGTTCTCACCCCCTCGCCGCCGCGCTCGTTAATCAGCTCCGGATGCGCATACAGCAGCGCGTTCAGCCGGGCGAGATCACCTTTTCCGGCGGCATCGCGCAAAGACGCGACAATCTCCGCGGTCGCGCTCGCGGCCTCCAGCGTCTTGACATGCGATTGCAGTTTGGACCAGGAGGGGAGTCCATATTCGTTTGCGATCACGAGCTGCGCGTCCCCAAGCGTAAATGGCAATCCAGCGAGCTGCTGTTCCGACAGCCTTTCCCAACGCGGATGGCTTTTCCGGATGCGCGTCAAAGTTTCGGGGTCTGCGGCGCGCTGGCGCTTCAACAACGATTTAGCTTGTTTTCTGAGTTGATCGATGCTCGGACGTGGTGGTAGTTGGCGTGACATGAAATCTCCTTTCAGAACGTCGCCTGTGCCCGCACGTCAGGCAGAAAGAAGATTTGTCAGATTTTCGTTGCTAACGAGTTCAGGGTGGGCTTGGCCCTTTCCGCGGACTGGTTACGCCCCTGTGCGCCTGAAATCAATGTTAATTGCTGAGGCGCGCCAAGGCAAGTTGATACTTCTCAATCAAACACTCGCGGTTTTTAGCGCCGCAAGCACCCGCTCCCTACGGAACGGAATCCTTCTAATGCGAATGCCGGTTGCGTCGTAGACTGCATTGCCTATGGCGGCGAGCATCGGTTTTAGCGATGCCTCACCGGCTCCGTACGGAGGAAGATCCGGGCGTTCCGGATTCGGATCGCCGTTCACCAGCACGATATCGATGCGCTCGGGAACGTCGATATGCCGGAGCGTCTGATACGAAAACCAGTCGCGGCTCGTCACGTTCCGGGTATCGAATTGGACTTCCTCGCAAATCGCACGGCTTAGCCCGTGCAGCATGCCGCATTCGATGGTGTGCCGCAGACTCGCAGGATTGACAACAAAACCGCAATCATGGGCGCACACGAGGCGCTTCGCCCAGACATGCCCGGTTTGACGATCTATTTCGACCTCCGCAATTTCAGCGACAACGGTGTTCCCCCGGAACGTGTACGCAATACCCCGGCCTGTCAGAATGCGCTCATTACGGATCGGGTTCGGGGATGGCCGGGACTCCCAGCCATAGGCTTTGGCGGCAGCTTCGAGCACTGCAATAGAACGTGCGCGCCGAAACCCGCTGTCATCGTGCGCATCGGCCTTTAGCATTTTCAAACGGAATTCCAGCGGGTCGGCTTTCGCCGCTGCGGCAGCTTCGTCGATAAACGACTCGGCGGCGAAGGTGGGTTGCGGCCCATTTGGATCGCGTAGGTTGCCGGTGCGCAACGGAGTTTCCCATAGCATGGGAAGACCCACTACTTCGCCGACCATCTTGCGATTCGGAATGGCGTACATGTCGGAAGGCATGGCGGCACTTCCGGCGGCAGGCGTTGCCCGCCTTGATCCCATCAACTGCGCAATCAGCACGGTATCCGGCTCGTTATACCCGACGTGGTTGTGATCACACGAACGCGCGTGGAAATCGTAGGCGATCAGGTTTCCGGCGCCGTCAAGCGCGCCGCGCAGCTTCACCAGGAACGCCGGACCTTTGGTGTCCCAGGCGGTCTCTTCCTCTCGCATCCACTGCATCCGCACCGGCCTGCTGATCTCGCGGGCGATCCAGGCCGCCTCAAACGCGGCATCCTCCGCCGCCGAACGGCCAAAACCCTGCGGACCCATCATCCAGATCACACGCACGCTGTCGTGCGGCATGCCGAGGAAATCAGCGATGCCCCGCCGCATGCCGTAGGACTTCATGTCGTTCGTGTAAACGGTCATTTGGCCGTTCGAGGGATCGGCTAAAGCATGGGCGCCCGCAAATGCGGTGTGGCCCTGAAACGGTATTTCGTATTCCGCCTCGATGATCTTTGCAGCGCCTGAAAACGCTCCATCGGGATCTCCCACGACTACAGGGCCGGATACAGGAGCGCGCATGTCGGGATTTCGCGCCGCAGGCGGTCTGGATGGCGGAACGTGTATTCCTGAATCTGCGGATGCAGCGCGTGCGGACCCCTGATTGCGCAGGCCGGCATCTCCCTCCACAGCGGGTCTGGAACCAGGAGCAGGCTCGGACTCCGCCGCAGAGGGGGGCATTTCCACCGGCGCCGCAGCCCGCATGTAGCTGAAAAGATCTTCCGATGAAGGGAATGGAGAGGTGGCCGGCTTCGTCCAGGTCGTCTTCAATTGTCGCGCCGCGCGGATGGCCTGCTCTTCGCGCTCGCAGACCACAGCCACGTAGTTGCCCTTATGCACTACCTTGATGAAGCCCGGCAAGCCCTTTACAGATGATTCATCGATGCCGGTCAGCTTCGCGCACGCAAATGGAGGCTTTACATTCCTCGCATGAACCATTCCCGGCAGCTTGACGTCGACGGCCCATTTCAGAGAGCCATCTACTTTAGGCGGAATGTCGTCACGCTGCAGAGACTGACCGGCATATTTGAGCTCGGGGTTCGATTTCGTTTTCGCCTGGCCGGTAATCCGGTTAATATTGTTTCCGGTCAGCGAGACATTGAACTTCTTTCCCGCGATCAGTTCGCCATACGTGACACGCCTGGACGGATCATCTTTTACGCTAATGACGGCATCGGTCACAGTGAGTTGAGCGGCGGGCACGCCCAGGCGCTGTGATCCCATTTCCAGCAACACACGGCGCGCTTCCGCGGCGACGCGGCGCATCGGCCAGGAGTTTCTTTCCAATGCAGATGAACCACCCGACCCCACCTGGTCGACGGTAATATCGGTGCTTCCCATAATGCAGGTGGTCTTATCGAAGGCGATATCCAGCTCGTCGGACATCAACTGGCGGAAGCATGTCCCGGTACCCTGACCCGGGTCGGTTGTGCCGACGTAAAAAGTGGCCGTGTTGTCTTCGTGAATCACGATCCACGAATCGATCTGGTGGTAATCGGGATCGCGATAAGGACCGTGAGGCCCGGCCGCAGCGCTGCTCTGTGCTTCTGCTCTCTCGAGGGCACCCGATCCGAATACGCCAAAGCTGACCGCAAGCAGCCCCGCGCTCTTGAGAAACCCGCGGCGATGCATCACCAGAATGTCTTCAATCTGTTTCGGAAGCCGGTTCGAGGAGATCATGCCACTACCTCCCTGGCATCCTTCGGCGCGCCGCCGGCCATGTTCTTCACGGCGCGTTTGATAGCGCTTTGTACCCGGAAGTAGGACATGCAGCGGCACAGGGTGCCGTTCATCGCTTCCCGGATCTGCGCATCCGTCGGATGAGGATTTTTGTTCAGTAGGACTTTTGCAGTTATGATCTGCCCGTTCTGGCAGAATCCGCACTGCGGCGCTTGTTCCTCAATCCAGGCCTGCTGCACGGGATCCAACCTGCCGTTTTGCGAAAGGCCCTCGAGCGTCGTGACCTCACCTTTGGCGGAGGAAACAGGCGTGATGCAGGAAAACACCGCTGCGCCGTTGATGATTACTTTGCAGGCGCCGCATTGTCCCAGGCCGCACCCGAACCGGGGACCACGCAGGTCGAGATCGTTGCGGAGGACATACAGCAGCGGCGTGTCGGGTTCCACGTCCAACGTGTGTAGACGCCCATTTACCTTCAATTCGATTTTGCTCACAATCGGTACTCCTTGCGGATCGAGTTGATAATTGAAGGATAGCCTCCGGAATCGGGGCGCCTTGGATAGTGGTCTTCGAGAACCGCACCGGCATCCAACTTAAAATTAACCAACGGAGATTATGCCATGCAGAGCAGTGACCCGGGTGTTATTGCAATTCGCCCCATGCAGGAGACCGACCTGGCCGGTGCCCGCAGGATATTCAGCCTCGCTTTCGGCACATTCATTGGTCTGCCGGAGCCCGCAAAGTTTTGCGCTGACCGGGATTTCATTTCCACAAGATGGCGCAACGACCCCGAAGCAGCGTTAATGGCCGAAGTGGACGGGAGGCCGGCAGGATCGTGCCTGGTGACGAACTGGGGTAGCTTTGGCTTTTTCGGACCCTTGACGGTACGCCCTGATCTGTGGGGCCGAAAGGTTGCGCAAAAACTGCTGGAACGCACGATGGAAATCTTTGCGAAGTGGGGTGTGCGGGAAGCCGGTCTCTACACCTTTTCCAACAGCCCAAAACACATCGCCCTTTATCAGAAATTCGGATTCTGGCCGGGCTCTCTGACTGCTCTCATGTCAAAAGCTGTCACCCCGATCGAATTTCCGGTGACGAAATACTCTGTGCTCGACGCTGCCAGCCGCGAGCAGATTCTCGATGGCTGTCGCAGGCTCACGGATGGCATCTACGAAGGACTTGATGTGACCTCGGAAATCCGAGCGGTGGCGCGTCAGAATCTGGGCGACACAGTCGTTCTGTGGGATCGCGATTCGCTGGATGGATTTGCCATCTGCCATTGTGGCGAGGAAACCGAAGCCGGGAAAGACACATGCTATATCAAATTTGCCGCCGTCCGCCCGGGAGCGGGCGCCGAGGGCCTATTCGACCGCCTTCTGGATGCATGTTACGCGCTCGCTGCCGCGCGCGGCTTGCGGCGGATAGAGGCCGGCATGAACCTCAACCGCAGGGAGGCGTACCGGCAACTGCTCCGGCGCGGCTTTCGCACCGACACGCTGGGCGTAGCAATGCACTGGCCTGATTCGTATGCTTATAACCGGCCGGCTGTCTTTGTAATCGACGATTGGCGCTAACTTTCAGGCAAGCGCCTTGCTATAAAGCGCAAGCAGGCGGCTCCATGCCCTCTCCGCCTGCTGCTCGTTGTAGACGCGCGAGTCCGGCGGACACCAGCCATGCGCCGCATCCGCATACACCTCAATCTCAGCCGGTAAGTTGGCCTTCGCGAAGGTCTCTTTCAAAACGTTCTTTTCGTTTGGCGATCGTGCATCATCGTTGGCCGCAATTGCGATCAGGAACTGCGCCTTACTCTGCGCGGCCTCCAGATGCGGGCTGTTCGGCTGATTCGTAACAAGTGGGGCGCCATGAAACGAGGCCACAGCGCCTATGCGATCCGGAACCGCGGCCGCTGTCCGAAAGGCAATCGGGCCGCCCATGCAATAACCTTGTACACCCATCTTGCGATCTTTCGCGACGGATGGTTGTTGATCAAGCCAGCCGATGAACGCCTTCGCATCCGTCATGTGGGTGCGCTCGTTGAGAGTTTGCGCAAGCGGCCTAACCTGCTCTATCGGCGTAGCCGCGCCGGCTTCAGCAGTCGGAGCTTTCTTCGTCCGGTAAAACGGATTCACTACCAACACCGAGTAACCCGATTGAGCCAGCCGCTTGCCCATTTGCCGGAATGCCGGACGAAGACCGAAAATGTCCGGCCAGATGAGGACGCCGGGCGCCGTTCCGTTCGCGGCATGTACGAAGTAGCAATCGGCTGTCCCGTCCGGCGTGGGCACGTTTACGTCGGCGTCCGTAACGTCTACCGCATTTGCAACATTCGGCAACATCATTGCAATACCCGCTCCCAACATCATCCCGAACTGCTTTCTTGTCACTTTGCCGAGCCGCTCGTACTCCAGCCGGTCGTTTTCAAAATATTCTTGATCGCACATAAGTTGACTACCAATTCTATAATCGTGGTTCGCTGATGCCCGCTTCGCCAAATTCCGTTGACTGGTTTCCTCTGTGGTTAAGCTTGCGGGTCGCCGCTCTCGCGACCATCATCGTTGTGACGCTTGGGACGCTCTGCGCGTACTTGCTTTCGCATAAACAATTCCGCGGCAAAGATTTTTTTGATTCGCTCGTCACGTTGCCTTTGGTGCTGCCGCCGACAGTGCTGGGCTACTATCTGCTCGTCGTGATCGGGCGGGCATCGCCGCTGGGCCGCTTTTACGAGTGGATGACGGGCTCGCCGCTCGTCTTCACCTGGCAAGCCGCCGTGGTTGCGGCGGTGATCCACTCGGCCCCCATTTATATCAAGGCTGCCCGTGCTGTTTTGGAATCGGTTGACTATCGTTTCGAGTGGGCGGCTCAGAGCCTGGGAGCGTCTGAATTACGCACCTTCTGGCGCGTGACGCTACCGCTGGCGCGGCGCGGGCTCAGTTCGCTTGCCACGCTGGCATTCGCGCGATCGTTGGGCGATTTCGGAGTCACCATCATGGTGGCGGGCAACATTCCCGGGCGCACGCAGACTCTTTCAGTCGCTATCTACGACGCAGTAGAATCGGGCAACGGGCACGCCGCGCGTGTACTGGTTTCCGTAGTTTCCGTCGGCGCCCTGTTGTTATTGTGGGCCGCAGCCTATTTCTCCCGAAGCCCGCGGTTGAGTACGTCGGCGGGATGACCGCTCCAACGGATGTAATTGTCGATGCGCGCTTGTTGAAGCGCCTTCCGCCGGCGCGCGATTCCGAGGCGTTCGACCTGAATGTGCATCTGCGCGCCGGTCCCGGCATCACGGTTTTGTTCGGCAGCAGCGGCGCAGGGAAGACGCTGACGTTGAATTGCCTGGCTGGCTTTTCGCGTCCCGACGAAGGCCGCATTCTGGTACGCGACGAAATCTACTTCGATGCCGCGGCACGCGTTCATCTTCCGCCGCAGCAGCGCCGCATCGGGTATATGTTTCAGGATCATGCTTTGTTTCCTCACATGACCGTGCGCGAGAACCTGCGATTCGCCGCTTCGGTAGCCGCCGGAGCTAACAGCCGCGGTTTGCAGCGCAACCGCCGGGTGAATGAGTTACTGGATCTGTTTGAATTAACCGATCTCGCCCAGAGAACTCCCGCGCAACTGTCCGGAGGCCAGAAACAGCGTGCGGCCTTAGCGCGCGTACTCATCGGCGAGCCCCGGCTTCTGCTCCTCGACGAGCCAACGCGCGGGCTGGATAGCCGCCTGCGGAACGCGTTCTACGACGTTCTACATAAGACGCGCCAGCGCCTGAACATCCCGGCGCTGCTGGTCACCCATGACCTCGATGAGTGCTCTGAACTGGCCGATTTCGTTTATCTGATCGAAAGGGGGCGCTTTGTGCAAGCGGGGCCGCGTGATGCAGTGTTCGCCAAACCGGCCAGCATTGAGGTCGCGCGCATGTTGGGTTTCGAGAATATTCTTACGGCAGAAATTGTGGCGCTCGATCCCGGAAGGAATACGAGCCGTTTGGCCGTTCTCGATACTGTTCTCGAGGGGCCGTACCTTCCCGGGCATCTGATTGGCGATCGTGGATCTGTCTGTATCCGGGAACACGAGATGAAAGTGGCGGCATCTAAAGGTTCGGGGCAGGTAAACCGATTATCTCTGCGTGTTCTGAAGACAACTCCTGTGCCGGCAGGCATCCGTATTTCCTTTGAACAGGGAGTTTCTGCGATCGCGGGTGAATCAGAATGGCTTGAATGGCGAACAAACGAGCGGTTATGGGTTACGATCCATCCCCAGGCGATACACTTCATCGGTTGAGTTCATGAAGCGGTACTACATTACGGATCGCAAGGCTGTGGGCGGTTTTCATCCTCTGCTCGAGGTAATCCGCGACCAGATTCACCTCGGTGTGGATTACATTCAGATTCGCGAAAAGGACCTGTCCGCGCGCGAGTTGTTCGAATTCACTCTGGCTGTACTCGAAGTGCGTGGCGAGATGCACAACTACCCGCGGACGAAAATACTGGTCAACTCGCGCGCGGATGTGGCAGTTGCCACTGGCGCTGATGGCGTACATCTGCCGGGCGACGCGCCCTCACTCACATTGCCCGGGTTGATCGTCGTTCGATCGTGCCATACGCTTCAGGAGGTCGCGGCCGCCAAAGCCGATTTTGTGACCTTTGGGCCGGTCTTCGCCACACCGGGAAAGGGCAATCTGCTGGGAATAGAACAGCTCCGGCGAGCATGCAATCTGGGGAAGCCTGTCTATGCGCTTGGCGGCGTGAACTGGGATAACGCTGCCGACTGTTTGGAAGCAGGCGCGGAAGGAATCGCCGGCATACGCTTGTTTCAGGACCCGGAATTGTAACCGGACACTTCGGCAGACGTCCACATTTTGAGTCTGAATGCAAAACCTTTTCTGCACGGTCGCGATCTGCGGCTTTGCCCTCGTAGTCGCGCCGGTTGCGGCGCAGACGAATTCGACGCCACAGCCTGGGCAATTGGCCGAGCCCGCCGCGCAGACTGAGCAGGCCCAGAAGCCAAACGGGATCGAGAACCTCAGCAAGACCATTTCTGCGCCTTCTTTTACCGTGCGGGATAAATTCGATTACCGCATCGTGCAAAGTTTTGGAGCGCGTGGCCTGGTGGGTTCTCTATTCGGCGCCGCCATTGGCCAGGCTGAAAACAGTCCGCACGAGTGGGGTCAAGGCGTGCACGGTTTCGCGGAACGATATGGCTCCGGGCTGGCGGGCAATTTGTCGAGGCAATCGTTTGCGTTTGTACTGGAATCCGCGTTTCACGAGGACCCACGCTATTTCCCATCGGAAGACCGCACGAAGAAATATCGTGTCCTTAATGCGCTGAAGCAGGTCATCGTCTGCAAGAAAGATTCCGGGGCAAGCGAGTTCGCCTATGCGCGTGTTTTCAGCGAATTTGGAGCCGCACAATTCACGAATGTCTGGCAGCCGCCCAGCACGGGATCTGTTGGCGACGGAATCCGGCGCGGATTCATCGGCTTAGGAGCCGATTTTGCTTACAACCTGATGCAGGAATTCCTGCCATTTACCCGGCCGATTTCCTTGCGGCACAGGCATTAGGAACGTAGCGACGCAACCAGAGCTTCCGGTACTGCGGCCGGCGCCTTGCCCGCGTGCAACTCCTGCAGGCTCCAGATGCAAATGCTGTCGCGTTTGCGCGAGGCGACCGCTTCGGCGGCGGCTTTGGCCCCGCTGATGGTGGTGATGCAAGGTGTCCGGTAAGTCACGGCGTTGCGCCGGATCGCTTGCTCATCGGGGAATGAGTGGCCGCCTGTGGTGGTATAGATCACCAGGTTCAGCTTGCCGGCTTTCAGCCAATCCACCGCATTCGGACGGCCTTCGTTCACTTTGAACACGGTCTTGCACGGCAGTCCGGCCTGCCTCAGAGCGGCCGCGGTGCCGCGTGTGGCAAACAACTCGAAACCAAACTCGCGAAATTTAGCCGCCACTTCTACGGCCGCCGGCTTGTCTCCGTCATTCACGCTGATGAAGAGCGCCCCGCCATGCGGGAGCGGGGTCCCGGCCGCAAGCTGTGCTTTTGCGAACGCTTCCCCGAAACTGGCGCCAACCCCCATGACTTCTCCCGTCGACCTCATCTCGGGTCCAAGCGAAGGATCGACACCGGGGAATTTCGAAAACGGGAAGACCGGGCTCTTCACGAAATAATGCCTGACCGGCAACGTGCCATTCACAATTCCGCCTGTCAAATCCGTGAACTCATCCAGCTTCTTGCCCAGCATCAATCCGACGGCGACTTTCGGCAAGGGCACACCGGTCGCTTTACTTACAAAGGGAACAGTGCGTGAAGCTCTCGGGTTCACTTCGAGCACATATACGCGGCCGTCCTGAATCGCGTACTGAACATTCATGAGCCCGATCACGTTCAGAGCGCGTGCCAGTTTCGCCGTACATTCTTCAATTGTGCCGATGACTTCAGGCTTAAGCGAAATCTGCGGCAGTACGCAAGAGCTGTCGCCGGAATGCACACCCGCTTCTTCGATGTGCTCCATGATGCCCGCGATGAGCACGTTCTGCCCGTCGCACAATGCATCGACGTCCACTTCCGTTGCGTGCTCGAGAAAACGATCGATCAGCACCGGCCGTTTGACGGACAAATTCGTGGCCTCGTGCATGTAACGGCGAACCGTGTCCTCGTTGTATGCAATGACCATCGCCCGGCCTCCCAGGACATAGCTTGGCCGTACTAACACGGGGAAGCCAAGCCCCCGCGCCGTTGCGCAGGCTTCCTCCACATTGGTTGCGGAACCGTGCGCGGGCGCGGGAATGTCCAACTCTGCCAAAAGCTTTCCGAAAAGCTTCCGGTCTTCGGCTAAGTCGATATTGGCGGGATCGGTGCCGATGATCGGCAGCCCCAGTTCTTTTAGCGGCATAGCCAGATTCAACGGCGTCTGCCCGCCAAACTGCACGATGATACCGTCAGGCTGCTCGATATCGAAGATATTCAGCACCTCCTCTTGCGTTAGAGGTTCGAAGTAGAGCCGGTCGCTGGTGTCGTAATCCGTTGAGACGGTCTCGGGATTACAGTTCACCATGATCGATTCGTAGCCGAACTCTTGCAGCGCGAAGGAAGCGTGGCAACAGCAATAATCGAACTCAATTCCCTGCCCGATGCGATTCGGCCCGCTGCCCAGAATCATCACCTTGCGGCGATCGCTAGGTTGCGCTTCGTCTTCCGATTCGTAACTCGAATACAGATACGGCGTGAAGCTTTCGAACTCAGCCGCGCAGGTGTCCACACGATTGAATACAGCGCGGACGCCGAGCCGTTTTCGCGCAGCGCGCACCTCCATCGGCTGGACTCCGATGATCTCGGCGAGTTGCCTGTCGCCCAAGCCATCGCGTTTCAGCTTCCGAAATTCTTTTGCCGTAATCGAATCGAGCGAGCGATTCCGCAGCGACTGTTCTAAGGCGACCACTTCGGAGATCTGGCGCAAGAACCATCGATCAATACTGGTCATTTCGTGTACCTGATCGATGCTATAGCCGCGCTCGAAGGCGAAGCGGATGTAGGCGAGGCGTTCCGGATTGGGCGTAATCAGGCGTTTCGGGATCAGCTCCGGATCGAGCGATTTCGCCCCGGAAGACTTGCCCGTCTCCAGGCTGCGCATTCCTTTGCCGAGCGCCTGCTTAAAGGTGCGGCCAATCGCCATCACTTCACCGACGGATTTCATCTGCGTGCCCAGAACCGGCTCGGCGCCGGGAAATTTCTCGAACTGCCAGCGCGGGATTTTCACTACCACGTAGTCGATCGTCGGCTCGAAACAGGCGGGCGTCGCCCGCGTGATGTCGTTGCGAATTTCATCGAGGCGGTAACCCACGGCCAATTTGGCTGCAATTTTGGCGATCGGGAATCCCGTGGCCTTGGACGCCAGCGCCGAGCTGCGCGACACGCGAGGATTCATCTCCACAATCACCATGCGCCCGTTTTCCGGATTAATCGCGAACTGCACGTTAGAGCCGCCGGTATCGACGCCTATCTCGTTGAGGCAGCGCAGAGCGGCATCCCGCATCATCTGATATTCGCGATCGGTCAAAGTTTGAGCGGGAGCCACAGTTATGGAGTCGCCGGTGTGCACGCCCATGGGATCGAAGTTCTCAATGGAACAGATAATGATGCCGTTTCCGGCAAGATCGCGCATCACTTCGAGTTCATATTCTTTCCAGCCGAGCACGCTTTCTTCGACCAGAACTTCGTGCACAGGGGAAAGGTCAATGCCGCGCTCCAGAATCTCGACCAGTTCTTCCCGGTTGTAAGCGATGCCGCCGCCGGTTCCGCCCAGAGTGAAACTGGGCCGCAGAATGATGGGATAACCCGTGCGTTCCGCAAACTCCAATCCGTCATCGACGTTGTTGACCAGTTGCGATTGCGTCATATCCAGGCCGATTTTGCGCATCGCGTCTTTAAACAGCAATCGATCTTCGGCTTTCTTGATGGCATCGATCTTTGCGCCGATCAGCTCCACGCCGTATTCGTCGAGCACACCCGATTCAGCCAGCTCAACCGCCAGATTCAGTGCCGTCTGCCCTCCCACGGTAGAAAGCACCGCGTCAGGCCGCTCTTTGCGAATCACTTCCGCAGCATAGGGAGCGCTGAGCGGCTCCACGTACGTTCGATCCGCAAGCTCGGGGTCGGTCATGATTGTGGCGGGATTCGAGTTGATCAGGACGACCTCATAGCCTTCCTGGCGCAGGGCTTTGCAGGCCTGTGCTCCTGAATAGTCGAACTCGCATGCCTGGCCGATCACAATAGGCCCCGAGCCGATGATAAGGATCTTCTTCAGGTCTGTTCGTTTAGGCATTGACGCTGGGGCCTTGGCGTACGCTTGGGGTTCTGTTATCGCTTGGTTGGGGCATGAAATTGATTCCGGTGCTAACGGCCGCGGCTCTGTTCCATTAAGCTGGCGAAATCGCGAAAGAGGTAATGCGAATCGTGTGGGCCGGGCGCAGCTTCGGGGTGATATTGCACGCAGAACACCGGTTCGCTGCGGTGCCGCATGCCCTCCACGGTGTTGTCGTTCAGGTTCATGTGAGTGATTTCGACATCGCTATGGCGGAGCGAGTCCGGATCGACGCAGAAGCCGTGATTCTGCGAAGTGATTTCCACTTTCCCGGTGCGCTGGTTCAGCACCGGATGATTCGCGCCATGATGGCCGAACTTCAACTTGTACGTCTTACCGCCGAACGCAAGTCCAAGGATCTGATGGCCCAGGCAAATGCCGAAGATGGGAACTTTGCCGATTAACTTGCGTACTTCCGCCGATTGCCGCTCGAGCGGCTCAGGATCGCCAGGACCGTTTGAAAGGAAGACACCGTCCGGCCGCAGCGAGAGCACGTCTTCGGCGCTGGTATCGGCCGGAACCACCGCCAGCCTCGATCCAATCTGCACCAGATGGCGCAATATGTTGCGCTTGATGCCGTAATCGTAAGCGACAACGTGAAATCGCGGCTCTTCTCGCGCTGGAGCTTTATCTGAAGGACAAACTGCGTCGATGCCCTCGCTCCAATCGTAGGGCGCGGCGGTAGAAACACGCGAAACCAGGTTCTGCCCGGTCATGCTGGGCGAATTGCGGGCTTTCTGGACGAGCAGATCGGGGTCGTTCTCGCCTACCGCAATGATGCCCCGCAGAGCGCCACGATTGCGCAGCAAACGGACCAGCTTGCGCGTGTCCACATCGGCAATCACGGGGATGCCGTACTGCGCGAGAAAATGTTCGGCCGTATCGCTCGCCCGCCAGTTGCTGGCAACCGGAGAGATCTCGCGCACCACCAAGCCCTCGATATACGGCGAGGCTGCCTCGCAATCGGCTTGATTGGCGCCGTAGTTTCCGATTTGGGGATTGGTGAGGACGACGATTTGCCCGCAATAAGAGGGGTCAGTAAAGATCTCCTGATAGCCGGTAATCGCGGTGTTGAAAACGACTTCGCCGGTGCGCTCGACAGGCGCACCAAAGCTGGCGCCCTCGAAGATGCTGCCATCCTCCAGGGCAAGAACTGCTTTATCCAACTGGCCGGACTCCTAATGTGAGTGGATACTGCGGCGAACGCGCAGTTTGATCAGTGAGGCTGATCGCTTTATTGTACCCGGTAGCGTCGCCTCCTGGAGCAAGCAAATATTATCGACGGCCGCCGCCGTGCCCGCCAAATCCGCCGCCGCGCATTCCGCCTGTGAAGCCACGCGTCCCACCAACGGAGCCGCGCCCAACGTAACCGCGTCCTGGGTAACCGTATCCGCGTCCTACATATCCGCGGTATCTGCGATACGGATAGTAGCCTCTATATGGGTAATAGCCGCGATAGCCATAGTAGCGGCCCCAACCGCCCCACCAGCCTCCCCAGTATCCGATGTATGGATAGACGTACGGATATCCGTAGTAGCCATAACAATACGGATTCCAATACGGATCACAAGCGTAGCCGTACGCGTAGGGATAGGGCGGATAATAATAGCCGTAGCCAGGCCCCACGGCGACTCCGAAACCGATCACTCCGGCGGCTTTCGCGGGAGCCGGCGCCATACAAAGCAAGACAGCCGCGAGAGCAATAGATAAAAATCCGAGTCTTCTGAACATCTCTGCCTCGTCAGGAGGGTTCGCCCTCTACTCTGTAGACGCTCCCAAAACGGCAGTAGGTTCAAATGGGGATGACGATGTTGGATCGAATAGTACTCTGGGCGGACATCGCGGCCACCGCAGCGGACGTCCTGCTGCTTGCGCGCGTGTTTCAACTGCGCCTGCAGCGTCTCTACCTCTTCATCACGCTGGCTTGCACGCTGGCGGTGTTGTTTGATTTCGTGCAGCTTTGGTTTGGGCTCAATTCAGACGAAAGCCAGCGCCTGGCGCGGTACTCGCGTTTTCTATATGCATTCCTCTACCCGCTAGTGGCGTGGGACGTATTTGAGGAGATGAAGGAACAGGTTTCGCAAATGCGGCGGGTGGCGGCCGGGCGCCTGATCTCGAGCATTTTCTTCGCGGCATTTTTCGGCTTCGTCGTGAGCCTTTTGATGGGTGGAGATCAGGAAAAGGATCTTTTCAGTACCACCCTGGCCTTTGTCCTGTGGGCGGGATATTCTGCTGCGACCCTGGCCTTCCTGTGGTCTCTCCAGCGCGTCTTGAAAACACAACATATGGTCCGGCCCCATAACACGTTCGTTTGGATGACCTATTTTCAGCTTGTGCTGCTGGCTGAACTGGCAGGCTGTTTCAGCAGCATTCTGGGTTCGCTTTTGAATACGACAGCGCAGGGAGTTATGAACGTTTGCTTATTGCTTTATGGCCTCCTGATCACGGTTTGGTGCGCGGTGCGGTTGAAGCGGATACCTTCAGACGTCTCGACCCCGGCAAATGCCGGCGCTTCGTAATACGAGGCCTGCCCTTCCAACCAATGGATATTCCCGCTGAATCCCTCCGGATGTTGGGAGGATTGGCCGCTCGAGACATAAACGACTCCATGAAGTAAGATGGATAACCCATTGCGTTAAGGCAGTTTAGTTGTGGATCTCAGCTATTGGCCACCTATGTGCTAGAACACGTGCATGTTGCTTTTGAGGAAACTCTTTCAGGTTTGTCTCTGCTTTGCGTTTTTCAGCACAGTACAGATCTCTATCCGGCCGCTCTCTGCGCAAGAGACGAGCGGCGACGTCGTCGGCACGATTGTGGATGCCTCCGGCGCTGCTGTCCCGAACGCCGCAGTAACAGCTACTAATGAGGCTACCGGCGTCAAGTCAACCACCACTGCCAACGGCAGCGGTGAGTATCGAATTCCGAATCTGCTGCCCGGCACCTATGATATTTCTGCGACAGCGCCCGGCTTTGCGCCCTCCGAATTGAAGGGCGTGGCGGTTCAACTGAATCAGACCGCGACAGCGAACCTTTCGCTGAAGATAGGTACCGTTTCGACCGCTGTCAACGTTGTGGAGGCGGCAGCGGTGATCGACACCACAACGGCTCAGATCCAAAACACGTTCAATACGAAGGAAGCGGCTGATCTGCCCAATACAACGATTGGCGTCGGAGTTATCAATTTGTCGTTGCTGGATGCGGGCGTGGCTAGCGCCGGCGGCATTGGCGTGGGCACCGGACCATCGGTTGGCGGCCAGCGGCCACGCAATAACAACTTCATGATTGAAGGAGTTGACAACAACAGCAAGTCGGTAACAGGACCGGTTGTCTATTTGCCGAACGAATCGGTGAGTGAATTCACTCTGATTCAGAACCAGTTTCAGGCAGAATACGGCCACTCTTCCGGCGGGCAGTTCAATACGATCGTGAAGAGCGGGACGAACCAGTTTCACGGCACGATTTACGAATACCTAGAGAACCGCACGATGAATGCGGTCGATCAAACATATAAGAACCAGGGGATCTACAAAAATCCCCGCTTTGATCGCAGCCATTTAGGCGCAAACTTCGGCGGACCGATTAAGCGCAATAAGCTGTTCTTCTTCACCAGTTTCGAATACAATCCGACAGGGCTGGCCGCAACTACGGGTTCGCCCATTTATGCGCCGACAGCAGCCGGATATTCGGCGTTGGCTTCGGCTCCTGGCATAAACCAAACTAATCTGAAAGTTCTGCAGACATACGCTGTGGCTCCTGCTGTGTCGGCCACGGGGCCGGTTATCACGGTAGGGAATGTTAGCGTGCCTACGGGTATCATTCCGATCGCCGGACCCAGCTTTACGAACGCATACTATGGCGTGTTCAGCATGGACTACAACTTGTCCGATTCCGATCAGCTTCGGGGCCGTTATATCTATGACCGCTACGATTCCATCAATACCGGCGCGAACCTGCCCGCGTTCTACACGATTGTTCCGTCACGCTACCATCTGGGAGAACTTTCTGAATTTCACACCTTCAATCCACACGTCACGAATGAACTACGCCTGGCTTATCAGCGTTCGAATACGAGCGATCCCGTCGGCAATCAATCATTCCCCGGATTGAGCGCATTCCCGAACTTGCAATTCAACAATCTGAACTTGCAAGTGGGCCCGAACCCGAATTTCCCGCAGTCCGGTGTCAATAACCTGTACCAAATTGTGGATAACGTGACATGGGTCAAGGGCAGCCACACGATTAAGTTCGGAACCGAGTTTCGCGATTATATTTCGCCGCAGTTTTTCGTACAGCGCGTGCGCGGCGATTACGAATGGACAAACGTCGCATTTTATTTGCAGGACCTGTCACCGGATTATTTCGCCGCCCGCAGCTTCGGCGGATCGACTTATTACGGCAATCAACTGGCGAGCTACAGTTTTCTGCAGGACACCTGGCGAGTTCGCCCGAACTTGACGTTGGATTTCGGCGTGCGGTACGAATACACGACGGTGCCTGAGAGCATGCAGGCGCAGAGTCTAAATTCGATCGCGAGCGTGCCGGGTGTACTTGTGTTCAATTCACCGAAGGCATCGCCATATGGTATTGGGCCGCGCGTTGGCTTCGCATGGACGCCAAATGGCAGCGCAAATACTGTCGTGCGCGCCGGCTTCGGAATGGCCTACGACGTTATTTTTGACAACATCGGCTTGAATACGCTACCGCCGGAGTTTTACACGACCACAACGCTTCCGACTACTGTGATCACGAACAATTTTTTGGCAAACGGCGGGATCACTGCTCCGTCTGGAGTCTCGAGTCCCACGGCCGCGCAAGCGCGCGCGAATACCTCCTCCTACATTCCCAATCAGATTCTGCCGTACTCGATCAACTACAGCTTGGATATCCAGCATGTTTTTGCGCAGAACTACACGTTGGATGTCCGCTATGTCGGAACCAAAGGGGTTCACCTGATCGAGCAGGTTCAACTGAATCGCGTATCTCCGGTTACAGCGGCAGTGAACATCCCGACGTTCTTCACGCCTCCATCTTTAGCGACTCTGGCTTCTCTTCCGTACACGGTAGGTCAAATCAGCAAAATTGGCAATACTGTGCCGCTATATCAGAACGCCGGATTCACTAACACCATCACCTCCTATCAGCCAACGGGGTATTCCGATTACAATGGGCTGCAATCACAGTTGACACGGCGGTACGCAAATGGTTTGCAATTCCAACTTGCGTACACATGGAGCCATGATATTGACAACAGCACGGCCGAAGTGGCGAGCACGTATTTGACTCCGCGCCGTCCGCAGAACTTCACCAACTTAGCCGCGGATAAGGCATCATCGGCTTTGGACCACCGGCAGCGGCTTACGCTCGGTGTCGTTTACGAGACTTCGTTTTTTAAGGGCAACACAAACTGGTTCATCAAGAACATCGTGGGCAACTGGGAGATCGCTCCCATTTACACGTACGAATCACCTGAATACTACACCGTGCAAAGCGGCATTGATTCCAATCTGAACGGCGATTCGGCGCCCGACAGGACGATCGTAAACCCGTCCGGAGTTTCCGGGACCGGAAGCAATGTGTATGGTCTTACCGCAACGGGGCAGACGGTTGCTCTCAGCAGCCTCGCGAACGATGCAAACGTGGTGGCTTGGGTTGCCGGCAATCCGAATGCGCAATACATTCGGGCTGGTTACGGCGCGCTCGCAACCGGTGGACGGAACACCCAGCCAACGCGGCCGATTGACAATGTCGATGTGTCACTGATTAAACACCTGACCTTCAGCGAGCGATATCAGCTCGATCTCGAAGGGCAGGCGCTAAACGTACTTAATCATCCGCAATTCACGTCTGCCGCTATCGACAACGCGGTTTCAGTCAACACATACAATTCAGGCACTCTGAGTTATGTGACGGCGAGCAGCCCGGTGTTCAACAACCCGACCTACGCCTTCAGCAGCAATCCACGCACGTTGCAGGTGGTTGTGCGCCTGCACTGGTAGGAGCGTACTTAGGCGCTACAAACGACGGGCAGGCGAAACCGCCTGCCCAGCGCCGGCTGGAAAGCCGGCGGCAGCCTGAAAGGGCAAGAAGCCGAGGAAGCCAAGGAAGCAAAGAAGCCTGGCTCCACGAAAAGCGATCAGCGGTCAGCTTAAGGAACCGGCCTGGGTGACTTCAAAATCGCAGGGGTCGGAGGCTTTGGGGGCGTGGTTTTTACTCAATAGAGCTACCGAGACCTTGGCGAAACGGATTTCGAGGAGCTGTTTTTTGAGTTTGGCGATGTCTTGCGCCAGTTCGTGCTTCTCTTTTTTGCGTTGCGCTTCGGCTTCGGCCTGCTTTTTCCGTTCAAAGCCAATTTCGGCTAACTGCCTTTGTTTCCTTCGCTCCAGGAGTTCCTGAGC
>JAJPJN010000104.1 GCA_021324185.1 Terriglobia bacterium | reverse complement strand
GCGCCGTCGGCCTGCGAAGCGCGGCAGCCGAAGCTCTGGACAAAAACCTTCACCCTTCCATTTTTGACATACTGGGAATTGCCTGCGCGATCAGGCAACCGCTGGCCTGCTTTCGGGCGGGCGAGAGGAAAGTCCGGTCTTCACAGGGCAGCATGCCGGCTAACGGCCGGGGGCATGTGGCCAAAACGCATGCTACGGACAGTGCCACAGAAAATATACCGCCTGCGGCTTCCATGCCGCGGGTAAGGGTGAAAAGGTGCGGTAAGAGCGCACCGCAGCGCGAGTAATCGCGGATGGCAGGGAAAACCCCATGCGAAGCAAGACCAAATAGGGGAGGAGGAGTGGTCCCGCTCCGTCACACTAACTTCCGGGTAGGTCGCTGGAGCCTTCGAGCAATCGATGGCCTAGAGGAATGGTTGCCGCTCATGACCACTCATGGGCACAGAAACCGGCTTATCGATCGCGCAGGCGTTTTCTTAGTCCTTCAGTGGATCCCAAACCGGCAAGAGATTTAAGACAAATCCTTGTACCGGTCCTTCGCCGCGTAACGACTCACAGCCGCTTTGAAGCTCGGGTTCGGCGTGCGGGCGATAGATCTCCGCGCTGCGAGTGTCGGGATCGATCAGCCAGGCAAGCTGCGCGCCGTTGCTGACCCACTCCCGCATCTTTTCCTGCAGCGCGGGAAGCCGGTCGGTTTTGGATCGAACTTCGATGACGAAATCGGGACAAAGATGCCAAAAGCCTTCGATGATTTTTGGATCGAGTGCGCGGATGCGTGTTTTGAGGGTCCACGCCGCATCCGGAGAGCGCCGCGCGCCGGCAGGAAGAACAAAGCCGGCCGCAGCATCAGTGACGGCGCCGCGCCCCTCCTGCTCGGCCCACTGCTTTAGCTGTTTCAATACTTCGCTGTGCCGCATTCCGGTCAGGCTATAAGCCGGCGGGCTGATAATCAGATCTCCGTCGGCCGTCATTTCAAAGAACAGATCGGGATGCTCCGAACAAAACTCGGCGAACTCCTCGTCTGTCATTGGATGAGCGGTCAGAGTGGCGGGCAGAAAGCTCTCGTCGATCGTGAACGCCATATTTCGATCTTAGCGGCTATATAGAGATCAAAATAATGCCAGCCGAGACCAGGGCGACTCCGATCCAACGGCGGCGATCTACGCGCTCACGCAGGTAAAATTCCGCAAGCAAGGTTTTTAGTATGTAACTCGAGGCCGTCGCAGGCACCGCAAAGCTAAGCTGCGCGACCGACAGCAAGGCGAGAAAAGCGCCGAAGGAAATAGCATTGCAAATAATGCCCGCCAACACCATGGGATGGGTGACGATATAGTGAACCACTCGAGCCAGGCCGCGGGGCCGGAAATCTTCGATCTCGCCGCGTTCGGACATGCCCTTGGCGCTGAATACGTCTCCGGCCGTGCTGGTCAGGACAACCGCCAATACCCAGACCCATCTCACTGAGAAACTCCTTCGACTTGCTGGGCATCGGGATGAGTGGCATCGACGTGCTTGGTATCCGGAGGCGTTTCGGCAACGAAGAAGACGCCGAAAGAAATAATCACAACGCCGATCCAGCGAAACATGGATACATGTTCCTGCAGAAAGAATTTGCTGAGTATAGCCGTGACCACGTAACCGCTGGCAGTCACGGGCAGAACATAGCTCAGGTCAGCCCAGGTATACATGGTGAGCTGGGCGAGCAGGGAGAGAGCGCTTAAAAACGTGCCGGCGAGGAAAAAGGGATTCGTCAACATTGCGCCAAAATAATTCGGAACGGTTACCGAAGATATGCTCGGGGTCTGGTTCATACTGATGGCGAGCATCAGGTTGCCAACAGTATTGCCGAACACGATCAGCACGACGAAAATGGCGTTTTTTATGGCGCAGCGCGTCTCTTTATCCAGAGTCTTCAATGTCATCTCCCATTAGACGACAGGCGCGCGTAACCATCTCCGGAGGTCTGGTTTACCGCCTCCTGCTGATCGCTGCGGCGATAGCGCTCGTAATTTGGGCGGGAAGAGTGCTTTTGATCGCGTTCGCCGGCACGTTAATCGCCGTGGTTTTGCGGGCTCTTGCCGGCCGGCTGCAGCGCTGGGCGCCCGTCACGGCAAAACACTCTTACGCCATTGTTGTCTGGTCCATTGTGATAATCGTCGCCGCGCTGGTTTACGGCCTGGGGCCGAGCGTCATCGATCAGGCCCACGATATGTTCAAAGCCATTCCAGGATCGATCGACAATTTGCGCAGTTCACTCGACCAACACCAGTGGGGCCGCGACCTGACGCACCTTGTAGAGACAAGCGTGCAAAGCGAGCGGGCTAGCGGCTTGGCGAAAGTTGTCGCCACGGCTTCGGTTAACGCCGTTACGGACGCTGTCGTAATTCTTGCCATCGCATTATTTCTAGGCAGTAATCCGTCGCTATACCGGCGCGGATTGCTTTACCTGGTTCCGGCGCGGCATCGCGCCAAAGCGGCCGAGGTATTGGACACGGTTGGAACATCTATGAGCCATTGGTTGTTAGGCCAGTTGGTACCCATGATCTTTTTGGGCGTTGGAACGATGATCGCGCTGTGGATTATGGGGCTGCCGCTCGCGTTTACGCTTGGATTGTTTACCGGCGCGATGTTGTTCATCCCTTACGTGGGGTCAGTACTGGCATACATCCCGACGGCATTGATCGCATTTACAAAAGGACCGCGGGATCTCATCTACGTGACGATTGTTTACGTCGGCGTGCACGTTGCCGAGGGCTACGTCATCACACCGATTGCACAGAGACATGCGGTGCGTTTGCCTCCGGCGCTCACGCTTTTGAGCCAATTTTTTATGTGGACGGTGGCGGGGATTCTGGGCGTCGTCGTTGCAACCCCGCTGGCGGCAGCAATTCTGGCCGCAGTACAGAAGCTATACGCGAAGCCCAAGCAAGAGGTCGCGGCTACTGAGCCAGTATCCAGTTCACCGTCTTGACGGCCAGATCGTTGAGCGCCTGAACGGACAGCTCGATGTGCTCGCGGCGAGTGTCTTCAATTTTGTTATGACTGATGCCGCCCAGGGACTGGACGAACATCATCACTGTAGGAATTCCGGCGCGAGCGACTTCGGCGGCGTCGTGCAAGGGCCCGGAGGGCAAGCGGTGCGACTTGCCGGCTCTTTCGCGGATCACGCTGTCGCACAGCTCGATGAGATGCGGATCGAAAGGCACCGGCTCAATGCTCCAGATGCGCGACCACTCTACCGTGCATTTTTCTGCGGCTGCAAATCGCTCGCTGGCAGCGCGCGCATCCTGTAGCATGGCTGCGAGCACGGAGGCGTCTAAGTGGCGCTGATCGAGCGTGGTTTCGCAGCGGCCCACCACGGCCGTGGGGATGCCGGGGTAAGTTTTGACACTCCCCATGGTGCAAACAGCATCGGCATGGCGCGCCGCAATGGGCCGGATTTCGAGCGCCAGCCTGGCAGCCCCAGCGAGCGCATCCCGGCGCACATTCATGGGTGTAGAGCCGGAATGCGCCTCCTGCCCGAAGAAGGTGACCGTGTGCCGTTCGACGCCCTTGGTGCCGAGCACAACCCCAAGCGGAAGGCCGAGGCTCTCGAGAACCGGTCCCTGCTCGATGTGGAGCTCCAGATAAGCGGCTGCATTCTCCCGTTCGCGCGCGGCTTCCGGAAAGCGGTCGATTTCAGTGCCGCAGGCGCGCAGGGCATCTTCCAGGCGAATGCCGTCCTTGTCTGTTCGAACGCGATCGGCGGCGATGGAATGTGTTCCTGCGAAAGCCGAGGAACCCAGCAGACTGCGGCCGAAGCGGGCGCCTTCTTCATCGGCCCAATCGACGGTTCTGATCGTCACAGGCGGGCGTCCCCGATATTCTTCGCTGAAACACCTGAGTACCTCCAGGCTGGAGAGAACGCCCAAAGCGCCATCAAGCCAGCCGCCGTTCGGCACCGAATCGAGGTGACCGCCGAGCAGGAGCGCTTTTTTGGATTCGCCTTTGAGGGTCACCCAGCTATTTCCAGCGGCATCCAAATGCCGTTCGACGGGCAGGCCGGCCAGTTTTTGGGCGAACCAGTCCCGGGACTTCTGCCAGATGGGTGTCCAGGCGACTCGCTGCGCCCCGTTTTCATCGCCAGTGAGGGCGCGCAGTTCTTCGAGTTCTGAGACGGTCCGCTTCGGATTCAGAGCCATCGGGCGTCAGACAAAATCGGCTGCGGTGATGGTCTTTTTCTGCAGAATGCTCATATCCAGGCCGAACGCAATTTTGGATGCGGCCATGGCGAGATCTGCATTGGCAAGCGGAGTGCGCCGCGTGCGAATGCATTCAAAGAAATCTTTGTACATTTCGACCATGGCTTCTGTCTCCGGCCGTTCGGGCATCGGCGGCACGTCTTTGGGCTTGCCGTCTTCGGCGTAGACCGTGATCTTGCCATTGACGCGGCTCAAACTGCCCTTATCGCCGAAGATATCGATAACAGTGGGGCAGCCGGGCGAGAACATGACGTAGTTGTGGCTGAGCCGCATGTTGTTTTGGAAATCGACGATGGTGGAAGATGCATCGCGCGTCTCGCGGTTCGGGTAATAGAAGTCGCCGCCGGTGGCAGTCAGGCGCACGAGAGGCGAATCGACGATCTTACAAAGAGCGGCATATAAGTGGACACAGAACTCGAGCTCCGATGAGCCGACGGCTTTTTTCATCACGCGCCAGATACCCGTTTTACCGGTCGCCGGGTCGGTATACATAGTGGTCCGGGGATTCCAGTCGCCGCGATATTCGCTCGCGTTGATCACTTTCGGCTGGCCGATATCGCCTCGCTGCACCATCCCGATCATTGCGCCATCCGACCCATAAAGGCGCTGCATCCCGACCAGCAAGACCCTGCCGCTGCGAGCCGCTTCCGCGCGGATGGCCTTGGCCTGCTCATAATTGATGCCCATTGGCTTTTCGAGCAGCAAGTCTTTGCCCGCCCGCATGGTATCGAGAGCCATCTGGTAGTGCAGATAATTGGGCGTCGCGATGACCACCGCGCCGACGTTCCTGTCGTGCAGCAGTTCGTGGTAATCGGTGTACCCGACAGCCTTGCTGGGCAATCCGGCGTTGGTCTCTTCAATGCGCGCCGATTGAAGATCGCATAGGGCAACGATGTGCGCTTGCGGCAACTCCTTGAAGGCCTGAAAATGAGCCTTCGAGCGGGCGCCGAGCCCGATAAAGCCAATGCCCGGAGTTTCACCGGTTTGCGCGTTCAGGTTGTAAGCAGATAAGGCGGCCAGCGTGGCTGTAAAATCTCTGCGAGTCAAAAGTCTCCTCCCTCAAACTCCAAAAATTCTTCTGATGTATTGGCGGTCGGGACCAACTGCCGGCGAATCGGCCGTTTTTCCACCGCCCTCTTCGTCAATGAGCCAGCCGGTCCAGCCTGTTTTCCTGATGGCTGCGGCGAGCGCTTCAAAACCAAAGTCTCCTTGCCCCAGCGGAACCTGCATAGTCTTGTCACGAAAGGTCTTGATGTGGCATCCGACGATGCGATCGGAATCGCGCAACATGAACGCGGCAGGATTGCCGCCGCCCTGGTAACCATGCCCGGCATCCATCAGAAAGCTGACGAGCTTCGGATCCGTGTGATCTGCCAGGCCTTCCATTTCCGCGTTGTTGTTGGCGAATTCGGCGGTGTGGTTATGGTAGGCGAGCTCGATGCCGCTCTGTCGGCAGGTTCTGGCCAGGTTTTCGAGTTGCGCGGCTTTCGTTTTCAAGGCTTCATCTGAAAACTGGCCGTTCGGCGCCAGCCCGCTGCCGCTCATCACGATATACAGAGCGCCCAACTGCGCCGCGCCGGCAGCGGCTTTTGCAAAGTCTTCCCGCGCAGCTTCCTGCATATTGGTGTGGGCGCCGATGAACTGGATTCCGGTATCCTCGATTCGCTTGCGCGCTTCCGCTGCGTGGCCGAACTGGCCACGAACGAAGCGGATGTTGCACTCAAAGCCCGCGTAGCCGAGAGATTTGATGGTGTGGACGACATCGATCAATTGATCGAAATCGCCTTCCTTCAAAGGCCAGGCGTTGGCCTGGCAACCGACTTTGATGGCCGCGGGTTTTGCGAAACAGAGAGAAGCTGCGCAGGCCGAAGCGGCCAGGAATTCGCGTCGTGTCACGGTTGAACTCGCTGAATAGCAATGGCGTGATATATGATATCTCAGCTTATCTATGTCCATCACGCCGCGGTTAGGAACACCGGCCGGATTGGGAGTCCCGGCCTGGTGGATGCAGGTGCGATGGCGCATTCTGGCTCTGCTTTTCTTCATTACGGTAATCAATTTCATTGATCGCCAGACGCTATCGGTAGTTGCGCCGGTGCTGCTCGAAACGTTCCACATGACGAACAGCGATTATGCGCGAATGGTCTCGGCGTTCATGTTCGGAATGATGGTCGGCGAATTTCCGATGGGCTGGCTGATGGATCGCTGGGGCGTGCGGGCGGGATTTTCGTTTGCCGTGGTTTGGTGGTCTATTGCGACCGCGATGCACTCGATCGGGCGTTCGGTACTTCAATTCAGCGCGTTTCGATTCTGGATGGGCACCGGCGAATGCGGCAACTTTTCCGGAGCGATGAAGGTGATTTCGGAATGGTTTCCCGAGCGGGAGCGCGCGCTCGCGGTAGGTGTTTTCAACAGCGGCAGCATGGTGGGAGCGGTCATCGCGGCTCCGTGCATTGTTTTCATCACTCTGCATTTCGGCTGGCGGGCAGCGTTTCTGCTTCCAGCCGTACTGGGGATTATCTGGACGCTGTGCTGGCGGGCGCAATATGCGCCGCTGCGAGCGCATCCGAAGGTCACGGCGGCGGAACGCTCCTACATCGAAGAAGGAAAAACGTCCGCCGCAGCCCCACCGCGCAATCGCGAGTTGTTATCGAAAAAGGAAGTTTGGGGGCTGATGCTGTGCCGGTTTTTCGTTGGGCCGGTGGTGCAGTTTTATCTGTTCTGGACGCCGGAATATCTTTATAAATCGCGTGGATTGACGCTCGCGCAGATCGGCCTTTTCGCCTGGGTGCCTTTTTTGTTCGGCGATCTGGGGAGTATTGGCGGGGGCTGGGTGGCGGGACAACTGCTAAAGCACCGGTTCAGTCTGAATGCGGCCCGGTTCCTCACGTTGTATGCGGGCGCGCTTTTCTGCCTGTTGAGTGCGGGCGTGGTGGAAGCAGCGACGGCGGCGATGGCCATTGCGTTCATCTGCATGGTGCTGTTCGGGCACACATTTCTTTCCGCCAATATGTTCGCCGCGATTTCGGACCTGGTGCCAAAGCCGGCAGTGGGGCGGGTGACCGGACTGACGGGCATTGCGGGCGGCCTGAGCGGCTGGCTATTTCCGCTTCTGACCGGCTTTTTGATCGATCGCTTTTCCTATGCACCGGTCTTTTTTGTGGCAGCGATTCTGCCCCTGACGGGCGTTATCGTGCTGCACGCGATTGTGGGAAGGATTGAGGGCCGTAGAATCTAAGATATTAGAGTGCCACGCCTGAAGAAGCTGACAATTCCTAATACGCTAACGACGCGCGCGTACGACAGCATTAAGGAATACATTCTCGAAGGCCGCCTGGATGAAAACCACAGGCTGACGGAAGAGGCGTTAGCGAATCAGCTTGGAATCAGCAAATCTCCCATTCGCGAGGCATTAAACCGGCTGGAGAGCGAAGGCTTTATTCGCATTGCTCCGCGCCGGGGCGCATATCTGCGGCAATTTTCACCCGAAGAGATGGAGCAGCTTTACGATCTTCGGGAGGCATTAGAAGTCCATGTGGCGCGAACGGCCCACGTTACGCCGGCGCTGCTGAACGAACTGGACAAAAGCGTGAAGCGTTCACGCGCACTGCTAAAGGTAAACGACAAGCCGAAATACATTGAGGAGGACGTGCGCTTTCACGCCTTGCTGGCGGATGCGACGAACAACCGCGAGTTATGCCGCATGTTGCAAAACGTGCAGAACCGGATCTGGTTATCGCGGCGTAAGACGTACGATTTATCCTCGAGCATCGCACCGGATTTTCATCAGGCGATTGTGGATGCGCTGCGCAAAAGCGATCGGGAAGAAGCGCAATCGGCGATGCGCCGCCACATCAGCAATGTACGGCAACGGCTGGTGGCTTTTCTCGCGGATCAGCAGTCCAACGGTTTCCTAGGTGGTTAGGGAATCGACGGAGGCGTTCATGAAGGCTTTGTTCTTATCGCCGACCCAGTAGCGCTCGCCGGCGATACACCAGATAAATTCGAGCGGCGACTCCTGAGAGAAAACAGGATGGTAGTTCAGGAACGGGATCGTCACTAAATCGCCCTCCTGAACGTTGTGCACGAAGGTAAGTTTTTCGGGCGACTCGTAGACCTCCATCGAGCCGTGTCCTTTGATAAAGATGTAGGTTTCTTCCTGATCGGTGTGGTTGTGCGGCGGCCAGGAGCGGGCATAGGGCTCAAAGAACGTGTAGCCTGCGACCAGTTTATCCGCGCCTTCCGACACATCGAACATCATGTAGACGTTTTTTCCGCTCAAGCTGCGAATCCGTTCTTCGCGCTGCGAAAACTCAGCGAATTTCGAATGGAAGACCGGGTGCACATTTTCCGCCGGAGCAGACGTTTGAATGATAGCGGCGGGAGTGTCCCCTTCATTTGAAATTACGAATTCAGCGCTGCGCGGAATGTAGAGCGTGTCGTAGGGAGCGAGATGAAATTCACGGCCGTTTACCTCAACGGCAGCTTCGCCTTTCCACATGAAAAGCAAACTTTCGCGGCCCGGAAGTGAAAGGGCAGTTGATTTTGCCTGCGGCGCAAGCCGGTATTCCCCGCAATCGAGAAATTGCAAGTTTGCTTCCGAATGAACGAAGCGCTGGCGAAACTCGACGCCTGATTGGTCCGCGCGAAACAGGACACCGGGTTTTACCGCGGCGGGCGTCTGCTTCTCCTCGATGGTTCTGGTTAATGTCGTTGCCATAAAAACCTCATACAAGCTCTTCCCAGGCGACGGTGCGCTTTTCCCAATAGGCGCGATTGGCGAGGTGGACGGGATTGCAGGCCTGGATTCCGATTTCCACCGATGCGTTGGGCTTTGCGCCTTTCGTGATGGCATCGAAAAAGTTGGACACGTGGGCGGCTTCGAGCGGCCCTGATGCACGAACCACCTGCTGCGCTCCCTCGTTCGGCATGAAAATGTAGCGCTCGCGGGAGATATCGAGCGATCCTTCCGTACCGAGGAAGACCACGGTTGGCTGCTGGGCTTTTAGCGAAAGCACGCTCGATTCAAAGGTGAGGTTCCAACCTCCGGGATAGGTCAAAATCGCGTTGATGGTATCGGGATTGATGCGCCCGTCGTGATCGGGCGGATAATAGATGCCGCCCGCCGCACTGGCCGTAAGTGGATGAGTTTCATCCAGCATCCATTGGGCGACGTCGGCCCAATGCGTGAGGATATCGGCGACCAAACCGTCGCCGTAATCGGGGAAGTAGCGCCACGAGTTATAGCGGGCCCAATCAAACGGCACGGCCGGCGCGGGGCCGAGAAAGCGGTTCCAATCAAGGCCTGGGGGTTTGGGGCGTGGCGGGAGATGACGCTGCTGCCAGGGAAAATCACTCCACATCGTGCGCACGATGACCACCTTGCCGAGCTTGTTTTGCCCGAAGATCTCCTGCTTGGCGCGAATATAGTGCTCGCCGCTCCGCTGCTGTGTTCCGCACTGAAGCACTTTGCCGCTCGATGCCGCGGCCTCGCGCAGTTTCTGTTGTTCCTCAAAGCGGTGCGTGGTGGGTTTTTCCAAATAGACATGCTTCCCTGCCCCAAGCGCGGCTGCGGCAAGTTCAATGTGCAAATGATCAGGGACTGCGATTAAAACAGCATCAACTCCGGGCTGCTCAAAAGCTTCTTCATGCGCTACGCACTCGGTAACATCCTGTTTGCCGGGCGCCAGCTTTTTTCGGGCGTCATTTCGCTGAACATCGTAGATATCGCAGATGCAGCGCAGATCGACGCGCCCGGTCTCCAGCATGGAACCCATGACGCTGGTTCCGCGCCGGCCGCTGCCGATGAGCGCAATCCCAATGCGATCGTTGGCGCCCAGAACGCGACGATAGGATGCGGCGCTCAGAGCCGCGCCACCCATGAGTTTTGCCATTTCTCTTCGATTCACGCTTCACCTCGAAATACCCGGAACAGCGCGTCGCGAGCCGGACGCATAGCAGCGTCTCCGGGTTTGCTCTTCAGACGCTCCTCTTCGCATAAGATCCAACCTTGCCATCTGGCGCGTTCGATTGCCGAGGCCAACTGCTGCAAAGGGAACGTGCCGCTGCCCAACGGAACCTGTTCTCCACTTTTATAGTCGCGCAAATGCAAGCCGATGATGCGCTGATGATGGCGGCTGAAAAAATCCGGCACATCGGTACCGGCTTCGTAAGCATGGCCTGCGTCCAGCAGAAAGCCGACGGCGGCTGGATCTGTCTCGCGCATCAAGGCGACGATTTCAGCACCATTGCGAGCGAATTCGGGCGCGTGGTTGTGATAGGCCGCCATGCGCATGCCAACGCTTTGTGCAAAGCGGCCAGCGCGGTTGAGCGCTGCTATCTTGCGGGTTAACGCCGGCTCGTCGAGGCCGCTTTCGTTTGAAACGGGCGCCCCGCTTAAGATGAGCCGTTGCGCTCCCAGCGCAGAGCCGCCGCGCGCGACCTCTTCATAGAGGCTGGCAGGCGCGATGTGCGTATCAGGATCGTAATGCGGCAGAAAAATGTGAATCCCGAAAAACTGTAGTTGCGTAGCTTCAATGCGCTGCTTTGTTTCCTGCGGTGATTGAAACCGGCTGCGGAGATTAGCGAAGCCGGTCTCAAAACCATCGAATCCATAGGCCTTGATTTTGTCGAGCACAGCAAAGAAAGTGGACAGATCGGCCGGATTGACCGGCCAAGCGTTGGTTTGGGCGCCCAGTTTCACATTTGGAAAATCGCGTGCGCGGAGCGCAGTGGCGCCGGAAACAGCAGCCATCGTCTGGAGGAACACACGTCGTGAATGCATTTAAGTTCGTTCCAGCAACACGGCGCCGGCGCCGCGTTGATGAGTGCGCCGGGTAAAATCGGGCAGACTGTCGAGCCGGCTGATGAGCGCCCGGTTGATTTCGGGGAGCGTCTTAGCGCGCCATTGCGGAACACTCCAAAGCGCGTCAGGCCCCACTCTGCCCATGATCACGGGTCCGATGTACAGATAGTGCCGGACGCCGGGGGAGCGCAAAATGTCGGCTTCTATGCCGGCATCGACCGGAAGAAAACTGCTGAGCACCGTTTCAGGCCGGTAACGAGCGAGGGCATCGCGCGCAGCGAGTTTGGTGACGTTCGGGCCCATGGGTATAGGGTCCGTGGCAAGGACGGGAACATCTCGCTTGTGCAGCGCGGCCGCTAGTTCACCGGAACCGGCGCCGATCTCGAGAATAATTCCTGCAAGATGCCGCAGCTCCTGTGCAACGGCATCCACAAACTCGCCGCTGCAGGCGACAAAAATATCGCGATCGCGGCACCAGGCGAGCCATCCGTCGGCTTGTTCGGCCGCTTCCATCCGTTCGAACCAGGATTGAAGATCAGATGCTGATGCCGATGCGATGGATGGCGAAGGCATTGTTCTCACGCAGAATTTCACACTTGGTCAGCTTGCCGGAGGCGGTTTCGATGACCTCGTTATAAACGCGCATGCCGGCTTCTTCGATGGACATCCCCTGGAAAATGTCGCTTACGTCCAACTCGACCGTATCTCTCATTTTTTCAAACGAGGTTTTATTGCCGGTCAGCCGGATGGTCACCATCAAAGGATGATTGATGGTGTGGCCGCCCCCGGTGGAGAAGGTGAGGATCTGCGATCCGGCGGCCGCTATGCCGGTGATCGATTCGCCGCCATGACCCGGAGTGTCCATGATGTACAGACCGGGCTCGCGTCCAATCGGCTCCGCATAATCAACCACACCGACGATGGGTTTGGTGCCGCTCTTCTGAATGGCGCCCAGCGATTTTTCTTCAATCGAGCTGAGCCCGCCCAGGATGTTGTCGCCGGTGGGCTGCGATCCGCGGATGTCTTCTCCGGATGCGAGAGCGCGCTGTTCCATGCGTTTGGTAATTTCCCAGATTCGATCGGCAATCTGGGGAGTTGCCGCGCGCGCAGCCAACACCTGCTCGCCGCCCAGCATTTCCGTAGTTTCGGCCAGAATCGAGCGGCCGCCCTGATCGATGATCATGTCGGAACAATAACCGACGGCTTTATTCGAGCTGATGCCGGATGTGGTATCGGAAGTTCCGCAGTTGAGGCCGTAAATCAATTCCGAGACCGGAACTTCTTCGCGATTTTGCGTGCTGATTTTTCGCAGCATATCGAGCGCGATTCTTAAACCGCGCGCGGTTGCCTCAATGGCGCCGCCGCTTTCGCGAATATTGATGGCTTCGACAGGCTTACCGCTCTTGGCAATGTCGTGGGCCATCTCTTCTGCGGTGCAACCGGTTTCGCGATGATGATCAATGACGATGACACCGCCGCAATTGGGATTCAATGCAGTGCCCACCAGGGTCTTGCGGGTCAGCCGCAAATCAGGCATGACCTGGCAGCGGCCGAGCGGATGCGTGATGACGGTGGTATTCGCAATCATGTGCCCGAGCCGCTCGATGACGCTGTTGGCATAGAGTGTCCCGGAGAGCAATAGTAAAGAATTACGGGCGCCGGCTTGACCATCGGGCCGGCGATAACCCATCCAGGTATTTCGCAACTGTTTTTTCACTTGCCTGCTCCACTCGAAGGACTTGAGCCTGCCAGATCGCCGCGTCCTCTGTTTGATTCCGTGTTGTGGATGTGTACGTGTTGCCCCGGCTCGATGTCCTCCGTAGCCGTTCCAATCGAATAGCCGTACTTGATTACCTGTTCGCCTTTTCGAATTGGCCGGATAGCAAATTTGTGCGCAAACGGCACATTGTCACGCAATTGGATCTCAGCATCTTTGCCGTCAATCTGGACCTTTATAGATGAACCGCGCGCGCCCTGGTGAATGAAGAGCGTTGCGACGTTATCATTTGGATCTATGACGAAAGCTTCAATAGCCACTATGACTCCCTTAGTTTGTTTTTCAAACAATTCCTGCCTCAACAAAATCGGGCGCCGGCAGGGTGAACGCCGCATGCGGTATGACGCCAACACGCGCCTCACCGCCTGCCTTTTCGAGTAATTGCTGCAATCGCAACTCGTGCTCAGCAACCGGCACGTGTTGCAACCGGCAGCGGTCCACGAAGGCCGGATCAAGCCTGGAGACCAGATGCACGTCATATTCGCTGCCGAGCCGCGTGACCCAATACGCCTTGTGGCCGCCAACAACGAATTTCCGTTGCAAAGCGGCGCGCATTTCGTCATGCGTCGAGTAGCGTTCGACGTATTCTTCAAAAGAACGAATACCGGCGCCGTTCGAACATTCGGCGTAAAAAAGAATCGAGCCGCCCGGCCGCAGGGCACAGCAGGCGTTTTCGAGCGGCTTGTGCGCCTGGCGCAGATCGATATCGAGCGGAAAGCCGCCCGCGGAAGCAATGATGAGATCGAAGCGTTCTTCTATGCCGATGCGCATCATTTCGTCCACCGCGCGGCAGCCTTCGCGATGGGCTAAATCGTAGTGACCCGCGACGGCGCGCGCCAGCTTGCCCTCGGGGGTGAGCACCAGATTGAGCATGAAATCGGGATCCACCAGGCGGCAGGCTTCGAGGAGATCCTCATGCGCCGGATTGCCGTCCAGCAAGCCCACGCGGCAGCGCGGGTCAAAGATCATGCGGTGGTTGAAGGTGGTGGTATCGAAACCGGCGACTCCGGGAACCAGACTTTTGCGGCCGCCGCTATAGCCGGCGATTAAGTGATAAATAATCTCGCCGGTCAAAATGATGCGATCAGCTTCCCAGACCTGGCGATTGATTTCGACGCGATTACCAAAACTGGTGGTACCAACATAAACCAGGTTGGCCGAATCTGTCGAGATGTGGTCGAACATGCGGAAGCGGCCATAGATTGCGTCGCCTACAATTTGACGGCGCTCTTCTTCCGTTTGCTCGCGATGAATGCCCAAAGCAAAGACGATGAAGATGTCGCGATCGGGAATACCGGCGGCGTTCAGCGTGTCGACAAGCGGCGGAAGCATCAGATCGGTGCGGCAGAGCCTGGTGATGTCATTGACGATGATTGCAATCTGCTCGCCGGGGCGCACAATTTCGCGCAGGGGAGGAGTTCCGACGGGGTGCTGGACCGCCGTCTCGATTGCTTGGCGCTCGTCGAGAATCTGTTCAGCCGGCCGGGGCGCAATCAATTCTGCCGGTAAACGGATGCGCAGGTGATCGCGCCCGAACGGAATTTCGAAGTCTTGCTCAGCCGGCATCAAAAAGTTAACTTCAACGCAAACTGCAGGACGCGAGGATCGCTGGTCGCGGTGATCTGGCCGAAGTTCGATGCATTCACTGAGGCCACCGGATTTTGGAAATTAGGCCGGTTCTCAATGTTGAAGGCTTCGGCACGAAATTGCAGGCGCCACCTTTCGGTGAAAAAGAAGTTCTTGAACACGGAGACATCGACATCGAAATAAGCCGGACCGCGCAAAATATTACGGCCCGTGTCGCCGAACGTGCCGAGCGCGGCAAGTTGAAATGCCGCGGGGTTAAAGTACGCCGCTACCTGGCTGGCCCCCGCAGGACGCGCCGGACTCACGCCGGGAACATAATCCGCGTAGTCGTTGCCGATTCCGGACAAGGATCTGTCCGTTCCGCTGGTGATGGTGAATGGAAGTCCGCTGTAGAGGAAGACTAACGTGTTAAGCTGCCAGTCGTTAACTAACACATTGGCGAAGCCGCTGACATTTGCGTGCGGAAAATTGTAGTTGGCCGAAAGGGTGTAGCGATACTCCTGATCGTAATCAGCCGGCCCCCGAGCGCTGGCAAAATTGAACGGATTGGGCGGCCCGGCGCTTCCTTCGGTCGCACTCGACGTGTCGTCGATGATCTTGCCCCAGACGAAATTCGTCAGCAACGTCAGTCCTCTAGAGAACCGCTTGGTAGCGTTGACCTGCAGCGAATTGTATTCTTCGTAAACATAGGAACTCGCGAGTTCCATCGCGCCTAAACCGGGATATAGGCGGCGACTGTTCTCGTTTCCCGTGGTGGCGCCGGGCTGCAGAATCGCCGGATTGAACTGGCGCGAACCCATAATGTCAATGGCGTGATTTCCAACATAAGCAACGGACAACGCGATATTACGAGGGAACTGGTGTTCGACAGTGAAGTTCCAGTTTTGCGTGTAGCCGACCCGCGAGGCCGGGTCCAAAGTACCTCCTGAAACCGGAAGAATGAATTTGTAAGTGGCGAACTGGCTGCGCGATATATGCGGCCGGGGGAACGGGTCACCGCCGGGGAAGCCCAGGTACGGATTGGTAAATGACTGCGGCGAAGGGATACTCAAGTAAAGATCGGTGGGCTGCACGGCATCGGTGCGCTGGTAGAGAAGTCCTTCGGGGAAACTGTAGAAGATTCCGTACGCTGAGCGGATGACGGTCCTGTGATTGCCGCCGAGATCATAAGCGAATCCGACGCGCGGGGCAAAATCCTTCCAGTTGTGATGGTAGACGGTATCGGAGATGCCTTTGTCGCCGGGATACAGCAGCCCGAGCGGCGCGTTGGGAGCAACGGTGGATTGCTGGCCGGGGACGAACGCGGTCAAAGATCCATTCAGATCAACGGGAGGCAGCCAGGGCTCCCAGCGCACGCCGAGGTTCACTGTGAGCGCTTTGCTCGCCTTCCAATCATCTTGAAGATAAACGGACGGCCGATCCTCCCGCAGATAAAAGACGCGGCCGTTGTCCTGAAAGAACTGGGACTCCAAACCGAGGTAGAAATCGACCAAGGCAGAGCCGCTGAACTGTCCATTGAAGGTGTTGTCTCCGGGTGTGTAGGAATAATCGTTGGCATCGATGCGGGTGCGTTCGAAGGAAGCGCCGAAGTTGATGGTGTGTGCACCCCAAATCTTGACTGCGGAGGCTTTGTAGTCGAAGGTGGTTGAATCCTGCCGCAGCGCGCCGCCAGAGAAGATGTTGACAAAACCTGAGATGTTGGCGCGGATGCCGGGGAAAATGGGCACCTGCGTTCCTAGCGGGACCTGATAACCGAAGCTTTGCAAAGTTCGCAGGCCTGGATCTTCAGGGATCTGTGTACGCGCGTAGCGCCCCGCGCTGGCAAAGAACGTGGCCGTGAAGGTGGGGCTAAAAACCTGGGTGTCGTTCAGGACCAGATTCTGATTACGGAACAGATTTTCGGCGAAGAATCCAGTGGGCGCAGCAAACGGCCGCTGAAAATTGTCTTCGTCGTAAAAATAGCGCACGCTGAAGCGATTGTTCTGGGAAAAGATCTGATCGATCTTCACCAGGTATTGGGTGTCGTCCAAATTCTGATTCGCTACTCCGGTCCAGTGGCCGGGTTGGATGGTGCTGTTCGGCAGCGGCAGAAGGGCGTTGACAACCGCGACTGAGACGGGATTAAACAGACTGGTGGGAATCTGATTGCCGGGGAAGAGAGCACTGTATGTTGCATTCAACTTGACGGCAGAAAAATTACCCGCGCGCTCGGCGGCACTGGGGACGATTATGTTCACCGGGGTCGGGGCGGAACGGCGTTGCGTATCCTGCGCCGAGAAAAAGAAAAAGGTTTTGTTTTTCTTGATGGGTCCACCGGCAGTGCCGCCGAACTGGTTCAACTTAAACGGCGGCAGCGTGGAAGAAAAGAAAGGCCTCGCATCTAAAACCGTGTTGCGGAAAAACTCGAAGGCGCTGCCGTGAATTTCGTTGGTTCCGGAGCGGGTGGATAATTGCACCAAAGCGCCCGCTCCGCCGTGTTCGGCGCTGTAGTTGGAGGACTGAATGGTAAATTCTTCGAGCGCGTCGGGGTTCGGCATGGTGGGCACGGAATCGAAGAAACGATCGTTATAGATCACGCCATCCAACTGAAAATTATTTTGCGTGGGGCGCAATCCGTTTACGGAAAGTCCAGTGTTATCCTGCTGCCCCGATTCCGTTCCAACGTTGGTCAGAACAGTGCCGGGAGTCAGCGTGGTTAATTGCAAGGGGTTGCGCTGATTCAGGGGCAGATCTTGCATCTGCCTGACGGTTACCGACTGCTGCACCGTGGAAGAGGCGGCTTGGATGAGGGGCGCTTCGGCCGTGACATCCACCGTCTGATTCACGTTGCCCAGCTTCAAGGTGATTTGCAGATCCACAACCTGGCCGGTAATCAGCGGCACCGGCGTGCGGCGTTCCCTCTCAAAACCCTGTTTGCTGATAACGAGTGAGTACTCACCGATCGGTAGATCGGGAAATTCGAAGATACCGTCCTGGTTGGTTTGCGATGTACGCACCTGGCCGGTTTGATTATTAGTGCATTCAATGGTTGCGCCGGGCACAACGGCGCCGGTGGAATCTACAACGGTGCCGCCGATGCGTCCTGTCGCCTGGCCGAACATCAATGCGGCAGAGGCAAAGAAAACCAGCATTGCCGCATACACGCTGAGCAAATCGCGTTTGAAACGAGACATATCCTGAAGCTCCCTCGTCGAGCATTAAAGCGCACAGGCCTGTTTGAGGCCGTTGTGGCGCGCCACATTACCAAAGCGCACAGGCCATTTTCGGGCGGCTGCGCGCGATACCGAAGCTAGGGTCGATAATATATTACATGTCAGTGTCCGTCAATACCACCCGGCGCGAGTTGTTGGCGCTCATTGTGGCTGCGAGCGCAGCAGCCAACGGCCAGGAGATCACCATTCCCGGCAAACGGCCCTTAATTGTTCACAACGACAGGCCGGAGGACCTGGAAACGCCGGCGTCTTATTTCTCTTCCTGGATTACGCCCAACGATGCGTTTTTCGTGCGCCAGCACCTGCCGAGACCGTCTGTGCAGGAAGCAAGCCACCGGGTTGCTCTCGACGGCAGAGTCGGGAAGCAGCTTCAACTGAGCACCGCCGATCTGCGCAAGCTGCCGCAATACACCGTGGCGGCAACTCTCGAATGCACGGGCAACGGGCGCGGCTTTTACCGGCCGGCAGTGCCGGGAGTGCAGTGGATGCGCGGCGCGATCGGGAATGCCGAATGGACCGGGCCGCGCCTGAGCGACGTTTTGAAACTGGCAGGTGCCGATCTCAATGCCGCCTACGTAACCACAAACGGCGCTGATACAGGCGTTGCGAAGACGCCCGATTTCATTCGATCGATGCCGATGAAGAAGGCCTTGCATCCGGCCACGATTTTGGCGCTGCAAATGAATCACGAGCCGATTCCAGAGCTTCACGGCTTTCCGGTGCGGCTGATCGTGCCGGGCTGGGATGGCACAAGCTGGGTCAAATGGGTGACGAATTTGACAGTGGCGAACGAGCCGAACACCGGATTCTTTATGAATCCCGGATACCGTTTTCCGAAACATGCGGTGGCGCCGGGGACGCCGGTGAATCCGGCCGACCTGGAAGTAATTGAGGGCATGCCGGTGAAATCGTTGATTGCGAGCGTGTCCGATCAGCAGCGCATTCCGCTGGCGCCGGCGCGTTTGCGTGGCATCGCCTGGGCCGGGGAGCAACGCATCCGGCAGGTCGAGGTTTCGTGCGATAGCGGCCGTACGTGGAATGATGCGCAATTGGGACGGGAGGATCTTCCGTTCGCCTGGCGCTTGTGGGAGTATCAATGGACGCCGCCGAAGGAGGGCTATTACACGATCCTGTCGAGGGCGACCGACAGTGCCGGAAATATCCAGCCGGTGGTGGCGACCTGGAATCCTTCCGGCTATCTTTACAACGCGATTGATCAGGTGGGAGTCATTGTGGAGAAGGGCGCATGAAATATCTAATTCTGTTAGGCCCGGTTTTGTTAGGCTTGGTTGCCGGGTGCGCTTTCGCGCAGGATGACAAAGCGGCTGCTGCCAGGCAGGAAGAGCAGCGCAGTTGCAGCCCGTGCCACAGCCTGCGCTTAGTGGATTCGCAGCGGCTTTCGCAAGCGGCTTGGGATAAAGAGCTCACGAAGATGATCGGCTGGGGCGCAGTCGTTTCGAACCGGCAGCTATTGTTGGACTATTTGTCGCAGCAATACGGCGTCTGTGTGCCGCGCACAGCGGATCCATTGAGCGCAAACGGAGCAAAGAGTCACGGAAGCGGCAGGTAGTGTCTGAAACAGGCTAGCTTTTTGCTAGACCTTCCAGCAGACGATTTTTGTTTCGGTCATTTCTTCGAGCGCGTAGCGCGGGCCTTCGCGACCGAGGCCGCTGTGCTTGGCGCCCCCGTAGGGCATGTGGTCGATGCGGAACATGGGGACATCGTTGATCAACACACCGCCCATTTGCAGCTTGCGCGCGGAACGGAAGGCGCGTTGAATGTCGTTGGTGAAGATGCCCGATTGCAGCCCGTAAGGCGTATTGTTAACACGGGCAATGGCCTCATCGAGGTCATCGTACGGATATACCGCGACGACTGGCCCGAAAATTTCTTCGCAGGAAATGCGGGCGTCCGCGGGTACATCGGTCAGAATTGCGGGCTCAATGGTGGCATAACGGCGCTTTCCGCCGCATAGCTTCTTAGCGCCGGCTGCAACTGCCTCTTCGATCCACGATTCGACGCGCATGGCGGCTTTTTCATCGATAAGTGAAGAGATGTCGGTACTATCCTCATACGGGTGCCCCAGGCGCAGCTTCGCCGTCTGCTCCTGCAAGCCGTCGAGGAAATCCGAAACGATGGAGCGGTGCACAAAGGCGCGCTGCACCGATATGCAGACCTGGCCGCTGTGACTGAATGCGCCTTGCACGGTGCGCTGGATGGCGGTCTTCAGATCTCCATCGGGCTCGATGATGACTGCGGAGTTGTTTCCCAGTTCCAGCAAAACGCGTTTCAAGCCGGCTTTGGCGCGCACTTCGGAACCCACGCGCACGCTGCCGGTGAAGGTGATCATGGCAATATCCGGATGGCTCAACATGGCCGCCGCGAGTTCCGGACCATCGCCGGTGATTACGTTGTATGCGCCTTTCGGGACACCGGCTTCGTCCAGGGTGCGCGCAAGCCGGAGCGCACTGAGGGGGGTCCGCTCGGCGGGCTTATGGACCACCGCGTTGCCACCGGCGAATGCAGGGCCTACTTTATGCAAGGCGAGATTCAGCGGCACGTTGAAGGGAGTAATGGAGCCGATCACGCCGATGGGCTCACGAATGGTGATGGCCATGCGCCCTTTGCCGCCGGGGGCAAAGTCCATGGGAACCACTTCGCCGTGCAGTTGCCTGGCCTCATGCGCTGCCGCGATCAAGGTCTGCGGGCAGCGGTCTGCCTCGACACGCGCTTCGCGAATGGGCTTGCCGGTTTCCGAGGAAAGAATATGCGCAAATTCTTCGCGGTCGCGCTCGAGCAGCGCGGCAATTTTGAGCAGCAGCTCGGCGCGCTCATAGTTCGCCAGCGCGGCCATGGCCTGCGAGCCTTTGATGGCGGCGCGAACCGCGCGATCGACAATGCTTGCATCGGCATGCGGCACCTCACCAACGGGCGATCCGTCGTAAGGCAAGCGGACCACGTCATGTCTGGGCGCATCCACCCACTCACCATCTATAAAAAGCGGATGAGTCGCAACTGTTGTAGCCATCTAAGTTTCTCCAAAGAAATTCCGGCGCCGGGTGCTGGTATATGATATGTTACAACTCCTGACAGGCGCCTATCGAGGAGTTCTTTCATGCAACTGTTTATCGACACCGCGAATGTAAGTGAGATTAAAACGGCCTGGAGTTGGGGCATCCTGGATGGGGTCACGACGAACCCGACCCACATTGCCAAATCGGGGCGCGATTTCGACCAGGTGCTCGAAGAGATTTTCGCAATTGTCGATGGGCCTATCAGCGTTGAAACGGTCAGCACAAAAGCCGAAGACATTGTCCGGGAAGGCCGGGCGATTGCCGCATTTCACCGCAACGCGGTGGTGAAAGTGCCGGTAATGCCGGAGGGGTTGAAGGCCGTTAAGCAACTGGCGAGTGAAGGCATTAAAACGAACGTGACGCTGTGCTTCTCCGCGGTGCAGGCTTATCTGGCCGCGAAGGCAGGAGCAACGTACATCAGCCCGTTTATTCATCGCAAAGAACTCGCAGGCGATGACGGCGTGCTGTTGGTCCAGCAAATTCGCGATATCTACGATCGCTATGGATACGAGACAAAGATTCTCGCGGCCAGCATACGTACGGGGAAGGAGGTTCTGGAATCGTTGCTGGCCGGGGCCGACGTGGCCACGATGCCTTTCGATATCATGGAGTCCCTCTATAAACACACCATGACAGATATCGGCTTGAAGATGTTTCTGGACGATTGGAAATCGGTACCTGAGAGCAAGCTCTTCGGCACACTGGCAGTCCGGTAATTTCATTTTGCTGCGGCGGAATTTTATTCGTGTTGCGCTGGCAAGCGGCGCACTTTCGCGTTTGCGCGGGCAAGAGCAAGAGCAGGCCCCTTCCGGGATCAAAGAGGTGCTTGCCATGTTCAAATGCCATTTTGATTGTGGCTTCATCGATACGCAAGCCGGAGTCATGCGGAAATATTTTCAGGAATATTTCCCGCACGCGATAGAGATCGCGCAAAGCATGCGGAATTCCGGTGAAGACCGTTACATCTGGACCACCGGTTCCTGGCTGCTGTACGAATATCTCGATCAGGCAAGCAGCGACAAACGGAAGCAGATGGAAGAAGCGATCGGGAACGGCGATATCGCCTGGCACGCGCTTCCGTTTACCTGGCAAACCGAGTTGATGGAGCCCACTATGATTGCGGGCGCCATCGGGATATCGAAATCGCTCGACCGCCGTTTCGGGCGCACCACGACCGGATCGAAGATGACCGACGTGCCGGGTCACTGCCGCGGGCTGATTCAGCCGCTGGCCGAAAATGGCGTGACGTTTCTCGACGTCGGCGTGAATTCCGCGAGCACTCCGCCGGATGTGCCGCCTGTTTTTGTCTGGAAAGATCCGAGCGGGCACTCGCTAATCGTCATGTATCACCGGCGCGATTACGGAGGCTTGGTTCAAGTGCCCGGATCGAGCCTGGCGGTATCGGTCAACGTTCGCAGCGATAACAGCGGGCCGCACACTCCGGAAGAGATCCGGCGGATTTATTCGCGCTTGCGGCAGCAGTTTCCAAATGCCCGCGTGCGGGCGGCCACTCTTACCGACATCGCCAACGCCCTGGCGCCGTTCAAAACCAGCCTGCCGGTTGTCACGCAGGAAATCGGCGATACCTGGATTTATGGGCCGCCGAGCGATCCCGTGAAAGTGGCGCGCTACCGCGAGATCATGCGGCTGCGGAGGGAGTGGGTCGACAACGGGAAATTGAAAAGCGGCGGCGCCTCCGATATCGCTCTGCTGCGCAGATTCGCTTTGGCGGCGGAACACACGTGGGGCACGGACACAAAGACGTGGCTCGATTTTGATCACTATACGCCGCATGATCTGGCGCAAATGCTGGATAAGCCGAACTATCGCACCGTCATGGCAAGCTGGCGCGAGAAGCGCGACGATATTGATCAAGGCGTCGCCAATCTTCCGGCGGTGTTGCGCGAAGAAGCAACCAGGCGGCTCGCGCAACTCAAGGTAGAGCCGCCGTCAGTTGCCGGATTGAAGCCTCACAGGCCGGAGGAATTGATTGAAACCGGGCACTTCGCTTTGGCGCTGGATCCGCAAACCGGCGCGATTCGAACGCTGCGCAGCAACCAGTCACAGCGTGACTGGGCGGGGGCGGACCATCCGCTTGCGCTGTTCACTTACCAGACGCTCTCCAAAGCGGACTACGATCGTTTTCTGGCAAGTTACATGAAAACCAAAGCCGCCTGGGCGCCCAAAGATTTCGGCAAGCCGAACATCGAACACTTTGGGGCGGAGAGCCGAACATGGATGCCTAAGGTTGTGGGTTGTTGGTCGGGACGAGAGAGGAATGTGCAACGGGTTGTTGCACAGTTACAGATTGAAGACCCCGCGGCGCAAAATACGGGGCTGGTGGCATGGCCGGAGCGGATGTACCTGGAGCTTATCGTTCCCGGCACAGCGCGGCTGCTGCACGTGAATTTCTACTGGTTTGGGAAAAAGTCGAATCGCCTTCCGGAGGCTTTATGGCTCACCTTTCAGCCCAATGCTCCGGATGCGCGCAATTGGATGCTGCAGAAGGTGGATCAGGAAATTTCTCCGTTTGATGTGGTGGCGGGCGGCAACCGGTATATGCATGCTGTTATGAACGGCATCAGCTATAAAGACGCGCAGGGTGCGTTTTCGATCGAGACGCTGGATGCGCCCGTGCTCGCGCTAGGAGAGCGAACGCCCATCTATTTCTCAACCCGGGAGCCGGACATTGCCCGAGGCATTCACGCCAGCCTTTTCAATAATGGATGGGGCACGAACTACATACAATGGTTCGGCGAAGACATGCGCTTTCGTTTCACGTTGAAGGCTTGACATGCTTCCGGCTGTGCTGAGGCCTCATCTCTGGGCACTTCTTGCTTTGCCGCTAAGTTCTGCTTTTGCTCAACAGAATGTGAAATGGGCCGTTGCTGTTCATGGCGGCGCCGGTTCCGCCGAATGGGAACACATGGACAAGGCTTCGGCAGACGCGTACCGGGCCGGATTATCGAAGGCACTCGCGGCAGCCGTTGCGAAATTGCAAGCGGGCGCGAGCGCAGTGGATGCGGTCGAGGCGGGTATAAGGGTTCTGGAAGACGATCCGTTATTTAACGCGGGCCGCGGTTCGGCGTTCAATGCCGAAGGAAAAAACGAAATGGATGCGTCGATAATGGATGGCGCTACGCTCGCGGCCGGGGCAGTCGCGGGCGTTGCAACTGCCAAGAACCCGATATCGCTCGCGCGCGCAGTGATGGAGCGCACCCCGCACGTGATGCTGATTGGTTCAGGGGCGGATGCGTTTGCCCGCAAGATCGGGTTGCCGGTGATGCCGCCTTCTTATTTCTTCAGCGAGCAGCGCTGGCAGGAGTTTGCCAACGTCATGCAGCAAAGCGCGCGGCCGGTACCGCCGCGCCCCGTACCCGCCCCGCAGTCTGCATTGCAGGGGCCGGTTGTTCCTCACAGGTATGGCACGGTGGGCGTCGTTGCGCGCGACAAGCATGGGAACATTGCGGCCGGCACGTCCACGGGAGGCATGCAAGGCAAAATGCCCGGGCGGGTGGGCGATTCGCCGATTATCGGCGCCGGGACTTATGCTGCGAATCGATCCTGCGCCGTATCCTGCACGGGCGCCGGCGAATATTTTATTCGCCTCGCGGTTGCCAAAGAGATCTGCGCTCTGGTTCAATACCGCAATTTTTCTGTTCAGCAAGCCGCCGATTATGTGATTCAAAAAGAGGTCGGGGTACTCAAGGGCGGCGAAGGCGGTGTCATCGTGCTAAGCACGAAGGAAGACCCGATCTCGAGCTTCAATACGCTCGGGATGTTTCGCGCCCGCCAGACGGAAGGCGGCAAGCCGGCCGTTATCGTCGAGAAGTAAGCACCTTACGCCGAATTTGGCTATTATCATGGGCAGTGCCGGATCGCGTTGAAACACCTCAGACTATCGGCGACCCGCACAACGGCCAACAGAGCGAGCGGCCCGCTCCTATGCCGGCGTCCACGGCCCAGCCGAGTTTCACGATCATCGAACCGGGCGTGGTGGCGCGAAGCTTCTGGCTGCTCAAACGCGCCTTCATCGCCGCTTACGAGGACAACTGCTTCAGCATCGCCAAAGGAGCGGCGTACTCGTTTTTCCTCTCGCTTTTTCCGGTCCTGACAACCCTGACATCGATTTTGATTCTGGCGAATGCGCGCTCGGTGGTGCGCGTGATTCAAACTTTTGTGCAGCAGTTTGCGCCGCCGGGGGCGGAAGATATTCTGCTATCGCGGCTGCGGATGGAGATGCACAAGCCGATTCCGTTCTCGTTTGTCGCCGTAGGGCTTTCATTGTGGGCGGGTTCGGGCGCCATGATCAGCCTGATGGAAGGATTCCAGGCAGCGTACCGCATTCCCTCGGGACGGCCGTTTCTGCAGCAGCGTGCGATGGCGATTTTTCTGGTGATGGTGACCGCACTCCCGGCGGTAGGGGCTTCATCGTTGATCATCTTTGGAACCAGGGGTGAGGTAGCGTTTATTCACTGGATTGGCGTTTCCGAGATTCGGGGCTCGGTGGAGGTTCTCTGGCGGCTGGCCGAATATGTGCTGGCATTCTGCACGACGACCTTCGTGACCGGTCTGCTTTATTATTTCGGCCCGAACTACCGGCCTGAGCCCGCCTACTGCGAGAAACTGTTCGGATCGCGTTTCATGCGGGTTTGGCCCGGAGCATTCGTCGCGACGCTGCTGTGGATGCTTGCCACGGCCGGTTTTGCCTTTTATGTCAGCCATGCCAATTACAACTTTTTTTATGGCAGCGTGGGAACAGTGATCGTCCTATTGATCTGGCTGTATCTGATTGCCTGCATCGCGCTGATCGGCTGCGAGTTTAATGCCGAGCGCGAGCGGATTGCATTTGTGCCCTTAGCCTAAAGCTTTGACAGGCGAAACCGCCTGCCTCACCACAGCCTAAGTTCTCTTCTTATACTGAACTCGTGCCGTTTAAATTAGGCATCGACTATCAACCGCGAGGCGATCAGGCCGAGGCCATCCGGCAGCTCACGCGGGGTATTTTCGATGGAGAAAAGCACCAGGTTTTGCTGGGCGTCACCGGATCGGGCAAGACTTTCACAATGGCGAAAGTGGTTGAAGCGTGCGGCAGACCGGCTTTGATTTTGGCTCACAATAAGACACTCGCCGCCCAGCTTTATCACGAATTTAAGGTTTTTTTCCCGCAGAACGCGGCGGAATATTTCGTCAGCTACTACGATTACTATCAGCCGGAGGCCTACATTCCCTCGGGCGATATCTATATCGAAAAAGAAGCCACGATTAATGATGAATTGGACAAGTTGAGGCTATCAGCTACGCGCTCGCTTTTCGAACGCCGCGATTGCATTATCGTGGCCAGCGTGAGTTGCATTTACGGCCTGGGTTCGCCGGAAGCCTACTATGGCATGCTGCTGATGCTCGAAAAGGGCCAGCGCATCACGCGCAAGGAGATTCTGCAGCGGCTGGTGGAGATCCTGTACGATCGCAACGATCATGACTTCCGGCGCGGAACATTTCGCGTGCGAGGCGACACCATCGAGCTTTATCCGACATACGATGACAACGCCTACCGGATCGAGCTCTGGGGCGACGAAATAGAATCGCTGAGTCAAATCGACCCTGTGCTTGGACAAGTCAAGCAGACCTATCTGCGTTTGCCCATTTATCCCAAAACACACTATGTCATGGACGCGCCCACGCGGGAGCAGGCGATGCGCAGCATAGAGAATGAGCTGCAGTGGTGGCACAAGGAGCTGGAATCGCAGGGCAAGGTGGTGGAAGCGCAACGCCTGTACCAGCGCACGATGTTCGATCTGGAGATGATCAAACAAATTGGCTATTGCCACGGGATCGAAAACTATTCGCGCCATTTTTCCGGCCGGCTGCCGGGCGAAGCGCCACCAACTCTGCTCGATTATTTACCAAACGATGCGTTGATCTTTATTGACGAAAGTCATCAGACGATCCCGCAACTTCAGGGGATGTATCACGGGGACCGTTCGCGAAAAAACGTTCTGGTGGAGTACGGGTTCCGTCTTCCCAGCGCGCGGGACAACCGTCCTCTGACCTTCGAAGAGTTTGAAAACCGTGTAAATCAGGTGATTTACGTGTCGGCCACGCCGGGGCCGTACGAACTGACGAAATCGGCCGGTGTGGTGGTTGAGCAGATTATCCGTCCCACGGGTTTGATCGATCCCGAGATCGATATCCGGCCCATAAAGGGGCAGGTAGATAACCTGTTACACGAAATCCGCCTGCGCGCCGAGCGGAATGAGAGGGTGCTGGTAACTACGCTTACCAAGCGGATGGCCGAAGACCTTGCCGAGTACTACTCCGAAGTGGGGGTCAAGTGCGCGTACTTACACTCCGAAGTTAGTACTTTGGACCGCATTAAAGTACTGCGCGACTTGCGAAAAGGAGCATATGATGTCCTAATCGGTGTCAATTTGCTGCGCGAAGGACTCGATCTGCCCGAGGTTTCATTGGTAGCCATACTGGATGCGGACAAGGAGGGTTTCCTTCGCTCCAGCGGCTCGCTGATTCAAACCATTGGCCGTGCCGCCCGCAATATAAATGGCCGCGCGATCCTGTACGCCGACAGGATGACCGAAAGTATGGCTCGAGCCATTCGCGAAACAGAACGCCGGCGGGCGTTACAGCAGGCTTACAACGAAGCCAACCATATCACCCCGCAAACGATCATGAAGCCCATCGATATGAGCCTGGTGGCGGTTGCAGAGGCTGATTATGTCACGGTGCCACTGGAAACAGAAGCTGCACCGGAGGCAGAACTCACTCCGGAGAAACGCGACGCGCTGATCGCTGAACTGGAATTGAAGATGCGCGAAGCGGCGAAAATATTCGATTTCGAGAAAGCGGCGCAGTTTCGCGACCGCATGAGGGCTCTGAAAGCGAGTAGCGTTAGTGAAATGGCGGGCAGCGCCATGCCCGATAACGTAGCAAAGCTGTAGGAGTTACCTAATGTATCGCCCAAGCCTCGCTTGGCTGCCCGGGTATCTATGAAGAGACAACTGCCAGTCGGCCTGGTGCTGGAGGGTAGTTCGACTCGGTCATCAATACTCCGGCTGCCAAAACTCGCGGAAGAACTTGGGCCCATCAAGTCGAGCCATATCGGGATTGCGCGCCGTTTTTCGAATTTGATACAGGGCGGCTATCCGGTTGCCGAATATGAGGAACTGCAAAACGCGCGGGTGATCTTTTTGCGTGTTCCGGACCGGGCGGTCAGCCGGATCGTGGACGAACTTTGCCGTTCCGAGCTGCTCATGAACCGTATCTGTTTTGTTTTGTGCGAGACATGGCTCACAACGGAGGCATTGGCGCCGCTCAAAGAGCGGGGCGCGTCTGTCGCCACTCTGGTTCGGGCGCCCACGATTGAGCGGGACTGGTTTGTGCTGGAAGGAGAAGTACCGGCTTCACGGCTGGTGCGCCGCTTCATCGAACGGCACGAGGGGCGGGCTTTCGAGATGAAGCTGGGATCGAAACAGCTTTTGTTTGCGGCGGAGATGTTGCTGACGGTGTTGCCGGTTCCGCTCTTTACAGCGGCGCAACGGAGCCTGCGCAACGGCGGGATCACAGGGAACGAACTGGCGGCATTGCTCGAGCACATGACCGAAAAAATGCTGCGCGACGTAATCAGGGGCGTGCGGCTGCCCTTCTCCCCGCATCTCCCGGACTGCCCGCCGGAACAAAGCGCCGCTTTTCTTCGCACCTTACATGAATTCGAACCGGCATTGGCGCATTTTCTCGAATGGACGCAACAGATGTCTGGCAAACTCATTTGTGAGACATGGAAAAGCGCTATCGATGGCGGTTGAAGCAACGCGAGATTGTTTTGGGCGAACGGACGCTGTTGATGGGCGTCCTGAATGTGACTCCGGATTCGTTTTCAGACGGCGGCGAGTATTCGGATCCGGACCGCGCATTTGCGCGGGCGGTGCAGTTGGAGGATGAAGGCGCCGATATTGTCGACATCGGCGCGGAATCGACCAGACCCGGATCCGAGCGCGTGAGCGAAGCGGAGGAGTTGCGGCGTCTGATCCCGGTCATCAAACGGCTGCGAAACCATCTGAGCATCCCGATCTCGGTGGATACCTACAAATCAGCGGTAGCCGAAAAAGCGCTCGAACATGGCGCGGAAATCATCAACGATCCGACGGGAATTCTGCTCGATCTGCAATTGCCGAAAGTGGTAACAAAGTACGATGCCGGGCTGATCATTAATCACATGCGAGGACGGCCCGAGACCTGGGCGAAACTGCCGCCCATCAAGGACCTGATGCGATCCATCACAATCGACCTGGAGGCGGCCATCCATCGCGCAACGCACGGACGCGTGCAGCAGCACCAGATCGTCATCGATCCCGGGTTAGGATTCGGCAAACGGCGCGAGCAAAATGCGGAGATCATTGCGCAACTGGGACTGCTGAAGCGATTCGATCTGCCGATTGCGATTGGGCCCTCGCGGAAGTCGTTTCTACGAAAAGAAGAGCAGACAGACACGGAATTCGCCACGGCGGGCGCGGTGGCAGCGTGTGTTTTGAACGGCGCCCATATTGTGCGAGTTCATAACATCAAAGCGATGCGCGCGGTGGTGGACGTGGCCGATTCCATCCGGCAGGCGGCGGCTCTTCAAAACGAAGGACAGGTTCCTCAAACGCGCTGGCAGCGAGGGCAATAGTGGGTTCCCCGCTGGCCCAGAACAATGCGCCGTATCGGCGCCTGGCAGCGCGGGCATGGCTGCCCTTCACGGCCGTATACGTTATGCATGTCCTGAAAAGCACCGCGCTCGCCGGCAGCGTCGACATAGTCTGAGATCGACGATCCGCGATGGCGAATGGCCAGGTCCAGCGTATCGATGATGCTCCGGTATAGCTGTTCAGCGCGCGTTTTCGAAATCCGGCTCGCGCGCACGCGCGGATGTAACCGGCTGGCAAACAGTGCCTCGTCGGCATAGATGTTGCCGACCCCGCTGATAAAGGCCTGATTGAGCAGCAGTGCTTTTATCGGGGTTCGATGCTGTTTGAGGCGAGCATAAAATTCCGGAAAACCGACGCTCAGCGCATCGGGCCCAGTCTTTTGGAATAATTCCGGTAGCGCACCATAGTACTCAACCCGTCCAAACTGGCGAATATCGTCGTAAAGCAACAGGCCGTCGCTGAGTACGAGTTCGGCCCGCGTGTAGGGGGTCCGCTCGCCGTTCCAGAGCAGCTTGCCTGTCATGCCGAGATGAACGTAGAGCACGCCTTGGTCGAGATGAAAAAACATCTGTTTGCCGCGCCGCTCGAGGCGCTGGATGGTGCGATTTACGAGCGCCTTTGCCGTCTCGGCCAATCCGCCACGAGTGACTCGACGCGAGTTCAAGACGGCATGCTGAATCGCTTTACCGGTTACGTGAGGCGCGATTGAGCGGACGACCGTTTCGACTTCGGGCAGCTCATGCATTATTCTTACGATAAGCCGTCGGGCTTCAGTGTAGCTTGACAGAATAGCTGAGCGCGCACCGCTGCGCTGTCCGGGCGATAAGTTATAGTGAGAGAAGTTTAGCCACCCTAGCTCAGTTGGTAGAGCGGCTGATTCGTAATCAGCAGGTCGCCGGTTCGATCCCGGCGGGTGGCTCCAGAACCGCACCGAAAACAAAGGACGTTCCCGAAGGCACCTGATCCCAAACCCGTCAATTTGGGCCCCCACCGAGGTTCCGGAAAAGCTCGGATTCGTCGCCCACATCGCGGGCGGGCAAACGATGATTGTCGCACCGGTTCAATTCAATTCGCCAGCACACGGGCCGCCTGAGCAGTTTGAAAATCAATGCGCGGTTCGCGATGCAGGGTCGCATCGACGATGATGCGCTTCAGATCGTTGTCAGCTTGGAAAAGAATGCTCAATGCTTCGTTCATTAATCTCTTTTCGATCGAAGTTGAAATCGGGCGGGAAGTACCACTTCATTTGCCGGAGTTGCTCGAGTGCCCTCTCTTTGGACCGGTCACGCGAAACCTTGAAATCGCGTTTACCGGCAATGGAAATCTCGATTTCATCTCCCTCTTTGAGATCCAAGGTTTCGACAACCACAGCCGGCAGACGCACGGCCAAACTATTGCCCCATTTAGAAACCCGCATAGAGGATATACCTGACATATTGTAGATCTAGACAGACGTAGAAGCAATCGGGCCCATCAGCTAGAATCGATGGAGCTTGCGCTTTCTCTTCAATGAGCTCGAAAACTGAAGTCCAACGAATCATTACCTCGCCTGAAGAAGAGGAAATGCAACTCGAACTCGAACGCATTTACGCGGTTCGATTTCGCGGGTTAGAAGAATATCGCGACCGCATCTGGCGCGTGCTGGTGACGAATTTCTTTTCCAAATGGATCAATCCTGAAGATTCCATTCTGGATGTGGGCTGCGGCTACGGGGAATTCATCAACAACATCGCAGCCAGGGAGAAGTTCGCGATGGACCTGAATCCGAGCGCGAAAGAGCATCTGGGCCCCGGCATTCAACTGATCGAGCAGGATTGCAGTAAACCGTGGCCGCTGCGCGATAACCAGGTGGATGTCGTATTCACAAGCAATTTTTTTGAGCACCTCCCATCCAAGCGCACGCTGCAGGACACGCTGCACCAAGCGCACCGCTGTTTGCGGCCCGGGGGGCGCCTCATCACGCTGGGACCGAACGTCAAGCACTTGAGCGGCAGCTATTGGGATTTTTTCGATCATCACCTTCCGCTGACGGAACTCTCCCTTTCTGAGGCAATGATTATGGCGGGGTTCCGGATAGAGCGGTCGATCGAAAAGTTTCTTCCCTACTCGATGTCGCAGGGATTCCGGCCGCCGGTATGGGCGCTTCAGGTCTATTTAAAGCTGCCGTGGATGTGGAAAATCTTCGGGCGGCAATTTTTGGTTATCGGGCGGAAATAGATGGATAGAGCTAGCGGGCAACCAGAAAGAACTTCCAACCGGGCGGGTTGACCGGTATCCAAACGGTGGTTCCGCGCGGCGAGCGCTCAACTAAGTGTGCATAATAGCGCCAATGGTAGTCAGGCCAGGTTGAATACCGCCAGTGCGTCACCGCAAAGAGCGAAAGCGCAATCACGGCGGCCGCGCCTGCGATTCGAACCCACTGCGGGCGCGCGCGGCCGATTAGCCATACCAGAACGGCGAGAAAAGCCAGGCGCGGGATGTACCAATACCGGACCGCGAAGTCCGGGCTCATCAGAGATTGCCAGCTCCATCCGGTATCGCAGTGCAGCCGGCGGCCAATCGATACACAGATCAGAAAAGCGAACAGGAGGAACAGCTTCAGCTCCCTGGCGCCTTTCCAGAACGCATAGATGGCCGTAAGGAGACCCAGCGCCAGCACCAGAATCGCGATATCCATGGCTTCAGAAGGGTTGGGAACGAGAGTTCCGCCATGGAGCGCGCCGAAAAGGAAGATTTGACCGGACAAAATCTGAATGCCGAGCGGATTCAGCACATCCATCGGCCTGCAGGGCGGCAGGGCATGCGCCAGCGTGAAGAGCTGAATGCCGCAGCCCACGCCAATGATGCACGCCAGCAGAGCCGTCCAGCGCACACGCTGAAACCACCAGAGCAGGCATGCTATTGGGAGCAGCAGGAGGCAGAACGGTCCCGTAACCGAGATCAGGCCGACCGCGGCGATATCGAATGCCTTGGCGGCGGCGCTTTTCGGCGGGCTTCCAAACAGGATCAGCAAACATAACACAGCCAGCATCCACTGCGTGTTGTTCAGGCTCTCCACTTCCGCCGAGTTCGGAAGCGCGATACAGAGAAACGCCAGCAGGAGGCGAGCGTTGAGTCCCGCCACATTGGCCAAGCGGCCGCTGAGCAGGAAGCCCGCGAGCAGGACTTCGATCCCAATCGTGTACCAGTCGAAGACCGCAGGAGCTTCAGCGAGCGGAACATGGATGGCTAACAGCAAGGGCAGCTTGGAAGCGACGCAAAGATAGCCGGCCTGCGGGTGGACGATGGCGTGCCAGGGGCCGGTGAACCATGCCTCCGAAAACCAGATGCACTCATCGCCCATGAACTGCGGGTTGGTGACGAGGTCCGGCTTGCGCGAAATGACTGCTATCGCGATGAATAGCAGCGCAAGCAGGAAAGTCCACCTGTTGGAATATTGCGGGAGCGGGTTCGCTGCCTGAACCACAATATTTACGCGGCTGCGGCAAGCCGCGCGCTGGCGCTTGCCGTTCTGTTAGCCAAATTCTTGAGTTCGAGCGCTTCGGTTTTGGCGGCAGCGAGACGATTGCGAAGTTTCTGAGTTTCCTGCTTCACATTTTGGATCTCTTGCCGCGTGACGTGCATTTCCTGGCGGCGGCGCTCAGCGTCTTCTTTATATTTTTGCGAAACAAAGCCACGCTCGGCGCGGGCACGTTCATTCCGGCGCTTGCGCAGTTC
>JAJPJN010000170.1 GCA_021324185.1 Terriglobia bacterium | reverse complement strand
GTCCCAGGCCGGCCAAACCGCATCGGAGAGCCCATCGGTAATCTGCTTGCATTCGCCGGTATCGACATTGGCGACGAAGATCGCATGGTAGAGCGATTTGAGGCGGCTTGAATAGGCGACCCACTTCGAATCCGGACTCCACACGGGATTCAGGGTACGCTGGGGCACCATCCAGGGATCGTTTCCGATCACCTTCGCTTGTCCCGAGGCGACATCGATGACCCAGACCTTGAGGTCGGTATCGGTGTAGACCAGTTTCTTCGAATCGGGCGACCAGGACGGCATGTAGTAGTGCTTGGGATTTTGCAGTTTGATCTCGCGCGGCGGCGTGAGGCCGTCGGGGCTTTCGATTTCGAGCGCATATTCGCCCGATTTGTCGCTGAAGTAAGAGATGTATTTGCCATCGGGCGACCAGGCGGGATCGCGATCGGCCGCTCCGCTGGAGTTCGTCAGATCGCGGACGTCGCCTTTTTCGGCGGGAATGGTGAAGATTTCGCCACGCGCCTCGACGAGGACGCGCTTGCCGGTGGGCGAGAGCGAGATGTTGGTCATGCGCCGCGTGACGTCTTCCCAATGCGGCATCATCCAGGGGAAGTCGCCTTCGGCCGTAACCGGCACGATGTGCTCTTTGCCGCTTTTTGGATCGAGTTCATGGATGTAGCCGGCCTGCTCAAAGACCAGCGCGCCGGCGCCGGTATCGAGCGTTTTCACATCGAAGCCGGTGAATTTGGTGACCTGCCAGAGCTTTTTGTTTTTGGTGTCAAACGCCCAGATATTGGCGACGCCATCGCGATCGGAAATGAAATAGACCGTTTCGCCGATCCAGGCAGGCTCCATGTCTTTAGAGCCGGTCCAAGGCGGGGAGATGAGGTCGAAGGTCTTCAGATCGACGATCCATATGGGGCGGTTTTGTCCTCCGCGATAATTGCGGCGCTCTTCATCCCAGGAGTTGTTCATGCGATAGGCGATGTGCGTGCCGTCGGGCGAGATCTTGCCCTGATAGGCGCGCGGCAACGGGAGTGGCTCGGGGATGCCGCCGGCGGCCGGTACCGACCAGAATTTGGGCGCTGCGGTCGGGGCGGCAGTGGCGCGGGTCGATGCGAAAATAATCGATTTGCCGTCAGGCGTCCAGCCTTCGACGGTGTCAGGCGCAGGGTGCCAGGTCAGCCGCTTCGGCTCGCCGCCGGTGGCCGGGATCACGTAGACATCAGTATTGCCGCCGTATTCGCCGCTAAAGGCGATGAGACTTCCGTCGGGCGAAAAATGCGGATTGCCGGTCTGGCCCTGAAAACTTGTCAGGCGCCGTGCGAGACCGCCTTTGCGGTCGACGACCCAAATATTGTTTGCGTAGGCAAAGGCAATTTGCGTCGCGCTTACGGTGGGGGTGCGGAGCAATCGGGTCCCGGAGCCTGTTGAAGGCACGGTCGCGGAAAAGACGAAGGAAACAGAGGCGAGTGCGGCGGCGGCAAGAATACTGCGCATATCGCGCTTAGTTTACACCTCAGGCGAGTGGGGAACGGCGCGAAGGAGAGCAGGAATGTAGCGGCCCGGGTGGACTATATCACCGAAGGGGTATAGAGTAAGGAAAATCCTACCAACTTATACCGAGAAAACGGTTTGAATAGAGCGCGAGGTTCGGTATAAAAAGCAAGAGCAAGGTGAAAGCTGGTCAATCGATTGGGAGCAGCTAGTCCCGGTTTCGAAACATTTAGAAAAGGTTTAGTGAAACAGGCCGCTCATTTTTCTCCGGGCGGCCACTTCATTTTGGGGGATGTTCTTTTGACTCCCCTGCCGTAGTTCTTATCGTCGGTTTTGCCATGTTCGATAGTTTCCGCCGGACAAATTTGATGCTCGAGAATGATCGCGGGAGGATCTCGGCTGTGATTCTGGCCGCCGGGCTGATCCTGCTGGGCGCCTGGATTGCCTGGGCCTTCCGGGCGCGGATTACGCGCTATGAGGTTTCGGACTCGGCGCGATTGGAGATCACGGCGGCGACTTACCCGGTTCAGGCGAATGTGTCGGGGCGGCTGGTGAGCAATCATCTGGTGCTTGGGCGGCAGGTAGAAGCGGGAGAAGTGCTGGCGGAATTGGACAGCAGAGCCGAGCAACTCAGCCTGGAAGAAGAAAGGACGCGCGCGGCGACTTTTGAGCCGCAGCTTGCGGCGCTGCGGGCGCAGATGCAGTCGGAGAGCGCCGGGGGCGAGGACGAAAAGCGGGTCCTTAATTTTTCCGTTGATGCGGCACAGGCGCAACTTCGAGAGGCGCAGGCGCAGGCGGCGCTTGCGGCGGCGGAAGCAGAGCGGGCGCAGAAGCTGCGAAAAGAAGGGATCATCGCCGAGGCTGAAGTGCAGCGCGCGGAAGCCGATGCGCAAAGCAAGCGGGCGGCGGCGGAAAATCTTCGCGCGGCGCTGGCGCGGCTGGCTCCGGAACAGGCGGTGAGGGATACGGACCGCGATGTAAAACTGCGCGAGCTGGCCGAGCAGATTGCAAAGCTGAGCGCGGACCGGATGGAGTCGCTGGCAGCGATACGGCGGCTCGAATACGAAGTCGAACGCAGGAAGATACGGGCGCCGGTCTCGGGTCGATTAGGGGAATGCGCGGTGCTGCGCCCGGGCTCCCATATCAGCGAAGGACAGCAGCTTGGGGTGATTCTGCCTTCGGGCCGGTTGCAGATTACGGCTGAATTTCAGCCTTCGGCGGCGCTCGGCAAATTGCGGCCGGGGCAGCGAGCGGTCATGCGGCTCGAAGGTTTTCCGTGGGCGCAGTACGGCACGGTATCCGCAAAAGTGGCGCAGGTGGCAAGCGAAATCCGCGACGGGAAAGTGCGCGTGGAGCTGGCGGTGGACGGGCCGCCGCCGGCGCGCATCCCGCTGCAGCATGGATTGCCGGGCACGGTGGAGGTAGAAATCGAGCGTGTTTCTCCGCTGGCTCTGATCATCCGTTCGGCAGGCGATCTGGTGGGTGCACATTGAGGCGCTTCTTCGCTTGCGAGGTGGTGCAGACCTCGAATCTGGATTGCGGGCCGGCGTCGCTCAAATCGCTGTTGGACGGATTCGGCATTCCGGTCAGCTACGGGCGTTTGC
>JAJPJN010000176.1 GCA_021324185.1 Terriglobia bacterium | reverse complement strand
TGCGGCATCATTTGCAATATCACGCCGCTGGAGCCGGAATGGCGCGGCAAGATCACGATCGAGATCTCCAACACCACTCCGCTGCCGGCCAAGATCTACGCCGGCGAAGGCATCGCCCAGATTGTGTTTCTGCGCGCCGAGGCCGTCTGCAAAACCAGCTACGGCGATAAGCGCGGCAAGTACCAGGATCAAAAGGGGCTGACCTTGCCGTTCGTCATCGGTGCCGAGCCGGCAAGCTGACGGATGATTTCGCTTTTCCTGTGTACAAGCGTCTACGTTTGCAGTAAACTAATTCTTCACGGGCTCGAAGTCGCTCCCCCGTTCGGTCTGCCTGAGACACCAGCCCTCAGCAACCGCGAACGGCGGAGCCATGTTCTCACGAAACTTCCATGCAGATTTCACGTCGCTACACCACGGCCGGGGGCGATCCTTTCGCTTCCTTCACGTTTATCAAACGGACTTCGCGCATCGCCAACCCGGATGGGTCGGTGGTATTCGAGATGAAAGACCTGTTGGCTCCCGAAAGCTGGTCGCAGGTCGCCGTGGATGTTTTGGCGCAGAAATACTTCCGCAAGGCCGGTGTCCCTCGGCGTAGTCAGAAAGTAGCGGAAGAGGGCATACCGGCCTGGATTCAGCGCAGCGTGCCCGTTGCCAGCGATCCGCGCGATGCTCAGGAAACCGATGCCCGGCAGGTGTTTCGTCGTCTGGCCGGCTGTTGGACCTATTGGGGCTGGAAGGGCGGCTACTTCTCGTCGGAGGCCGACGCGCGAGCGTTCCACGACGAGGTTTGTTACATGCTGGCGGCGCAGATGGCGGCCCCGAACTCGCCGCAGTGGTTCAACACCGGCCTGTTCTGGGCCTACGGCATCGATGGCCCCGCTCAGGGACATTATCGCGTCGATCCACAGATGAAACAGGTTGTACGTTCCACATCCGCATATGAACATCCATCACCCCATGCGTGTCTGCCCTACGATGAACTGGTGAATACCGATCGCGGATTGATCCCGATCGGGGAAGTAGTCCGAGCCATACAATCAGGTATTAAATTGTCTACGTTTGATCGCTATGGACATCCGACTCCCATTCTTGACGCAGTATGCAATGGCAAGCGTTTTGTGGTTCGTCTGGATTTGGCTGATGGAAGTTCGCTACGGTTGACCGGCGATCACATCGTTTTTGTGCAAAATGGGCAAGGCGAACTGCAAGAGAAACGAGCAGGAGACCTGGAAGTTGGTAAGGACCATTTGGTCTTATCCCGCGTCCCTCTGTTACCAGAGCGCTCTCCTGTCCCATGTGGGCTGTTGGAAGTCGATACCGAGTTGGCCTGGATTAGCGGTATCATGGTCGGTGATGGATTCAGCGGCCGCCCTGCTTCTGCTACAAGTGATACTTGGGAGCTGAAAGTCAATACAGCAGCTGAGTTGCGCCGCGTCCTGGCCATCATAGAGCAACATGGTTTGCCTTACACTGTTACGGAGTTTCATTGGGGCCATTCCGTTCGAGGCTATGGGGCTGCTGGCCGGCATTTCTGGGCACGGCTCGGCCTTTGGAATCATACAGCTGCGAAGGTCGTGCCTGAGTGGGTCTTGCGATCTGGAACTAAGTTAGTGCAGTCATTTCTGCAAGGATTGTTCGATAGCGATGGTCACGTTAGCGCGGAGAAGATCTGCATCGCCAACACCAGCCGAGACGTTATCGACAAGGCGCAAATCCTTCTGCGTTCGCTAGGCATCTTCGCATTCGTGGCCGAATCCGGTGACGAGCGCACTGATTATAACCGCAAGGACTGCTACTACCTCAACATTTGGGATCGACATTCGCGGGAGCGATATGCGGAATGGATTGGCTTCACTCACGAGGCGAAGAAGGAAATACTGGTGTCCAGCTTGGCGGGAAAGGCAGCGCATCTCAAGCCACCGACAGTCCTCGTCACTGGGCGTACAAAGGCGGGTGCCGAATTGGTGTATGACATCCAGACAGCATCCGGAGAGTTTTGGTGCGCTGGCCGACTCGTGCATAACTGCTTCATCCAATCTATCCAAGATGATCTCGTGAACGAAGGCGGTATCATGGATCTATGGGTCCGTGAAGCGCGTATTTTTAAATACGGATCAGGTACGGGCTCAAATTTCTCCTCCCTGCGCGGCGAAGGCGAGCCATTGTCCGGCGGCGGCAAATCCAGCGGTTTGATGAGCTTCCTCAAGATCGGTGATCGCGCCGCGGGAGCAATAAAATCCGGTGGGACTACGCGCAGAGCGGCCAAAATGGTGATTTTGGATCTCGATCATCCGGATATCGAGGAATTCATCAACTGGAAGATGGTCGAGGAAGGCAAGGTTGCGGCGCTGGTCACCGGTTCGCGGCTGCTCAATCGCCACTTGAACGCCATCCTCAAAGCATGTGTGAATTGGCCCAACGCCGAGGAGCGGCTGGATCGTCAGCGCAATCATGAGCTGCATCGGGCCATCGTCGAAGCCCGCACTGCATTGGTGCCGGTCAACTACATCGAACGCGTCCTGCAACTGGCCGATCAGGGCGTTACGTCGCTGAAAATCGAGGAGTACAACACCGACTGGAACTCGAAAGCGTACTTCACGGTTTCCGGACAGAACAGCAACAACTCGGTGCGCGTCACCAATGAGTTCATGGAGGCGGTGCAAAAGGATGGTCTCTGGCATTTGTACTGGCGCACCGAGAGAGAGAAGGCGCGGTTGGAAGGTCGGGCACCAAAGTCGAGAAAGACCCTGCGCGCCCGTGCTTTGTGGAATCAGATCGCTTTTGCCGCCTGGTCGTGTGCCGATCCGGGAGTGCAGTTTGATACGACCATCAACGAATGGCACACCTGTCCGGCGGATGATCGCATCAATGGATCAAATCCATGCAGCGAGTACATGTTCATAGACGATACGGCCTGCAATCTCGCCAGTTTGAACTTGCTCACGTTCTACGACGAGAAAACCGGCCGTTTCGACGTAGAGTCCTTCTGCCATGCCACGCGCTTGTGGACTTTGATCCTAGAGATATCCGTTTACATGGCGCAATTCCCCAGCGTGGCGGTGGCGCAGAAATCGTATGATTTCCGCACCCTGGGTCTGGGCTACGCCAACATGGGATCGCTCTTGATGGTGCAGGGACTGCCCTACGATTCGCATGAGGGTCGGGCTTGGTGCGGCGCTATCACCGCTTTGATGCATTCGGCTTCCTATGCAGCATCTGCCGAGATGGCCGCCGAAGTCGGCCCCTTCCCGCGTTACGATGCTAACCGCGAAGCCATGCTACGTGTGATCCGCAATCATCGCCGTGCTGCCTACAACGCACCGCAGCCGGAGTACGAAGGACTGACCATCCCGCCGGTTGGTATCGATGCGCGCTTCTGTCCAGAATACTTACTCAAGGCTGCCCAGCGCGAAAGCGATCGCATGTTGGAGTTGGGCGAGAAGCACGGCTATCGCAACGCACAGGTGACGTGCATCGCCCCTACGGGCACTATAGCCTTGGTTATGGACTGTGACACCACTGGCATTGAGCCGGACTTCGCTCTGGTGAAGTTCAAGAAACTGGCGGGGGGCGGTTACTTCAAAATCATCAACGAATCGATTCCGCCTGCTCTGCGCCGCCTCGGCTACACGCCGCGGCAGATTGAGGACATCGTTCGTTATTGCCGCGGGGCCGGT
>JAJPJN010000061.1 GCA_021324185.1 Terriglobia bacterium | reverse complement strand
TCCGCCAGCGGAATGTTGTTTCCATCCTGCGGCACGTATATCTGATCAGCCAGCGTGCTGCCTAGGTATAAATAAGCAGCGGTTATGTAAAATGCACCTCCGCCCGGGCCAAAGACGAGATCGCCACTGGAGTCCTCTCCGGGTGCATACCCTTCGTAGTAAAGCGGATTTTCGTAGTAGCTGAAGTAAGGGATGAACGCCACCACGTAATGATCGGTTTGCAGCGTGTAGATGTCCCACGGGTTAGCCGAAGTGGATAAATAGCCGCCTTCCGCGCCTGCGCCGACCGCGCTCTGCCCGCTGACGATCAGTTGACCATTATCGAAAATTCCGGACACGGTATAAGCATCGTAATATTGTTGGGCGGTGTAATCCAGCTCGGTCACGGCATAGCTTGTTGCGACGCCGTTCGTGATGGAGAGCATTGAAACACCCTCGACATGGCCGTCGGGAGTGGTGCCAAGATCCGTAGCCGAAACGGTGCCCATGCCGAGCTGGCCGACCATGAAGCTGAGCGCTGGCGTAGCCTGCACGCCTCCAACGGACCAAACCTGAGTGTAGCTGCCGATATTGGATGTCTGTTCTATCATCGTGTACGCGAAATTTCCGTAGGCATCGGTTAGTCCCATTTGAGATGTTCCGCCGGGATATTGTGTAAGCATCACCGGTTGGTTCGATCCGCCCTTCATCGTGACCTGGAACGTATCGCCGGCTTCGAAGTTGGGCCATAGATTCGGGTGCGTTAAATTCTGCAGCACGACTGCAGCGACGACGCCGGCCGCTGCCGGCGCTCCGGCGTCCACTGTAATGTTTTCGCCGCTGAAGCCGCTGCCGTTGAACACGGCTTGAAAGATGTTGCCGCCGTTTTGATACACAAAATGCTGTTGTGCATCAATGAAAACGCTGAGCGCACTGGTGGCGTCTGCATTCGGCAGGCCGGCGATATAGGTCAGATCCACGTAGCTCCAGGTTCCACTTGCGCCTTGAAAAACGGATTCGTAGACATGCTCGTCGACACCAGTGAACACGACGCCTACTGCACTTCCCTGCGTAAATGCCGTTATGGGCGTGTTTGGCTCGGCAGCGGGAGCATGGGAATCGGCGGTAATATCCTCTTCTGTCCAACTTGCTCCATTGAATACCGCCTGATAAATGTGTTGATTGCTCCCCTCAAATACAAAGTTCTGCGCGCCGTCTAAGTAGACAGAGAGGGAGATGCGGCCGACCAGGAGAACCGGGCGCACATCATCTGGCAGGCAAGCGGTGGTTGGTCCTCTTAATCATACGGCCTTACCCCGGGCGCTGGCATGCGGCATCAAATATTAAAAGGCCAGCAGCCAGACCGCGATACTTCGTAGCTGCTATTGCTTTTGACACGACAGTAAGAATATTTTTTCAAGGTGATTAGTCTGGCCAGCTACCACACTCCGCGAGGGCCCCTTTCCTTGATCTGCTGCCTTATGCCCTCCAGAACATTCTTATCGGTTACCAGCTCTTCTGCTGCGGCCTGAGCAGCGGGGTTGCTAAATGCGACAAGGGCTCTGGCTATGAACCCCTGGATCTCGGAAGGGGCTTGGTGCGCCGCCGCGATGATGAGTGGTATGGAGGCTTCGTCTTGAAGGGTGGCAAGGCCTCGTGCTGCGATAGCCCGAATTACGTAATTTGATGATTGCAGCCCCTTTCGCAGGATAGGGAGCCCGCGTGAGTCGCCTGTGGTGGCAACAAACGAGAATTCCGCGGGTATCGTGAGGAGCTGTTGGTAAATAGCGTCTGAAGTCAAGCCGTGTTTGCTCGCCCATTCCAGGAAAGCCGGAGAGAGCTTACCACGGATGCTTTTTCCATTTGCGTCATACAGGATCGGATCTGGCGCGTCGTTATCCAGGATTTCCTGCGCTCGCTCTGCCAGGACAGACCAGTAGATGTCGTCTTTCCCGCCGAGGCGAACCAGAGCGCTGGCGATGTTCTCCTTCAGCACAGGATCGGTGGTCTGGGCAAAGGCGTCCTCCAGAACGGGGAGTTCCTGAGCGCCGATCGTTGCGTCGTAGTTACTCCTGTCCAACTCGCGAATTATTCCCGTGATCCTTTGCTTCGCTTCATCATCTGCCACTGAATTTGTGGACTGGCCAACGGACAATCCAGGAAATGACGTTAGAAGCAGAACGCAGCAGCTAACAGGAGCGCACCGCCGAATTGAAATTCTCAATTTTGACATGATGTTAGCCTTGACCCTACTGGAATTTGAGATGGGAGCCTTTGATATGAGCCGTCCTGGGAGACAAACGCCGATGGGGCGCTCTGGCTACAGGTTCGGACAAGAGCACCATTTATGTAGATAGAGTAGCTTGGGAAGATGGCATGGTCGAAGGGAAATACGATATTGGCGGTCGAGTTGAATTCGATCACGCTCCAGATCCAGGGAGTCGTCCAGCCCAAATTGCCTCCTCCATTCAGCGTAGCGTTAATCGCCTGGCCGATTGACCCTATTCTGCCTTCATTTAGCTGGAAGAAGCCGGTTGCTTGGGAGTCGACACCTTTGCTGCCGTTGTTGGGGTGCGTTTGGCCACGGCTTGAAAGATGTTGCCGCTGTTTTGATACACAAAATGCTGTTGTGCATCAATGAAAACGCTGAGCGCACTGGTGGCGTCTGCATTCGGCAGGCCGGCGATATAGGTCAGATCCACATAACCCCAGGTTCCACTTGCGCCTTGAAAAACGGATTCGTAGACATG